>JBEKYO010000228.1:0-6386 GCA_049510875.1 Steroidobacteraceae bacterium
AAACAACTCGCCGATCGTCTGGGTAAGACGAAAGCTGCGCGTAAGGGATACCATTTTGGAAGCGGACCCAACCCGGCCCAAGCCAGAGTGGGCTATAAAGAAATCAGGAAGCGCGCTCTGCAAGACCACAACCCGGACGCTCTCATCGGCCTCGAGTTCCCTGCCGAGTTTGTCGAATTCCTGTGACAGAACTTCATCAAGAAGATTCATCGGCGGGTGATCGATGTTGACGAATGCGACTCCAGCATCAAACCCGAACCGGAAACATTTGTAATCAGAATATCGCACAGAAGTGGCTCCATTTTCGGTGACCGATAGCCCGTCTCCGAACGACTCAGTTCCTCGAGCGGGAAAATAAACGACTCATCGCATGTTGGCGGCCCGTCGAGCCGTCCCGTGCGCGCAGGATTCGCGGAAAAATTGCGTTCTAATCAACATAGGCCCTCGAATGCAGACCGGAACAAAGTCTGACAGGGGCGCGCCAGCTCGATGTATCCCCCGAATAGGGGGCAAACGAGCAGTTCGCAACGAACGGTTTGCGATTGCCAAGACCCCCGATCCGTATACCTTCCTGGCCGGAATAAGATCCCGCAAGTCCTCGAGCTTGCGGGGCGATACCTAGCTACCAATTCTGGCGGCCACCCGCGTGCGACTGGCGTACGGGGCTGATCATTGAACGTGCACGGGCGCAATCTTTTTCAGCGCACCCGCGGGGGCCTGGGAATCTGCCGCAAACTTTCCCGACAGGACCATCACCGCATCACCTCCGGCATTAAATGCTATTCCGTTCGATCCCCACAATATGAAATCCGAGGGATAGGGACCAGGGATGGTATTGATTGCTGACCAATTTCACCGCGGATTTCGTCGCTCTAAAGCGCATCCTCAAGGTCATCAAGGTCTAGTTGCCTTGCTCATCGGGGTTTCTAGGGGCCACGCAAGGCTACGTAGGGATACATTGATGTGCGAGCCTGTCAACGGCGCATCGGCTTGCGGGGCAGCAGCCCCGAGCGCGCATCGACCCAATCTTGCGGCGCTGCATCTCGGTCTCACATAACGTTTCCAACTGACAATCGTCTATTTGACCGCCAGATCGGACTCGGGTAGAAAAGGTCAAGCGCCGCTCAATTTAGTGAATAATGCCGCGCACGGGACAATGCGTTTCATCCAATTCTATCCCGCCGCGTCGGGATGTGGTGGCGATGCGCACGAGTGATGTACATCATCGACGCGGATTCGTTTGCGTTTATATCAATAAGGAACAGACAAGAAATGAATTCAATTCGTGCTCTAGCCGCTGCGCTCACACTGGCGGTTATCGCGGACACTGCGATGGCACAGCAAAACGACACGATGCCGGCGGTTCCGCGCTTCGAGCGCTTCAAACAGATCAACGCTGACAGCACCCCGCTATCGAGTACTTTGCCGACATGGACCTACGGCTGGAGTTTTTCCGTGACCGGGGACTCATACAGTGCGACAGTGATCGGGTCTGATCCAACGACGGACACCACGGCCAAGATTCCGGTCTATCTCATCCCGGTCAGGATCCGCGTGGGCGTAAACGGGGGGACGACGTTTTCCCCGGATACGTTGCAGTCGAATGGCAAGTCAGCGGTCGCCAATACGAAGGATTCGCCGCTCCTCAAGCATCTCACGTTCGATGAAGCCGGAACGGATCTCGGCAATACGCAATATATAGACGCTTACCAGCGCGCCAATTTCTGGTCGTCGGCGTCGACCAACACGAGGTGGCACACGCTACTCGGCCCACCGACCGTGCTGCCGATACAGGAAATCAAGGCTCCCCTAAAATACGGCATCGTCGGCGTCGAATTCGGTGTCACCGTGGCGCTCGCAGACATCGACTTCATTGACACCCAATTACAGGCAATTCTCGTGAATTTTCCCGAGATCACGCCAAGCTCCCTCGTGATATTCGAAATGTATGACACCTACTTGACATCGGAGGAACCGAGGTACGGTGGCTGCTGTATCGGCGGATACCATAGTGCCCTGTCGAGTGGGCAAGTCTACATGGCGTTCAGCAATGTCGGTACGACGGGCGTGTTTTCGCAGGATGTAGATGCGCTGTCGCATGAACTCGCCGAATCAGTAATGGATCCGTTTGTCGACAACAACTCGCCGTGCGGCCTCCTTGAAGTCGCCGGCCCGTTGGAAGACACTGCGAACTACGGCACCTACCCGGTATGTGCGCGACGGCTTCACGTACCACCTGCAGGACTTGACGTTCATCACGTATTTCGGTGCGCCGGCAACCACGTCGCTGGCAGGCCGCACAAGTTTCCAGGGCACGGCGCTCGAAGTCTGCGAGAACGGAGGCTAGAGTCGAAATAAAGCGGTAGACGGTGGCACCGCGATTACCCTCCGTATGCCGATCACGATTCTCCCGACCTCGCGTTTTCGCCCGGGTCGAGCGACCTATTCTGAAGAACCTGCGGCGGAGATTTTGCACCATGGCAAAGCTCGTGTATGGATTGAACCAGTCCTTGGATGGCTACGTCGACCATCTGGAGTTTAGGCCAAGCCCGGCGCTCTTTCGTCACTTCATAGAGCATGTGCGCGACCTGACGGGCATTGTGTACGGTCGCCGCATGTACGAGGTAATGCGTTATTGGGACGAAGACCGTGCGGACTGGGTCGCGGAGGAACACGACTTCGCGGCGGCGTGGCGGAGCCAGCCGAAGTGGGTTGTGTCGCGCACGTTGAAGTCGGTCGGACCCAACGCCACACTTGTCGAAGATGACATTGAGGCGGTGATACGTGGGCTGAAGGCTCAGCCAGTTGGGGAGATTGAAGTTGCCGGACCAGAATTGGCAGGAACCCTAACCAACCTTGGGCTTATTGATGAGTATCGACTCTACCTCCACCCCGTCGTGCTTGGTCGCGGCAAGCCATTCTTCGCCGGCCCCCGGCCGCCGCTCCGCCTTGTGACCAGCGATCTCGTTTTCGAGGACGTGATTAGATTGACGTACGTTCCCGCTTAATCGCGCGACTCGCCCGACGGACTGCGCCGACGGGTCAGGTCCGCTCCCAAACGGATGGCCCTTCAAGGCCTACAAAACGCGACGTTTCACAGCGCGTGAACGGCTGCGTGTGAACGGCGTGCGAATTTTCGCATTATGATGGGCGACGTAGGACCACGTGAGACAAGTACTCCTTCCCGCGACGCGACAGCGATCTAGTACTGGGTGTGTGATATAGGACAACTTTGGCAAGCGAGCCGAGGCGTACATTGTTATGCTGATGCCTCCGCATGTGCTTTACCAGATTCCCTACGCCACGTGGTCGGTTCGACTCGTGATGGGCGTCGTTGGATCGCTTTTTGTGCTGGCAATTTTTTGGTGGTGGTTGCCGCGAGCGATCCGATTCTTGCGCAATCTCCCGGCCACAAGTCGCGTTCAAAAGATGATCCTAGTGGTGGTCGCTGTCATACCGGTTGCAATTGGATTTGGTCCCCTGACTGTGCTGTTCGCCCTGATCAGGAATCCCGTAGCCTACGTCACCGATACCGGTGTGATGCAAGAGAGGGTGTTCCATCGCACTCCGGTAAGTCTCACGTGGGGAGAGATAGCCCATGTGTATTGCCGCTTGGGGCGCGATGGGCGCGTGACTACGATCTCCTTGGTCGCCACCGACGGGCGCCAGATAGGATTCGGGAGCACAGGCGGTGTCGATTTCGAATCGATGTACGAGTTGTTCGCCAATCAACTGGGACCTAGGGTCGTGCGTCGCTGCTCAGCGTCGCTGAGGAGTTGATCGGGATGGGCCAGTACGAATATTCTCCCCGCGTGCGCCTCGTAATTGGTGCGGCATTAGGCGTCGGCGGGCTGATCATGACGGTCGCGGGCTTTCGCCAGCTGCTGCTGGTTGCACATCCGTTGCAAAGCTCTGAGATGGCCGGCGTGCTGATGGGATTTTTGATTCTGTTCGCCGGTGTGTCGATCTCGATGCCGCCCGTAGCGGGTGTTCGTCAGTACTTGTTCGGGGCCTTGGCTATCACGTGCATGGCCCTGCTGTTCGATTGGGTGGCGTTTGTTCCAGGCCCGAGGGATTTCCATTCCGGGGCTTCTGCCGTTCATCGCGGCGGTTCCGTGAGCTCGACTTTCGGTCGCGTGGCATTCGGGATGTTCGCGGTTTTTTGTGATCTCTTCGCCTTTTATGCCTGGCGGAAGACACTGCAGCAGCTCAAGCAGCATGCCGGTACTGACGCCACGTAAAGGAGTCCGCCGCAAATATTGGCGCGAATGTGAAGGCGGGAGCTGTTAACACTATCGAAGTACTTCGACGACGAGCGCGAAGCACAGGAACGCCATAAAATGACGTCGAGCTTATCGAAGCGACTGAAGATGCGGCGAAAGCCCTTGAGCCGGCGGAACAGTCGCTCGATCTCATTGCGCCGCTTATACCAGGCTTTGCTGTATCGCCACGGTTCCACTCTTGTGCACAGCGGCGGAACGACCTGCGTGATACTTTTTCTCCAACGCCACGAGTTTGCGCGCCAAATCTTGGTGCGTTGAGACTGCTTGTCACAGACGAATAAATGCCCTCCTGATCTCAATGTTTACTTGGACAGCGCGTTCACTTGAGAGAACGGAGGACAGCATGGCGATCCCCTGTTCCGTGAAAACGTACGGTGCATACTTCCGGTGCTTTCCGCGCCCGGACTTTAAGGCGCCAGATTGGCTCCTTAAAGAAGCAGCCTCCTCCACCGCAAGTTGGAACATGAAATCAGAAGGTAATCGCGCAGGGTTGCAACGAACTGCACGGGTAAGCAAAGCGGCAGGCGATGTAGCGCGCTCGGCCTCCCCTTGCCTGTCGGCAATCTGCGTGTTATCAAATTGGCATGAGTGCAAACAATGGCGGAATCTCTGTCTACATCTCCGTCACCCCCGATCTGGCATATTCCCTGCCCGCGTGCTTGTCAACGTTCCGGCGGGCAAAGTAGGGGGATCGCCTCTCGTTTATTTCGTCGATAGACCCGAAAGTCTTTTCGATCGATGGTAATTACGGAATGCTTCGGAAATAGTTCGCTCATCCGGACTAAGCAGAGATCAGCGAGATCCGGCTTTTGATCCGAGAAGCGATCGGCCATGCGCGCGAGCTGGACGAGGTGCTCTCGGCAATCGAATGCCAGCGCGACGAGTCCTTCATTGATCATTGCCAGAGCGACTGCCGCACTCTCCAGGTGGAATGCCGTCTCCGCGATTACCGCTTCACAAGTCAACAGTGGTTCCGTCACTCCGGCCGCAAGTTGCGCTGCCCACTGGTGATGCTTGTCATTGGTATTCGCAAACGCCACCAAGAAACCCGTGTCAGCTATACCTTTCAAGACCGGGAAAATCCCTTGCGCATCGAGAGATCGCGCACTCCGCGGACTGAACCGGCAAGCCTCATGAATGACGGAGCCTTGCCGCCGTCGCGTGCTTTCTCGAGCTGCTCACGGACAATGCGCCCCTTTGGAACCCCGGATTGCTTTGAGGCCTGCTCAAGCCAGATCGCAAGCTCCTTGGTGAGGCGGATTGTCACTGTCTTACTCATATGGCGAAAGAGTAACACAAAATTGAGGGATCGGGTTTGACCGCGACCCCTGTTTACACGATCCGTATTTAATGTTACCGTCAGTTATCTGAATAACTTTAAGTATCTCTAAATGTTCCTCGCTAAGCGTCCCTACCGTCAGACCGCCCGCGCCGCCGCCGCCGAGAGCCTACGCCAGCGAGTTGTGGCAGCGTTTAACGACCTCCTTCTGAGCCGCTGGATAGACGAGATTACTCTGGATGAGGTGGCCGCTTCCGCCGGGACCACACGACAAACCGTCATCCGGCTGTTCGGCGGTAAGGACGGACTTCTTGAGGCCGTCATAGCTCTCATCCGTGCCGAAGCGGTACCGCGCACTTCTATACCCGCCGATGGTTCCGCGCGAGCCGCCCTTCAGGCGCTCATCGCGCACTACGAAGCTGTGGGCGACATGGTTGTGCGCTTTCTAGCCCAGGAGGAACGGCATTCGGCCTTGCGACCACTCTTGGCGCAGGGGCGTCACGAGCATCGTGCATGGGTTGCGGAAAGATTTGGTTCAACGCAGAGCGGTCTGAGCGAGCTTGAGCGGGCGCGGCAGATCACCCGCCTTATTGTCGCCACGGATATCTACACCTGGAAGCTATTGCGGCGGGACTTCGGCAAGAGCCAAGACGAGGTCTTGCATCTGATGGTCGGCATCATCAACAATGAAACGGGAGAAGTCACATGAGCCGCAGCGTGCACTGGCGCGTGAGTTGCGACGCACGCTCTCGCCGGACGCGCCACCAGCCGCGATCAGCACCTCGGTCATGGACATGCTTGGTGACGAGGCCTTGCGCGCGGCG
>JBEKYO010000229.1:0-6374 GCA_049510875.1 Steroidobacteraceae bacterium
TGGTCGATCTGGTGGATGGACAGCAGGACGCCACTTGGTCCGATGGATCCGCCGGTGAGAGGCAGCTTCCACAATGGCGTAGGAACGTTCTATGCGAACGACGATACCGAAGACGGGAAACCGGTCCGCACACGGCTCATATGGTCCGAGATCACACCCACCTCAGGTCACTGGGAGCAGGCAGAATCAACCGACGATGGTAAAACGTGGGAAACGGATTGGATAATGGACCTCAAACGAGTGCAATAGTTGGTTGAATGGATTTTGCCGTCGAGACCCAGCGCATCGTTAGCCGTGGCCAAATTGACAGTGTCGTTGACAACATCGTCAAGCTGCTCGAGTACGCGAAGGGTTTTCCGCAAGAACACTTGATGTCCGCGGGTCAAATGTTGCTAAATCGCGATTACACTCAGTGAGCGGTGTTGGCGCCGTCAAGCCTTCGATTCTCGAATTCGTCAGGGCCTTGTCGTATCGTGAGACGCGACGACAACTGAGAACACGCCGGCGTTAGTCATCATCGCCGTTATGCGAAGTGTGCGGTGCAGCCGATCACCGGGTATCCGACCCGACATGCCGCGACGCGTGCGCGTTCGTCGTAGGTCCTCCTTCCTTCTGTCGACCGAGATCATAGGCATTCAATCTCATCGTTGCCGCACCTGTCGCGCCTCTCCCGACAGTCTCAAAAATCGCTCCACTCGCACTCCGATCTCTATGGCCGCTCAAATGGCTCGAACAATTCAAGGAGCTTTGGTTCGTTCAGATTGATCTTCAAATCGCCGAAGTCCAAAAGGTACCAAACCTTACCCCTACAAGGGCGCCTTCCATTTCAATCTCTCGAGTGCCGCTCGCGCTTCGCCACCAGCACAATGGAATCGAGCTGTGCGTATTCAACTCCTATTGCGCGCACTTCGGTAAACGCTTGCTGCACTAGTCGGCTCAGCACTTGGCCCGGCGGGAGCTCGATGAACAGGCGCACGTCCAATTCATAAAGTAGCGTCACCGAATCGTGCCAGCGGACAGTGTTGGCGACATTGTGGATCAGATCGTCACGCACGTCCTTAGCATCGCGCACTACGCGCGCGTGACGATTGCTGATGTAGGGTCGCTGCGGGTCGTGCATCTGTATCGCGGCCATTGCCGCTGTAAGCCGTCCTGCCACCATATTGAGCAGCGGGCAGTGTGATGGCACGATGACTGCCATGCGTTCCGCCCGGCGCGCGCCTGTCCAGCGCGCCAGCTCGACTACGGCATCGAGGGCGCGATCGGCACCGGACACTACGATCTGTGTCGGCGCATTGATGCTGGCGATGTGGAGCTGGGCGCTGGTGCCGCCAACGCGCTCAACGATGGCGGCCACCTGTTGCTCATCGAGTCCGATGATCGCGGCCATGCCATAACCATAGGGATAAGCCTCCTCCATGCACTCGCCGCGCAGCTTCACCAACGGCAGTGCGTCTGCATAGCGCAGCGCGCCGCAAGCCACTGCAGCTCCGAACGCGCCGACCGACAGTCCCGCCGCCGCATCGACCTCGAGTCCCTCATGCGCCAGCGCGCGCACCACGGCCACGCCCGCGATTAGCAGGCTGAGCTGCACGGAGACGGTGGATTCGAGCGCCGTTGGGCTGTCCAAGCTCATGACGTCCATGCCGAGCACTGCGGTGGCCTCGTCCAGAGTGGCGCTTACGGCCGGATGTCTGGGCAGACGATGCAGGAAGCCGGGGGTCTGCGCACCCTGACCCGGGAACAGGTAGGCAATGCCCATTAGGGACCGACCGCCTCGCCGCCGGCACTCCAGGGATCGCGAACCAGGCGCGGTCCCTGCGCGGAACGCAACAGTGTCGGACCTGCGCCTGTTGCGAATTCGACGAGCGCTGCTGCGCCCTGCGGCGTTTCCAGCAGCAGGTCTATGCGCACCGATAGCTTCGACAGATCCGCATGCAGACCGGCCGCATTAGCCCGCCCGATCGGCTCGTCGGCGTTCAGCACCAAGTCGAGATCGCTGGCCGACGTGGTTGAGGGCACGCCGCTCGCCAACTCGAAGCCCACGCTACCGCCGGGGCCCCAGCGACCGGCAAACCCGTGGGCAGCGAAGATCTCGGCCACATCGTCGAGCACGGCGACGGCCGGCGTCGCCGTGGTGCTTGGGCGCCGCCGCCAGGCCCATCTCGCAGCCAGCATCTGCGGCGTGATGCACTCCTGCACCGCCCAATGCGGCAGCCAGGCGGCACTGCGCTGCGAACGTAGGCCACCACGCACTCCAACAGGCCACGCGTCGGCTTGCGGCGCCACGCGGCGCACCACGACCCAGGGTGCAAGCTGCAAGGCCGCCGAAGCCCAGTGCGGCCGGTTCACTTCCCAGACCAGTGCGTCCAAGCAATTGACGCGTAGCAGTGCATGCACAGCGGACCGCTGGTTCACGGAGCATCCCACTGCTCCGCCAAGCGCCGTCGCACGTCAATCGATGCCGCGCGCGATTCGCGGGCCGCCGGCGAAGCCAGCCTGCTCGTGAGGTCTTGCGTGCCGGCACGGGTATCGGCGACCGCGCGCAGGAGCTCCACGCGCACGCGCTCAACGTCGGTTTGCCCTGGAGCGTCGGCGTCGACCCCTGATATCAGCCTGTGCAACAGGCCGAGCTTGGCGAAGGATCGAATGTCGTACGCCATCGGAGCAAAGGTATCGCCCAGCATTTCCAATTCCTCGACACTGCGCCGGGTGATGCGCGCCGCCGCCTGCTTGCCCATTGCGTGCACCATCACTTGCGGGGAATCAAGCGCAATAATACGGTTGGCCTGATAGCCGTGCGCAAGGAAGGCACCCGACATGGCCTTGCCGACCAGTAGGGAGATCACAGGGTGGCCTGCGATACGCGCCGATGCATAGGCATCGGACGCCGCGGCGCAGGCCAGATGGATGCCGAGCAATTCCTCGCACCGCCCGTAAGCCTGACTGGACACGTCGACGATGGCAATGATCGGGCGGCGCGCACCGTCATGGTCGGCGGCGATGGCATGGCGCACATGTAGGGCCAAGGCCCACCCTTCGTCGATTCCGACCTCGCCCCCGCGAGCGCGCGGGAAACGGTTCTGCTCATCGGGCACAACTGCGATGAAGCGCGCTGGCTCGCCGCCCAAGTCGGCATCGGCGACGCACACGCTGCGCAGGCCACTGGCATCCGCCGCTACCCCACCGGTGAGCGAATCGAACCAGATACGGCCGCGCCGGGATTGGCAGGGTTCGCAGCTCATGGCGCCGTGCCCTCGTTCCAGAGAGTGCGCAGCGTCTTGGGGTCCAGCGGCTGCCGCGGATCGATGGCGGCCAGGCGTTCGACGTAGCGTTCGACCTGACAGCTACGCTCCTGCGCGGGCGTTCCGCGCGCAAAAGCCGCGCGCACCGCCGCAGCGATGGCATCGGCATCATCCTCCAAAAGATCGTCGACCAAACCCGCGGCATGCCGCTGCTCGCCGCCCATCAGGCTCCAGATCAGGGCGCGGTCCGTCGCATCCAACTCGGCGATGCCTGCCTCCTGCTCGATCACATCCGGACCGTTCATGCCGAGTCGAGCCTGACGCGTAACGATGAGGCGACTGCACAGCGCTGCCGCCAGCGACATGCCTCCGAAGCAGCCCACCATGCCGGCGATGACGCCGACGACCGGCACGTACCGGCGCAGCGCGACAATGGCAGCGTGAATCTCCGCGATGGCGGCAAGCCCCAGGTTCGCTTCCTGCAAGCGCACGCCACCGGTTTCAAGCAGCAATACCGGCAGCAACGATCGGCCCTGCTTGCAGTCGCGGCAGGCGAGCTCCAACGCGCCTGCGATCTTGGCGCCGGAGACTTCTCCCAGGCTGCCGCCCTGATAGGCACTCTCGATCGCGGCAACAAGTGCCGGCCGGCCATCCAAGGTGCCGCGCGCTAGCACCACCCCATCGTCGGCTTGGGCGACAATGCCCTGTAGAGGCAGCCAGGATGACTTGACGCGATCGAAGGGCCCCAGAAGCTCGCGGAAGCTGCCGGGATCGAGAACGGCGCGAGCGCGCTCCCGAGCGGGCATTTCGATGAAGCTGCGGCGTTCTAGAAAGCGCCGGTAGCCGCGCCGCGCTGCGTCCACCGTAGCTACATCGATGTTCATGCGCGCGCCGCCTCCGCTGCCTGCTCCAAGCGCAGCATAACTGTGCCCGGCGTGGCGCCGAAATCGTTGATCTCGATCGACGCCGCGCCTTGGAAGCGCGCGAAGAACCGGTCGAGCACGTTCTTCCAGACTACGCCGAAACCTTCGACGCTGGTATTCACCAATACATGAGCTTGGCTGTCCAGGGATGGCTCGAGGAGCACCTCCAGATCGCCGGAGCCGACCACGCCGACATGCGCGCGATGCGGCACGGTGTGCAGAGCAGGATAGTTGAGTTGGATTCTTTCCATGCGATCACCTCGTGAACCCGGCGTAGATGCGCGCCGCGGAACGCGGCTGCACGCGATCGAGAAATAGACAGGCGGCAAGCAGGTCAGCGCAGCCGCCGGGCGATGCGTAACGCGCCACCAGGTCGGCATCCAGGCGAAGCAGCGCCTGCCACCCGGCGGTGGTGGAACTGCCGCCGGCCGCAAGCACCGCGCGGGCGCCGGCCTGCGCCGCTTCAAGTGCGGGCAAGCCGCCCCGATGCAGCAGACATGTATCGCCGAGACTGGTCATGATCGCCATCAGCGCATCCAGCCGGGCGCAGGTCTCGTCGGCTCCCCTGGCACGGGCTGCCCACATCGCGGGCAGTCCGACCTTCACCACGTGAGGAAAGCCAGCTCGAGCCTCTCCGCGCGCACCCGGCACGCCGTAGCGCCGGCACACGTGTGCGCCATGCGAGTCCAGGGGCGCCGAGTAGCGATCCGGGAAAGCAGCGATGCGTCCGGCCTGCACCGCGATTTCGCCTGGGCTGGCACCGGCGCCGCTGATGACTTGCGCCGACACCAGAAGACCGATGACCCAGATGGCGCCGCGATGTGCATTGCGGCCGCCGGTAGCGGCGAGCATGTCGCGCTCGCCCGCGCGACCGATCAGCGCGAGTCCTTCGCGCAGCGCTTGGTTGGGTTCTCGGCCGGCGGCTAACGCTGCCATCTGCAGGAATGTGCCATGCAGGGAGCGGGCGGAGCGCAGCAACAGGGTGAGATTGAGATCGCGATGCGCGCCCGATCCGCGCCTGTCCACCAGCGCCGGCTTGGGCGTCAGCAAAGCCTCGGCGATCAGCACGTCCACGGCGAGATCGGCGAGTTCTAGCGCGCGCCACTGCTGGGGCCGCCGCCGCCGTGGGGTTGCATTCACAATGAATCTGTGTTGCGCGGTTAAGCTTGCCGACATGCGAGTCACCAGCTACGGAATCGCGTCGGCGGCTTGTAGAGCCCGTCCGACCAGGCGACCAAATCCTCGATACTGCGCGCCGCCAACAACGACCGCTGCGCCGCCAGCGGCGATACACCTAGGTCCTCCGAATAGGCGATGACGCCGCGCTCGCGCAAGCTCGCGCTGCGTTTGGGATCTGCGCGCAAGCCGACGGGCGTGGCGCCAGCGACGGCGGCGACAGCGGCGCGGCGCTCCTCGCCGCCATCGGTCTTGTATAGATAGGCGATGCCTTCCTCGGTCACGACATGGCTGACATCGTCCCCATAGATCATCACCGGCGCAATCGGCATGCGGGCATTGCGGCCGACTTCGACCGCTTCGAGCGATTCGACGATGGCTGGGGCACCACCCTTTTTGAAGGTCTCGGCCAGTTGCACCACCAGCTTGCGGCCGCGCACCACCGGCGCTTGCGCGGTGATCAGGCTGAGCGAGGCCGGGGTGCTGTGACGGCGACCCTTCGGCTCGTGCCCCTGGTTCGGAGCTCCCCCGCCGCCGGCGCGGCGGCCCAGGGTCACGGTAGAGGAGTTGGCGTCGGCATCCATCTGCAAGGTCGAGCCGATGAACAAGTCGACCCCGTACTGACCGGCGAGCTGGCAGAGCACTCGATTCGAGCGCAGGCTGCCGTCTTGCCCAACGAAGAAGATGTCGGGGCGGGCGCGGATATAGTCCTCCATGCCAACCTCGCTGCCGAAGCAATGCACGCTGTCCACCCAGCCGCTCTCGATCGCCGGGATCAGAGTCGGGTGCGGATTGAGCGCCCAGTGGCGGCAGATCTTCCCCTTGAGGCCGAGCGACTCACCGTAAGTCGGCAGCAGCAACTCGATGGCGGCGGTGTCGTAGCCGATGCCGTGGTTGAGCGAGGTCACGCCGTGGCGTTGGTAGATGCCGCGGATCACCATCATCCCCATCAGCACCTGCAGCTCCGTGATGTGCCGCGGGTCGCGCGTGAATAGCGGCTCGACTGCGAACGGCGTGTCGGCCACCACCA
>JBEKYO010000230.1:0-6301 GCA_049510875.1 Steroidobacteraceae bacterium
CAACTCCACGGCCGTGTACTCGGAAGCCGAGTTCACACAGGCTCGGGGTGAGGCGTGGTTCGACGCGAAGGCGGAACAGGGTTTCCCGCTGCTGGTGGCGCGTGACGCTACGGGGGTGGTGGGTTTCGGCAGCTTCGGTGATTTCCGGGCGTGGCCCTGTTATCAGTACAGCGCGGAGCACAGCGTGCACGTGCGGGCGGATTGTCGAGGCCGGGGCATCGGCCGGGCGCTGCTGCTCGCATTGATCGACCGGGCGCGGGCCATGAACAAGCATGTGTTGATCGCGGGAATCGATGCGGACAACGAGGTGTCCATCGGTCTGCACGAGAGTCTCGGCTTCGCGGTGGTGGGTCGCTTGCGGCAGGTGGGCTTCAAATTCGGGCGCTGGCTCGACCTGACGTTCCTGGAATTGATGCTCTAAGCCGCTGTCACAAACCCCAAAAGCGTGACGAAATCGGTACTGCTGCACACTCGTGCGGACGGACGCCCGAAGCGGCGTTTGCTGGTCCCGCAGTCTTGATATCATGCGCGCGTGGTAAGAGCCAAGCAAACCGAGATCGAGGAGGCCGTGGAGGCGCTGCGCGCCGGCGATTTGGTGGTATTCCCGACCGAGACCGTCTATGGGCTCGGGGCGAATGCCGCGGACGCCAACGCCGTGCGCAAGATCTTCGAGGCCAAGGGGCGCCCCGCGGACCATCCCGTGATCGTGCATTTGGACAATCCGCGGTACCTGCACCGGTGGGTGTCGGACGTTCCGCCCGTGGCCGAACAACTAGCGGCCAAGTTCTGGCCCGGGCCGTTGACCTTGATTCTGCCGAAGGCCGGCAATGTGAACGACATCGTCACCGGCGGGCAGGAGAGCATTGGCATCCGGGTGCCCTCGCATCCCATCGCCCAGCAGCTGCTGACCGCCTTCGGCGGCGGCATCGCCGCCCCCTCCGCCAATCGATTCGGTCGATTGAGCCCGACCAAGCCCGAACATGTGCGCGACGAACTGGGCGGCGCGGTCAGCGTGGTGCTGGACGGCGGCGAGTCGCCCATCGGTCTCGAATCGACCATCGTGTCCTGCCTGGGAAACGAGGCGCGGCTGCTGCGTCCCGGTTTCATCACCCGCTCGCAGCTCGAACAGGTGGTCGGCACCTTGACCGTGGGCGGAGCCGTGCCGCGGTCCTCGGGAGACCGGCGCCTGCATTACGCACCGTCCACCCCGCTCGCCATCGTCGCCTCCGACGATCTGGAGAAATATGCGGGAGAATTTGTCGCGCGTCAGGAAAAGGTGGCGGTGCTCGCCATGCGCCCGCCGCTGCAAACTCAGCGCTACATGACCTGGATCAACGCGGGCAAGAAGCCCGATACCTACGCCCATAACCTCTACAATCACCTGCGCACGCTCGACAGCGCGGGTTGCGCGCGCATCCTGGTGCAGCAGCTGCCGGACGAGGAGCGCTGGGCGGCGATTCTCGACCGGCTGCAGCGCGCCAGCGGCATCGACAATGGCGATCCCCTTGAATTGAGCGCGGGTTAGGCCGGACATGGCATCGGCCAAAACCGCTGGAGTGCGCGGCCTGCCCTTGGGCGAGGCGGTGGAGATCGACCCGGCGCAGGATCCCTTCGCGCGCGAATCCATCGAACACCTGGTGAAGCGCTACGGCTCGCCGCTCCTCATCATCGATACGGCAAGAATTCGCGCGCAGTACCGGCGGCTCGCCGGCGCGCTGCCCGGGGTTGATTTACATTACGCCCTGAAGCCCCTGCCCCACGCCTCGGTCATCCGCACCTTGAGCGAGGAGGGCGCGTACTTCGATCTTGCGACCAACGGGGAAGTCGACCTGGTGCAGCGCGTGGGCGTGGCGCCCGAGCGGTGCATTCACACCCATCCGATCAAGCGCGACAGCGACATCCGTACGGCGCTGGCGTACGGCACCCGCGTGTTCGTGGTCGATAATCCGGACGAGCTGCGCAAATTCGTCAAATTCCGCCAGCGCGCCTCCCTGCTGATTCGCGTTGCCTTTCGCAGCCCCGATGCGGTTTGCGATCTGTCGAAGAAATTCGGTTGTGACCCTAAGGCGGTGGCCGGGTTGCTCAAGCTCGCGGCCGAATTGCGCCTCGACGTGCGGGGATTGTCATTCCACGTGGGCTCCCAAACGGCCGATCCCGGCATGCACGTGGCCGCCATCGGCGTGTGCCGGCAACTGATGCAGAGCGCCGCCGAGTACGGCCATGAGCTCAAGACCCTCGATATCGGCGGCGGATTTCCGGTCGACTATGGGGAGTCCTCGCCGCCCATCGAGGAATACTGCGCGCCCATCGTGCGCGCGCTCGCAACGCTCCCGGCCGGTGTGCGGGTCATGGCCGAGCCCGGACGCTACATTGCGGCGCCCGGCGCCGTTGCCGTGTCATCCGTCGTGGGCCGCGCGCTGCGCGATCAGCGGTGGTGGTACTACTTGGACGATGGGTTGTACGGCAGCTACAGCGGGCAAATGTACGATCATGCGAAATATCCCATCGAGGTGTTCGCGGCGTCCGGCCCCTGCCATCCTTCCGTGCTCGCCGGGCCGACCTGCGACAGCATCGATGTGATTCGTGAGGGCTTGAATCTACCCCTGCTCGAGATCGGCGATCTCATCGTCGGGCGCTCGATGGGGGCCTATACCTGGGCGTCGGCGTCGGATTTCAATTTCGTGCCGCGCGCCACGGTGTTGGCCTTGGACCAGGGCCGCGTCATACTCGAACGGCGGCAACGATGAGGCGCACTATTCGATGAAGTGGACCAGACGACGACTGCTGCACGTGAGCGGCGCGATGGCGGGCATGGTGGCCGCCGGCGGATGGGGAAGGCCGGCGCGCGCGGCCGAACCCGGGCTCCCGGCGGCGGGCGCGAAGCGCATTGCGCTCGTGAATTTGCACACGGGGGAGAAGCTCGATGTGGAGTTCTCGCGCGGCCAGGCCTACGTGCCTGACTCACTAGCCGCCATTCAGGTGCTGCTGCGCGATTTTCGCAACGGCGAACAGCACGCCATCGATCCGAAGCTCATGGATTATCTCTACGATGTCGCCCGGCTCATGCGGGTGGACCCGGTGTTCAGCGTCATTTCTGGCTATCGGTCGCCACAATCCAACGCGATGCTGCACGAACGCAGCAGCGGCGTCGCGCAGCGAAGCCTCCACATGGAGGGACGCGCCATCGACGTGCGACTGGCGGGGGTGACCTGTGCAGATCTGGCCGCGCATGCCCTGGAAATGACCCGAGGCGGGGTCGGGTACTACGCCAAGTCGGACTTCGTGCACCTGGACACCGGCGCCTTTCGCACCTGGAAGGGGTGATCGGGGCGCAGATAACACGTGCTCACCTCAGGTAGGCTCGGCCCACGGATTGAAGATCTGAATACCGAGAGATGCAAAATCTTGCACGTTGCGGGTGGCGAGGGAGGTTGAGGATCTGCATCGGGCGATGTCGGCTACTGTCACGCGGCGGCCCGGGCCCCGGCCTCCTTCAGGAGCCTCACCTCCCTTTGCGGGTAGGGAATGCTGATGTCGCGCCGACGCAGCTCCTCGACCAAGGATAAATTGAGTTCCCCGGCGACCGGCCCGAAATCGGTCACGGCGGTCCACGGCTTCACGCCGATCGATACCCCGGAGTCCGCGAGGCTCTGCACCTGAATTACCGGCGGCGGATCGGCGAGCACCCGGGAGTTTTGCCGGACCACGTCGCGTATGGTCGCAAGCGCCACAGTCAGATCGGCCTCGTAGGCAATGCTCACCTCAATATCGCTCTGACGGATCTGGCCGTAGTTCTGCAAGATCTCGCCCACGACCTTACGGTTGGGGACGACGATGCGCGAACGGTCAGCGTGCCGCAGCGTGGTGCTGAACAGCGTGATCGCCTCGACCTGACCTTCCACCGCGACGACGGCAATGTACTCGCCCACCCGGTAGGGCTTCGTGAAAATGATGGTTAGACCCGCAACCACGTTGCTCAATACGCCTTGCGTGGCGAGAGCGATGCCCGCGCCGGCGACGCTGATTCCGGCGATCAGCGGCAGAAGCTCGACCCCGAGGTTTTGCAGTGCGAGGATCAAGAACAATCCGAGCACGAGAAGACGCGCGACGCGCGCCAATAGGTGGCGCACCGGCGGTTCGAGGTCCAGCCGGTGAAGGCCGCGCAGCGTGGCGCGCGCCACCCAGCCGGCGATGAAGGCGCCGACGACGATGATCAATATCGCGGTCAGCAACTTTGGCCCGAAACGGATTGCAAGATCGATCAGCGTGCCTTTGACCTGGTCCAAATTTTTGAGTCCGTCGTTCATGTAGGTCTCCCTTCAAGTTGTGTGCGGCCCCCCAGGATCAAATGATGGCATTGGCGCCGGAAGTTCGCCACGGCGCGGACCGCGTTCGCCTATTGCGACCGCGGGGGGATCGCCGTCCTGTCAACTTTTCCCCGTGAGATCCGTTCTAAGTTGAATGATTGCCGAAACACGCGTTGGTCAAGAGTTCGGTTCGCTTAAATTTAGTGGACTGTTCGATCGATGTGTAAAAGTCGTGGCTGCTGCGATCTTACTGGTGCTTTTGGTCCCAGCGATGCTGGTCTTGACTATTGTTGCGGTGCTGGTTGCCCGCATTTTCGACGTTCCGTTATTTTCTCCTCCTCCGTTCCGGGGTAAGTAGATTTTGCCGAAAGTCCCGTTGAAGTTTTTGCGTGCATGAGAAACCGATCGATCCGTGCCAGTTCCTCCTCGAGGCCGGCGCTGAACGCGGGATCCGTGGGTCCATTGCCGCTCGCGAACCCGAACGAGCTCTGCAGCACACCGTTTGTAACCGTGACATTCCCCCAGCCGATCACGCGGTCGTGCCACAGCAGGGGGAGGGCGTAGTAGCCCAACTTGCGCTTTGGCGGCGGCGTATACGCCTCGAAGCGATACACCCAGTCCCACAGCAATTGAAAACGGCGCCGATCCCAGACGATGGGATCGAAGGGCGTGACCAGCCGCACGCAGTCATCGAGACGCCAGCGCGCCGAGGCGGGCGACTCGCCCGCCGGCCAATACCACTCGATGCCGCCCTGGCGCGCATGTGCAAAGCGCTGCTTCGCACGTGCGAGCGCAGCTGCGCGATGCGCCCGCCACTGCGGCACACCGCCGCCCAACAGGCTCACCAGGTGGCCCAAGCTCGGGGCCGGCAGCGGCGCGTACTTCTGCATCACAATGTCGATCAGGGCGTCGAAGCGCGCGTGCGCCGCTGCGGTGTCAGGCGGCTCCGCCGCGGGGGTTCGGACCGCGTAAATGCGCGTCCCCGCGTCGCGCCGGGCGATGCGCAGCAACCCGCGATAGTGCATTTGATCGAGCAGCTGGGTGGTCGCGTTCGATGAGCCTCCGAACCAGTTGGTGACCTTGCCGTGCGCGAAATGCGCATCGACGAGGCGCGGGTGCACCGCGCCGCGTTCGCGGATGAAATCGAGCACCGCCTGCGCCTTTTTCTTGCGCGCCGGCGACCAGCGGGTCTTGGGTACGCGCGGGTGCATGAGCTCATGGTGCGCGCGCGGCAGGAATCCGTAGTTGACGAAGAAATCCTCTTCGATGGGAAGCGTGGGATAGCGCCGCTCGAGATCGCCCGCCACGTAATCGACCACCCGGTGCCGCAGGGTGAGGTCCTGCGCGCGCGCGGGAGCTCGAATCGGATCGGCCTGGACGAAGCCGAGCTTCCCGATGGCGCGGCCCAAGGTGGTCGGCTTGAACAGGGAACGGGCGACGGCATAACGGCGCAGGTGATCGAGCGTGATTCGCATGACAGTAGGACCCTATTCGGCGGGACGCGGGCGGCGCGAATCCAGCGCCGCTTCGAGCCGCTGGTCATGCCCATAGATGTCATCGAAGAACTGGATGTTGCCATCCTCCGTCGCCAGGGCGGTGCCGTACACGATGAACACGCGAATGCGGTTCTTCAGGGTGACGGTGATCGTCTCGGTGCCGTTCATCGCCGCGAGAATCTTCTCGCGGGTCCACTCCGGGGCATCGCGCAGCACATACTCGGCAAGTCCCACCGGATCGCTGACGCGCACGCAGCCATGGCTGAAATCGCGGCGCGATTCACCGAACAGCGCCTTGGCCGGCGTCGAATGCAAGTAGACATTATAGGGATTCGGAAACATGAATTTGACCAGACCCAAGGAATTGTCGGGGCCCGGCTTCTGGCGCACCCGCAGGACACCCTTCGCGACCAGCTCGAGGCTCTCCGGGGTGTTGGCCATGATCGTGGCGGAATCGCCGCCGCCGTGCACGATTTCCATTTGATGCGCATCGAGGTA
>JBEKYO010000231.1:0-6292 GCA_049510875.1 Steroidobacteraceae bacterium
GCTCATGCTTATCGAGATAGGTGGCATCGCGCGAGAAAAGATGCGCCTTGCCATCGTAGAGAAGTCTGTTCGTCCGGTCCCATTCGTGATCCATGAACTGCAGATACTTGGGATCGCCGGTCGTAGCCGACAGATCGGCGAGCACCGGCGGGGCCATGAACAGCGCATCACACCACCACCACAACTCCATGGCCGGGTCATCCGGAGTATTCACCGCTTCATCCATGCGGCGCTTGATGGGAGCCAGCATCGCGGGATCCCTGTGAAGCCGGTATTGCTCCAGGTACATCTGCCCCACGGCCTGATCATCCGCGTGAAGAACTCGCGGGCCTGGCTGCCAGCGTAATTGCTCCCCGATGCGTTGCATGGCCTGCTTGTAGGCGTCGCCCGCAACTTCAGCCGGCACCGCCATCATGCCGGCGTAGAGCGCGGCGAATGTCCATTCGTATTGAGCGTCGGCCGGAAGACGCTGTAGCTGCCAGTCCCCGACCAGCTTCATCGCCCGCGCGAGGTCGCGCCGTGTGAGCCGGGAGGACAGATCGGTTGCGAGCGGACCGGCATCGGATGGCGAGTCTCCCGCCGCGGCGGGAACTGCGGCAACATGGGGGGAGCCTGTTTGTGCCGGCAAACGGATGGGCGTGCAGACTATCAGTGCAGCGGCTGCAACATAGCCCACCCAGCTACCCGGCATCGGACGAGTTGAGATCATGCGCCAACACAATACCGCGTTGGGCGCCGGATCTCCGTAATACAATTGCCGCATGGCATCCATTGATGCAAATCCGGCCGTGCTGACCGCCCACGCGTCGACCCCCAACCATGCGGTGCGCAGCCTCGGCGTGCAGCTGCGAGCCGAAGAACCCGGCATTCTCGTGTTTCAGTATTCACTGCACGCGGACCTGTCGCGCGTACGCGTTCCCCCACCCGGCGTGGGTGGACGGGCAGAGGGCCTCTGGAAGCACACCTGCTTCGAAGCATTCGTCGCGCCTGCGGATGCGCCCGGCTACTACGAATTCAATTTCTCGCCCTCGCTCGATTGGGCCGTGTACCGGTTCAGTGCGTACCGGGAGGGAATGTCGGCCGCCGAGATCGGCCAAGCTCCGGTCATGGCCGTGCGCCGCAACGGCCATGCGCTCGAGTTCCAGTCCGCGGTGCGCTTGGGGCATCTGGCTGAATTGCATGACGCTCGCCGGCTGCGGATCGCTCTGGCTGCGGTCATCGAAGACGAGGGTGGTAGACTTTCGTACTGGGGGCTGCGGCACCCGCCCGGCAAGCCCGATTTCCACCACCCGAACGCATTCGCACTGGAAGTGGCCCTCTCATGAGGTTTGGAATCGACCGACTGCTCGAAGAGCCCGAGCTGCGCAGACCGTTGGCGGGACGGCGCGTGGCTCTGTTGGCGCATCCCGCGTCGGTAACACGCAACCTTGTCCATTCCATCGATGCGCTGGCAGCGCTCGATGACGTACGCCTCTGCGCGGCGTTCGGCCCTCAGCACGGGCTGCGCGGGGACAAGCAGGACAACATGGTCGAGTCCCGGGACTACACCGACCCCGTGCATGGCATTCCGGTCTTCAGCCTATACGGGGAAGTACGCCGGCCGACGCCGGAAATGATGGATAGCTTTGACGTTCTGCTCATTGATCTGCAGGACGTCGGGTGCCGGATCTACACGTTCGTCACCACGCTGCGTTACGTGCTCGAGGCGGCTGCGAAGCAGCACAAGGCGGTGTGGGTTCTGGATCGGCCCAATCCGGTGGGCCGTCCCGTCGAAGGGCTGACGCTTAAGGTAGGCTGCGAAAGCTTCGTCGGCGCTGCTGCGATGCCGATGCGGCACGGCCTGACGCTCGGAGAGCTTGCACGCTGGTTCGTGAGGACTCTCGATCTCGACGTCGACTGCCGCGTCGTGCCGATGGACGGTTGGGAACCGGGCGCCGCGCCTGGGTATGGGTGGCCGCTCGGCAGGCGGACATGGGTCAACCCGAGTCCCAATGCGCCCAATCTCTGGATGGCGCGCTGCTATCCGGGTTCGGTGCTGCTGGAAGCCACGGCGCTGTCGGAAGGTCGCGGGACCACGAGGCCGCTGGAGTTGTTCGGTGCGCCGGACTTGGACGTGCATGCATTGTTGGCGGAGATGTATTCGCTTGCGGCGCCATGGATGGGCGGCTGTCGGCTGCGGCCCTGCTGGTTTGAGCCCACGTTTCACAAGCACGCGGGGAAGCTCTGTGCGGGTGTCCAGGTGCATGTGGAAGATGCCGCGTACTATGATCACGAAGGCTTCAGGCCGTGGCGATTGTTCGCGCTCGCGTTCAAAGCACTGCGCCGGCTGCGGCCGGATTACGAGATTTGGCGCGACTTTGCCTACGAGTACGAGAAGGACCGGCCCGCGATCGACGTGATCAACGGGAGCGACTTGCTGCGCCGATGGGTGGACGATCCAGCGGCGACGCCGGCCGATCTGGAGGCGCTGACGGCGCGCGACGAGCTCCGCTGGCGCAGCGAGCGCGATGCGGTGCTCCTCTACTGATAGGCGGACGCAGATTCACCGCACCAGTATAATTTGCCGACAATCGCCGATGAGAAAAGCGCTTTCCCATGTTATTCATGCAGTTACCGCATGGTCCGGTCGGACTTCAGCGGCATGCCGGCAACTACAGGGTGGAACTTGAGGGCGGAACTACAGGGTGATTTGATGAAGTTGTTCTCGCGGTTTTTCCCCAAGGCGCCGACGCATGCTCCGACCTTCGATGAGCGGATTGCGATGCTGGACGCCGCACCCGCGGATTTCATTCTCGGCACGGCGCTCAGTCCCGACGAAGAGGGCTTGCGGGTCGCCGCCATTCACAGGCTGCCCGACGGGCAGGCCTTGCGGACGCTTGCCGGCCTGGCCGGCGGCGCCTCGGACGATCGGCCCGCTGCCGTCGAACAGGCGGCGCAGACGCGCGTGGCGCGCCTGATCGATGAAGGTTCAATCGATTTCACGGCGCTCTGTGCTCAAGCGGCCGGCCGATCCGCCATGTGCTGCGTCGCCGCGCTGTGCAAGGACGCGAACCGCTTGGCGCAAGCGCTAGGCTCGATCGACGATCCGATTCAACTTGCGCAGCTCGCCGTGCACAGTCCGTCGAGCCGATTGCGGCAGGTGGCGGCGCAGTGCATCGAGGATCCCGCGCAGCTACGGCAGCTGCTCAAACAGGTGCGCAACAAGGACAAAGCAGTCTACAAAATCCTCAAACAGAAATGCGATGCGCTGCACGCTGCGCAGCGCACGGCGGCGGAGGCCGCGAGCGAGGTCACGGCGGCCTGCGCCTCACTCGAGCGGCACAGTCAGCGGAGCTATGACGCGATCTACGCATCGACCTTCGAGCATCTCATGGGCCGGTGGCGTGCGCTTACCGCGCCGCGCGACGCGGCCGTGCAACTTCGCAGTGAGCAAGCCATCGAGCGCTGCCGGGACGTGATTGCCGGACATCTGCGGTTGGTGGCGCGGCAGTCCGCCCGGCAAGCCGCCGAGCTCGCCGCCATGGACGCACGCGAGCGTGTGCAGCAAGCGGCGGCGGCTGCCGCTGCCGCGCAGGCCGAAGCCGACGCGCAGCTTCGCAAAGAGGCCGAGGCTGCCCGCGGGGCCGAGGAGGCGGCGCGGGCGGCGCAACGAGCGGCGGAGGAGCAGATGCTGCGCCAGGTTGGCGGTTTGGTCCGAAAAGCCAACGGTGCGCTCAGCGACGGCAATACGCAGAAGGCGGCCGGGCTGCGTCGTGCGATCGACGAAAAATGGCCGGCCGCGCTTGCAATGCCGACGTATCTGGCGCGCCAGGTGCAACAACTCGATGGCAAGCTGAATGAGCTCAAGCAGTGGAAGGACTACGCCGTCGCGCCCAAGCGCAGGGAGCTGGTCGAAGAAATGGAGAGCCTCATCGGTGCCTCGGAACAGCCGCGGGCGCTGGCCGATCGGATCAAATCGCTGCAGCAGGAGTGGCGAACCATCGGCAAAGGCATCGCGAGCGATGCCCCCGACGATTGGGCGCGGTTTCAACGAGCTGCGCACGAGGCGTATCAACCCTGCCTCGCCTATTTCGAAGCGCAGTCGAAACTGCGGCAGGAAAATCTCGAAAAACGCCAGGCGCTGCTGGAGCGTCTGGCGGCATTCGAAGCCGCTCAGCAGGGCGAGAATCCCGACCGGCGGCTGCTGGCGAGAGTGCTGCGCGAAGCGCCGCAGGAGTGGCGTCAGTATTTCCCGGTGGAGCGCGCGGCGAATCGGGCCGTGCAGACGGAATTCGAAGGGTCCATGAAACGGCTGCAGGCGAACCTCGATGCCTGGTACGCGCACAATGTCGCCGACAAGCAAGCGCTCGCCAATCGCGCGCGGCAGCTGCTCGCTCTGGATGATAGCCGTGAGGCGATCGAGGGTGTGAAGGGGCTGCAGATGCTGTGGAAGCAGACCGGTCCGGCGCCAAACGAGCAGGATCGGTCGTTGTGGAGCGAGTTTCGGGAACTTTGCGACGCGGTCTATCAGAAGCGGCAACAGGCGTTTGCGGAGTACAGCGCCGCGCTCGAAGCCGCCAAGGTCAAAGCCCTGGCGTTGTGCGCAGAGGCGGAGCGCGTTGGCGCGTTGTCGGGGGCGGAGCTGCACGCGGCCGCATCGGCCCTTCCCGAGTTGCAGACGGCCTTCGAGGCGCTCGATGAAATGCCGAGAGCCGATGCGCGCGCGCTGCATGATCGGTTCGCGCGTGCCGTCGCTTCGTGCGAGGCGCAAATCGCGCAGCAGCACCTTCGGGATGCAGAGCGGGCGGTGGAGGATCTGTTCGAGGCCGGACGGCACGTGCGCGCCTACCAGTGGGCCGTGGCGCAGCACGCAGAGGCGTCGCAGTGCGAGAGTCTGAAGCAAGCTGCGGAGACCTTCATTGCGAGCGTGCAGCGTTGGCCCAAAGGGGGGCTGCAGGCGGTCAAGGAGTCCTTGGCGAGCACCGGGTCCGCTTCCGATGCCGACGGCGAAGTCCGCGAAAAGGCGCTGAGGCGACTGTGCATTCGCGGCGAGATTCGCAGCGAGACGCCCACCGCGCCCGAGGATGAGGCTCTGCGCCGGGAATACCAGGTGCAAAGACTGGTGCGCGGGATGGGTCAGGGAAACCATGCGGATGATGGGGATTGGGACGAGATGCAGCTCGAGTGGATCCGGATCGGGGCTATCCCGCCCGAGTTGCACGAGAGCTTGCAAGGCCGGTTCCTGCGTTGCCTGGCCAAGAGGCCGGCGCGCGGCCCTCAGCGGTCGGCTTTTCAGGGGGGCGAGGCAACCGATAACCGCGACGCTCATGGGAGTCGCGCCAAGCAAGGGCGCCGCGGGGGTCGTGAAGGCCCGCACATCGCGACCGCGCGGTAGCGATGGATCCATGACATTCGTAGAACCCATTGCACTGACCGGAACGCTGGTGTCCCTCGTTCCGCTGTCGATGGCCCACCACGATCAACTGATCGATGCGCTGAAGGATGGCGAGCTGTGGAATCTGTGGTACACGGCGGTCCCGTCGCCCGACCAACTGTGCAGCGAAATCGAGAGACGCCTCGCCCTGCAAAGCGAGGGCTCGATGCTGCCGTTTGCCGTGATCGAGAAGTCGACCGACGAAGCGGTTGGCATGACCACGTATATGAACGTCGATGCCGGCAACCGCCGCCTCGAAATCGGCTCTACCTGGTATCGCAAGCGCGTGCAGCGGAGCGGGTTGAATACCGAGTGCAAGCTTTTGCTGTTGAGCCACGCCTTTGAGCACCTTGACTGCATCGCGGTGGAGTTTCGAACTCATTTCTTCAATCGACAAAGCCGGGCGGGCATCGAACGACTGGGCGCGAAACTGGACGGGATTTTGCGCCAGCATCAAATTGCCCGCGACGGCACGTTGCGCGACACCTGCGTCTACAGCATTCTCGATGGCGAATGGCCAACGGTGAAAGCGCACCTCGGCTTCCAGCTTCGCCGGCCGAGAGACTGAGCGAATCGGCCGCATGGGTCCCTACATCATGGCCGCCCATGACGCGCCCCAGGGGATTGCCTGTATGACGCTTACCGTGCTGCGGCGGCTCGTTGCACGGGCTCGTGCGCCGGCGTGCATTTTGCTGATGACCTTCATGGCGGCATGCGGCCGCCCCACCGACGCCTCGAAGCCGGCCTCGCCGGGGGATGCGGCCGCGAGTTCCGCGTCGAATCAGGACAGCGAGAAGGTACTGAACGTCTACTCCTGGCTCGACTACATCGCACCCGATACGGTCGCCAACTTCGAGAAGGAAACCGGCATCAAGGTTC
>JBEKYO010000232.1:0-6290 GCA_049510875.1 Steroidobacteraceae bacterium
CTGACCGGGCCAGGCAATGTAGCGGTCGATTTCATTGGCGATGTCGAGCTCGCTCTTCGGCGCATTGGCCTTGAAGAAGTCGATGGCCTGTTGCCGCGTCCAGCCTTCGGAATGCAAGCCGGCGCCCACGGCTGTGACACAACGGCGGCGATCATCAGGAGAATCCCCAAGAAATGATGGTTCATGGGGGGATTCTAGCGATTCGCTCCGAAAATCAACACGCCGCCGGGAAACCCGGCCCGCCTCCGCATACAATGCCGCTCCAAATGGAAAGAGATAAACCGATTGGAATCACGCGGGTCATGCGCGCGTTCGGCTATTCTTTCCAAGGCTTCCGGCATGCGTGGCGCGAAGAGGCGGCGTTTCGCCAGGAAGTCACCCTCGCCCTCCTCATCGTCCCGCTTGGCCTGTATCTCGGCCGGTCGGGCGTGGAGCGGGCCTTGCTGGTGAGTCCGATGCTGCTGATCCTGGTGGTCGAGATCTTGAACAGCGCGGTGGAGGCGGTGGTGGACCGCTCCGGCACCGAACGGCACCCGCTCGCCGGCATGGCCAAGGACATGGGATCCGCCGCCGTGATGCTGAGTTTTGTCCTTTTAGGAACCGTGTGGCTCCTCGTCTTGTCCGATCACGGACACTAATCGCCCGAACTACCAGGAACCCGATGTCGCGAAGCTCCTTGATTTTGTCCCTCATTCTCGTGTTCAGCGCTCAAGCGGCCGGGGCGAGCGCGCCCAAAACGCCGAGTACGCCGGCCAACTGGGCGCAGACCCTGGAACGCATCGCGAGCGGCGTCGTCACCATTCAAATCGACAGCACCCGCGCCTTCGATACGGAATGGAACACCTCGGCCCAGGCCACCGGCTTCGTGATCGACGCGAAGCGCGGCCTCATTCTCACCAACCGCCACGTCGTCACGCCGGGTCCAGTCACCGCGCAGGCCATCTTTCAGAATCGCGAGGAGGTGCAGCTCTATCCCGTGTATCGCGACCCGGTGCACGATTTCGGCATCTATCGCTACGACCCGGCGAAGCTCAAATTCATTCGGCCGGCGGAATTGCCGCTGTATCCGGAAGGGGCGGTGATCGGGCGCGAGATCCGCGTCGTCGGCAACGACGCGGGAGAGCAGTTGTCGATTCTCGCCGGGACGCTGGCGCGGCTGGATCGCGAAGCGCCGGAGTACGGCTACGGGAAGTACAACGACTTCAACACGTTTTATTACCAGGCCGCATCGGGCACCTCCGGCGGCTCCTCGGGTTCGCCGGTGATCGACATCGACGGTCGTGTGGTGGCGCTCAACGCCGGGGGCGCAACCGGCGCGCAATCGAGCTTCTACCTGCCGCTCAGCGCGGTGGTGAGGGCGCTGAAGTTCATCGATGCGGGCAAGCCCGTACCGCGCGGAACCTTGGAGACCGTGTTCAAGTACACCCCTTACGATGAGCTGCGGCGTCTCGGACTCGCCTCCGCCACGGAAGCACGGATGCGCAGCGCGTACCCCAAATTGACGGGCATGCTGGTGGTCGATGACGTGCAGCCCGGGTCGCCGGCGGACGGTCAATTGGCGCCGGGCGACATCCTGGTGGCGATCGACGGCAAGCCCATCCCTGAATTCTTCGCGCTGGAGGATGTGCTCGACAGTCACGTCGGCGGCCAGGTCAAGGTCGAAGTGCAGCGCGGCAGCGCCACCCTCGAGCATACGCTCGACGTCCAGGCGTTGAGCGCCATCACCGCCGATGAGTACTTGGAATTCGGCGAGGCGGTGGTGCATACGCTCTCGTATCAGCAGGCGCGGCATTACAACGTCCCCATCAAGGGGGTGTATATCGCCAATCCCGGGTATGTGTTCGGCAGCGCCGGCATTCCGCGCGGCGCCCTGCTGAGTTCCTTCAACGGCAAGAAGATGGAGACATTGGCCGATTTCGAGGCCGCTCTCGCGGATCTCGCCGACGGCGCGCGCGCCCCGGTGCGCTACGTCACGCTCGAGGATCCGCGCGCCGTGCAGCTCAAGGTCATCCGCATGGACCGGCGCTGGTTTCCCGCGCGCAAGTGCAAGCGCGACGATGCGCTCGGGATCTGGCCGTGCGTGGATCTCAAGGCCGGGCCTCTCCCGGACAGCCTGGCGCCCGCGACCACCCAGTTCGCCAAGACCGGCGATGCACGCATCGATCGCTTGGCGCCCTCCCTGGTGATGATCACCTTCGACATGCCGTATTCGATCTCGGGCGTGACGGAGAAGAACTACCACGGCACCGGCCTCATCGTCGACGCGGCGCATGGGCTGGTGGTGGTCGACCGCAACACCGTGCCGGTCGCCATGGGGGATGTGCGCATCACCTTCAACGGCACGGTCGAGGTGCCCGGAAAAGTGGAATTCATTCATCCCTTGCACAATCTGGCCGTGGTGTCCTACGACCCGAAATCGATCGGCGATACGCCGGTGCGGTCGGCCACGCTGGCGGACAAGCCGCTGCACGCCGGCGACGATGTGTGGGTGGTGGGGCAGCACAGCGATTCGAAAATCATGTCCCAGAAGACCGAGGTGGCGAGCGTCGATGCGGTGGCATTCCCGCTGTCGCGCACCTTGAGATTCCGCGACAGCAACCTCGAGGCGGTGAGTTTGGTGAACGCGCCCACCGATTTCGACGGGGTGCTCGCCAACGATCAGGGAGAGGTGGTCGCGCTGTGGTCGAGTTTCGCATTCGAAACGCAGCGCGAGGTGGAACAGGTGAACCGCGGCGTGCCTGCTGACCTGGTCATGGAAATGATCAAGGTGGTCGAGGATGGGCGGCAGCTCTATTCCTTCGAGGCCGAGTTCGACGTGGCATCGCTCGCCGGCGCCCGCAAGCTCGGATTGCCGGATGAGTGGGTGCGCCGCTTCGAGGATCACGATCAACAGCGCCGGCAGGTGCTCAGCATCGATCGGCTGGTGGCCGGCTCGCCGGCGGCGAGCCTCCTCGAGCCGGGGGATCTCCTGCTCGCCATCGACGGCAAGGTGGTGAATCGCTTTCGGGAGGTCGAGCGCGCCGTGCAGAAGCCCGACGTGGCCGTGACGGTGTGGCGCGATGGCGCCGAAAAGACCGTGCAGATGCACACCGTGGCGTTGAACGGCCGCGACATCGACCGGATCTTGATTTGGGCCGGCGCGACGCTGCAGGCGCCGCACCGTGCGATGGCGGTGCAACGCGGCATCGCCCCGTACGGAGTGTTCGTGTCATTTTTCTTCTATGGATCCCCGGCCACGCATTACGGGCTGTATGCGGGCCGGCGCATCACGGAAGTAGACGGCCAACCCACGCCCGACCTCGACGCGTTCATCAAGGTGGTTCGGGGAAAACCGGATCGAGCCTCGCTGCGCCTGAAGACGATCAGTTGGAACGGCCAAACCGACGTCATCACCCTGAAACTCGACAAGCACTACTGGCCGGCCTACGAACTCGATCGTCAGAGCAACGGCAGTTGGACGCGCACCATGCTCGATCCGCCGGAAACCACGATGGCGCAGAAGCCCTAAGCACGCCGGCGAGTTGACATAACCCCGGGATGATGCGGGCCCGCTCGCGCGGACGAGCGAGCGGGCCCGTGACGCAGATCCCCTCAAGCTTATCGCGATTGCGGCGATACCCTAACCACGCACCAATTGCACTCGTGGTCTGTACCCCGGTCGTGCCTGTTGCATTGCTGACTTCTTGGATGGGACGGTTTGGAGGGCACTATGAAAAAGCTGGTTGTCGCGGTGGGATTGGCCTCAATGTTCGCGGTCGGCGCGACCCTGGCGGATCCACCGGTCACGGTGAGTCAGTCGGGCCTCAAGTTCAGCGTGAAGGATCTCGAGGTCAACAAGGGCCAATCGGTCGTGTTCCTCAATGACGATACCACCAGCCACAACATCACCGTCACGGGCGATGGCAACGGGGTGGCCGTCAATGGCGGATTGCAGCCCCCGGGAGAGAAGTTCGAGATGCCGTTCGCGAAGCCAGGAAAGTACGTGGTGACCTGCGGCATCCACCCGAAAATGCGGATGAACATCGTCGTCAAACCCTGAGCGGCGAGCGCGATCAGGCGCGCTACCCCTCGCGTGACTATGGCCCATGTCATCCGCTAACCCAGTATCCGAGCCGCCGATGGAGCGATACCAGCGCGTGCTGCAACGATTCCACTGGGTCATTGCGCTGCTGGTCGTATCCCAGTTGGCCGTCGCGCTGGTCATGACCCAGCTGCGCTCGCTGCAATTCGGGCAGTGGGTGATCGGACTGCATCGGCACATCGGGTTGCTGGTCATGGTGCTGCTGCTGACCCGGCTCGCCCTGTCCTGGAAATTCCCTACGCCGAAGAAAAAAATACTGGGCCTGCCCACCTGGCAGCGGCGCCTCGCGGGCGCCGTGCACATCAGTTTCAAGATCCTGCTGATCGCCCAGCCGATCATCGGGGTGTTCTCATCGTGGGCGCGCGATGACGCCGTGGTGCTGCTGGGGTTCTTTTCGATTCCAGCCCCGTGGGACATGTCGGAAGACTTGCATCAGCATCTCATGCATGCTCACGCCGTCACGGCCGCGCTGTTGTTCGCGTTGATCGTGATGCACGTGGGTGCCGTCATCTTCAACCACGCGGTGAGAAAGGTGCCGGTCCTCGAGGTCATGCTGCCCGGCAGCCCGGCCGACAAGCTCATCAATCGCACGCCGATTGCCGGACAATTGAACTTCGGATTCAGCCTGTTGATCGCCGTCATGCTGCTCACGGGGTTGTACGCCGTGGTGCAGTACCGCGATGCCATGCGGCGCAATGCGGCCCTTCAGACCGGCGAGCTGGCCGCGGCCAATGAGGCGCGCGAAGCCCAGGTGGGCTGGAAGGAACTCGTGGGCAGGGCGAATGCGCAGCCGGCGAGCGGGCCGGACGATCGGGCGAAAGAACTCGCGGGGACGGCCACCTCCAAATTGAACGATGCCCTCAAGCATTCCACTCCCGGAGAGCTGCACACGGGGATTGCCGCGCTGTTGGCCAAGATCGGCGCCGCGACGCCGGCGGCGGGCGCATGGCGGCCGGCGGACCTCGCCGCGGTGGATGCGGATCTGCAGGACATCGTCGACTCCGAATCCGCGAACGTCTTTCAGCTGCGCACGGAGAACGAAGAACGCACCGCGAAGGGCCACGACCTTTTGGTCGTGACGATGGTCCCGACGCTGGTGCTGGGACTGCTCGTGTCGGCGCTGCTCAGCCGCAGCATCAATGGCTCCCTGACCCGGATGGGCACGCTGGTGCGAGCGGTGGCCGACGGCACGCCCGCCGGCACGCTGCAGGTGATCGGGCGAGGTGAATTCTCCAACCTGATGCGCGAGATGCTCGCCATGCGCGCGGCGGTGGAGGCGCGCGGGCAGGCGATGCTCGCGCAGATCCAGCAAATCGAAGCGGAACGCGCCCAGCATGCCGAGGCGTCGCGAATGCGCGAGGCCGCCTCGGAAGCCGAGTCCCGAGCGCGCGAGGCCGCCTCGGAGGCCCGCGACCGGCAGCAGCGCGAGCAGCAGCGCCACCAGTTGACCGGGGATTTCGAGAGCCAGGTGGCCGGCATCGTCGAATCCGTGGCCACCACCGTCGCGAACCTCAAGGACACGGCGGATCGCATGGCGGCGAGCGCGGGCAATACGTCGAAGAGCAACCGCGAGGCGAGCGACATGGCGCGCCGTACCAGCGATTCGGCCGTCGCGATCGCGCCGAGCGCGGCGCAGCTGACGGCCGCCGCCAGCGGGTTTCGCGAGCATGCGGAGAGCTCCCGGGCGCAGGCGCTGCAGGTCATCGAGGAGGCGGCCGAGGCGCGCACGCAAATCCAAACCCTGGTGGTCGCCGCGCGTCAAATTGGCACGATAGCGCTCGAGATTTCCGGCATTGCCCGGCAAACCTCATTGCTCGCGATCAATGCGCGGGTGCAAGCGGCGCTCGCCGGCGAGGAAGGAAAAGGCTTCGCGGTGGTGGCGACGGAGGTCAAGGAGCTGTCAGCGAAGACGCGCAAGGCGGTCGATGGAATCGAAGGCCACATCGAGCACGTCACGAGCGTCGCCAACCAGTCGGGCGAATTCCTGCAGCGAGTGCTGGCACGGATCGAGTCGCTCGAGAGCGCGGCCAGCGCCATCTGCAGCTCCGCCGATGCGCAATGCGCATGCACGGCCGACATTGCGCAACGGATCGCCGAAGTCAGCGCATCGACCCAGTCCGTGACGCAGAACATCGATGCGGCGCAGGCGACCGCGTGCGACACCGAAAGCATGGCGGCCACCGTGGTCGAGGCCGCTGAGCGGATGTCG
>JBEKYO010000233.1:0-6290 GCA_049510875.1 Steroidobacteraceae bacterium
GCCGGCGCCACGGTCCTCACCGGTCTGGCCGGCGGACTCGCATCCATGCTGGCCGCCCGGATTCTGTTGGGTTTCGGTGAAGGCGCCACCTTTCCGGCCGCCACCACGGCGATGTCTCGCTGGGTGCCTAAGGAACGGCGAGGCTTTGCCCAGGGTGTTACGCACGCCGCCGCGCGCATCGGAAACGCCGCTGCGCCCGCGGCCATCATGTCGATAACGGCTGCCTACGGCTGGCGGGAATCGTTTTACGTTTGCGCGGGCATCAGTTTTGCGTGGGTGGCCATCTGGTCGCTGACCTTTACGGAGCGTCCGCAGGATCACCCGCGGGTGACCAAGGTCGAAATCGCCTGCTTGCCGCGGTCCGCGGCAACTGCCGACATCCCGTGGCGCCGCCTGTTCAAGCGGATGGCGCCGGTGACCATCGTCTACTTCTGTTACGGCTGGACGTTGTGGTTGTTCCTGAGTTGGATTCCGCAGTATTTCGTCCACAACCAGAATCTCGACCTCATGCGATCGGCATTGTTTGCGTCGTGTGTTTTCCTGGCGGGAGTGATCGGCGACACGCTCGGCGGCATTGCCACAGACAGAATACTCAAGCTCACGGGCAATCTGCGCCGGGCGCGCAGCGCCATGGTGTCCGTGTGCATGCTTTTCTCGATGCTGTCGCTCATTCCGTTGATGTTCACGCACAGTCTGAGCATTTCCCTGTTGTTCCTCTGCGCAGGCTTCTTCTTCTCCGAGATGACCATAGGCCCGATGTGGGCGACCCCCATGGACATTGCACCCGGCCACTGCGGTACTGCGAGCGGCATCATGAACTCCGGATCCGCGCTCGCCGCAATCATAAGTCCGGTGGTCGCCGGATTCATTATCGATAGAACCGGAAATTGGCAGCTGCCATTCGTGGGCAGCATGCTGCTCATGGGAGCCGGCGTCGTGCTCGCCTATCGAATGCGCCCGGACAGCCCATTCGAGGACGGCGCCCCGCACCGGCCGCACTCGGCGGCCCAATGATGCGCAGTCATTCTTCCATCAGCGCGGTGCGTGTGCCGCCCGGCGGGTTGTCCCGGACCAGTTGCGCGAGCAGCGCAAGCTCTTGCGCCTTCGGATACCCTCGCCGCCACACCAGCCCGATGCGGCGGCTGGCATTGCGGGATTGCAGCGGCTGGATCACGAATGGCGGTTCCGGCCCCTGGGCCGCACGTGCCGCCAGGGCGGGCAACAGGGTGCAGCCAAAGCCCGCCGCGACCAGTTGGCAAATCGTCTCGAGACTTGCGGCGCGAAAGTCGTCGTTCATCTCCTCGTCCGCCGCGGTGCGCCCGCAGGCCGCCAGCGCCTGACCGCGCAGACAGTGCCCATCGGCCAGCAGCAGCATGGGCTCACCACGCAGATCGTCCTCGGTCACCATGGTCGCGTGCGCCAGTGAATGTTGCGCAGGGCAAGCAAACCAGAACGGCTCGTCGAACAGGGGAATCTCCTCGAAATCCTCGCCGTCCAAGGGCAGCGCCAGCAGCGCGGCGTCAATCTGATAGCCGCGCAGCCGCTCCACGAGATGCCCCGTGAGATCTTCGTGCACCACGAGTTGCAGCCGCCGGTAGTGACTCTTGACGAGCGGCAGCAGCCGCGGCAAAAGATACGGCGCCAGGGTCGGAATCACACCCAAGTTGAGAGGCCCCGTCAAAGGTCCGTGCGGCGTTCGTGTCGAGGCGAGCAGCGCATCAACCTGCGTCACGATCTTGCGCGCTTTCTCGACCACCTCCTGCCCGATTGCCGTGAGCGAGAACGATTTGGCGCTGCGCTCGATCAGCGTGACGCCGAGATACTCTTCGAGCTTCTTGATCTGGGTGCTCAAGGTGGGTTGGGACACGTGGCAGTCTTCCGCGGCGCGCCCGAAATGCGCACGATTCGCAAGCGCCACCAAATAGCGCAGTTCACTGATCGTCATGGTAGAGCGTCCCCCGTTCCCGCTGCCGCCGCCACATGCTGGGCACGATTTGATATCGGGCGACCAGAAAAATCCAATTAATTGTTTCTGTCGAAACAATAGATCCAATCTATCACAATGGATGCACGCCGCGCACCCGGGCATCGGCGCGGCGGCTTGAGATTCAGCGGCTGTTCGTGCGGTTCGGCTCGCCCGTCGTGTGACGCGCGCAGCACCCGGCTTCGGTCAGCACGGTACGCAGCGCATCCCAGGCCAGCAAAGCGCACTGAACCCGGGAGGGGAACTCGCGCACGTCGGCAAAGACGCGCAGCTCGCCCAGCTCCGGGTCCGAATCGGGGCCGGCCGAGCCGACCATTTGCTCGAATTTGGAGAGCAGCGCGCGGCTGCCGCCCGTGTCCCGCCCCATCATGGCCTCGGTCATGAGCGAGGCCGACGCCTTGGCGACCGCGCAGCCCTCTCCCGAGAACGCGATGTCGAGGATCGCACCCCGCTCGAGTCGCACATGGACCTCGATGCGGTCCCCGCAGAGCGGATTGTCGCCGCAGGCCCGGTGGTTCGCATCCTGCGGCACGCGAAAGTTGCGCGGCCGCTTGCAGTGCTCGAGGACGACCCCCCGATACAGCCCGTCCACCTCCCTAGTCATCGGAACATCTCCTGGATCCGGCGCACGGCGCCGACGAAGTGGGCGACCGCCTCGCTACTTGTTCGCGCGAACCAGTCTGGCGTAATGCAGATTGTCCTTGCTGCCGGCGCCCGCTCCTTCGGGTCCGAAGCTGAGCCGATAGGCCTCGGCCTCCTGCCCCGGCCCGCGGCGCCCGGTCGCAGTCCAAAAGTACGTCGCCGGCGTGTCCGGGAAGAGCGCCAGGTTGACGCGCGGATTGGCGCACTGGCGCTCGACGATCATCGCAAGCTCGGGAATGTGCGGCATGCGCCAGTCCGCATGGTTTGCATAGCCGCCCGCTGCGTTGAGCTCGCCGGCGGCGTCCTGCGCCGATTTCCAGGTCAGCGCCTGCGGTTTGCCGCTGCAGCGCGAGCCCGTCCAGCGTTGGCCCAGCGCGCAGCGCATCCACATCATGCCGGACCGGGTGTCCGTCAGGGTGCCGTCGCCGTTATCGGTGAAGCGCTCCGTGGGCGTCGACATGGGATAAGACTTGGTGTCGCACTGCTGGTTCGCAAGAGCGGTGGAACCACTCACGACCAGCAGCATCACGCAGGCGATTTTCGTCACAGCTTCTCCAACCGGCGCAAGCGCCCTGTTCGGCGGCCTCCCGGACTTTCGGGCCCTCGCCCGCGTATCGCGTTGTCCGCTCACCCCGCCCTACTTGTCGTAGCCGACGCCCGACCCCTTCTTGGGATAGCCGACGCCCGATTTCACCACCACGGGCGAGGTTTGCTCGGTGGCAAGGCCGGGCGAAATCTGTTTCCCGCGATAGAGGTAGAACGCGTAGGCCTCCATGGCAACCATGTCGTCGCCGTTGACGTCGAGCGGTTTCCCGCCCTGCGGCACGGTGATGCACCAATTGATCATCTCGCGCAGCGGAATCACCCGCCCAAGATCCGCCTGAAACTTCGGGAAGGTTTGCGGATTCGAAGCCGCGGCGTCCGGGTGGCAGTTTCCGCAGGCCAGACCGTTGGTCGACATGCTGGGATTGCTGCCGTGCCAAAGGTCCCGGCCATGATCGACCACCGCAAGCAGCGCCTTCTCCTGATCGGCCAGCTCCTGCGTGGTGTAGGGCTCGCGCGCGGAGGTCGCCGTCACCACCAGCATGCCCAGCGCGCCGAGCGTTACGGCCGCCACCAGGCCCGCAAAAAGGCGATTCGTGTTGTTGGACTTCATCAGCTCATCCCCCCTAAATCTGGAATCCGTCTTTGATGGCCGGCTTGAGCATGTCGCCGAACGGGTCGTAGTGCATTGTTCCCTGGAAATCGGACTCCAGATCGATGTGCTGAGCGCCCTCCCCATCCTCGACGAGGGCCGGATCGGAGCGGTTCATGCGCATGTCCGGGTAGGCGAGCTTGACGTCCGGATAGGGCCACGGCCACGAGGTCGACAGGGTTCCAACCGAGGACATGTTGCCGATCTTGTTGTACACGGTCTGATGGACGTGTCCGTGGAAGGACATGACGCGCTCGAATTTTCCCAGGATCTCGCGCACTTCCGGCGCATCCTCCGTCTGGAAATTCCAGCGCGGATAGTAGTCCCACAACGGCGAGTGCGTGAAGACCACCACCGGGGCCTCGGTGCCCAGTCCCTTCACGTCCTTCTTGAGCCACTCGAGCTGCTCCTCGCGCACGCCCCAGGGGCCGGCAATCGGACTCTCGAGCATCTCCATCGTGTCCATGCGCTGCTTCGCGGTCATGCCGGCCGGCGTCCAGAAATCGCGCACCAGGATGGAGTTCATTCCGACGAAATGCACACCCTTGTGATCGAAGGACCAGGTTGGTTTGCCGAAATGACCGCGCCACGCTTCGCCCAGGTCCAGGTACCAGTCGTGCTCGCCGGGAATGTAGTGCACCGGCATGGTGAGCTTGGAGAGAATTCTGACCCCCTTTTGAAGCTGGTCGTCGCGGCCATTCTGGGCGATGTCGCCGCAATACACCACGAAGTCCGGCCGGGGCTTCATGTCGTTGACCCGGGCGACCGCGTGGGCGAGAAAGCCATCGAATTTGTGGTCGTCGATGCTGAACAAGTGAGCATCTGTGAGAATGGCGAATCGGAACGGAGTAACCTTCTTGGACGTGGCGCCGGCGACCACCCGCACCAATCCAAAATTGATGCCCATGGCGCTGGCAACGAGGGTCGTAAGTCCGGCACGTCCCGAAATGGTGACGAAATCCCGCCGACTGAGATTCTTGAAGTTTTCCATTGTGTTCCTCATCTTGGCCGACGCCTGCCTTGTGCCCGGCAGGTCTGACGCGAATCCCCTGCAACATCCGGCGGAGGCCGCAATCCCACGGTGTAAAACCGCGCCGCGCGACGCGTAACATCGCCGTGCTGTCGCCAGTCCCCCGCGACTGCGCAGACTGCACGACGGATGGCCGGATTCCCAATTGAATGTTTGAATGATGGCGATAGGGCGCGGCTATGGAGCCGCCCGGCCACGGTCGCGCCGCGGCCCATCCCGTTGGAATCGGCCGGTCTGGCCCCGCCGGGCCACGCCCCTGCCCGCGTGGGTTGCGCCCTGGGGCCGGCTCTTGTGCGCCGCGCGCTTCGATGGCAGAGTTTTGACGCCGAGTGCCGCAACCGAGGCAAGGCGTTTTGGTTGACCATGGTGCGTTCGTGAATCATCCGTTGAGACGGGCCGCTCGGGCAACGGGCCGAGCCCTGCTATGGTTTGTATGCGAATTTCTTCCGGTGCCCCTGACACCAGGCCGTCGAAGCGCCCCGGTCGAATTGTGCCGTCTCAGCGGCGGGGTAACCTTGGCGGCGGTGATCCGCATCAGCCTGGGCGGCCCGCCGCCCCCAGGCCCGGTCTGGTGCTGCGCACTGCTCGTCTTTGCTTTCCTGGTTGCCCTCGGCGTCGGCACGATCGTCAAGGAAATGGCTTTTGCCCTCGTCGGACAGGTCGCGAACTGGGCCGGCAACGATTTCGAGCGAACCGGGATGACCTTCCAAGGAAATCTGTTCAGCGACACTCGCTGTTCGGACGGCACGTGGTGCCGCTCGGAGTTGCGCGGGCGTGAAATCGTCTCGGAGTGGACGGATGGGAACGGTGATTGCCACAAGCTCGTGCTCGGGATAGGCGAAGACCGCAGTGCCGGCGAACTCGCGGCGGTCTTCGGTGGACTGGCCCCCGGTAATGTCCGCGTTTTACGACAATAGCCAAGATGCGTGCACTGCGTTAAGTTAAGGGCTGGTCCCGATCCCTTGTAGGAGCGCCCGTGGAATCTTCTGTGATGATTACGGTGTGGTCCGGCTCGTCCCCGCCGCCGCTCGAGCCGCTTGCCGTTCCCGAACTCGCGCACCTCGAGGTCTTTACATCGCGGTCATCGGAGGAGGGTCGGCAGCGGTATCGCCTGCACGTCGGGTATTTCGACGATCCCTCCGCAGCCGAGCGCGTGCTGCCGCGCGTCCGGGAAATCTATCCATGCGCCTGGGTGGTGCCGGCGAGCCGCCATCGACCGCTGGTGCGAATGCCGGCCGCCGCGCTGCATGCATGGACGGCGGCCCCGGAGGCAGCCAGGACGGCCGAGGCGCCGCTGCCGCGAGCGACGTTCCGCGAGTCCGCGCAGCCGGCGGAGGCCGAATTCCCCGATGTCGACGCGGCGAATGCAGAGGCGAGCGGCTCGACGGCACTTTCGTGGTCGACAGGCAGCCCGGCTCTGGCCGACGAGATCAGTCTCG
>JBEKYO010000234.1:0-6271 GCA_049510875.1 Steroidobacteraceae bacterium
GCATGCACGCGGGGCCGGCCAGGCGGCCGGCCCCGCAGGCGGATTTTCAGTCATTTTTAGGGGGTTCGAGATCCGCCGGAAGGCGCCGGGAGGCCTAGGGTCCGCCGGACTGCGGGGGAGCGCGGCGCGGGCTGGGCGGCGATGCGCTTACGTCCATGAGCAACCGCGTGAACAGGTATAGCCGGGGCGTGAAGCTGGTCAAATCGACCCATTCATGATCCGTGTGGAAATCGCCGCCGACCAGCCCCAATCCATCCAAGGCCGGCGTGCCCTCCGACATGGCGATCGCGGATTCGGAGGCGCCTCCATTGCCCGACCGGGCGATGGTTTTGCCGATCTCCGCGTAGATCGATTGCGCACGCGCCGCGAGCGCGTCGATCGCCGGGTTCTCCGTGAGCGGCGGATAGGCGGAATTGTGCAGTATGGTCACTACGGTCTGCGGCACGAGCGTGACTGCGGCGCTGTCCGTAATTTTCGCGATCACCGACTCGAGATCGGCGCTGCTGCGGTAGCGCACGTTGAGCGTGGCTTCCGCGGAGTCGGGAATGATGTTGCTCCGTTCGCCGGCCTTGAGCAGGGTCAAATTGACCGTCGTGCCGCTTCCGGAGTGCGGGAATGCGCCTTCCAGGGCGGACAACTGGTGCACCAGCTCGGCGGCGGCATTGCGGCCGTCCTGGGGCGCCATCCCGGCATGTGCGGCGCGCCCCGCGACGTGGATGCGGACATCGGCCGAGCCCTTGCGCCACACCGTGAGCGCGTCCGGGGGATCTCCCGGTTCCATGTTGAACTCCGCGTCGCTCTGGCGCGCGAGCCGCCTGATGAGCTGCGTGCTGCCCGGTGATCCGCGCTCCTCGCTGTTGTCGAGCAGCAGGGTGATGGATGCGTAGTGCTTGAATCCCACCTCCCGCAGGATCTCGAGCGCCGTCATCGCCGTGACGACACCCGCCTTCTCATCGCCCACTCCCGGCCCGTGCGCGCGGTCGCCCTCGGTCGAAAAAGGGCGGGCGGCGGCCGTGCCCGGGCCGAAGACGGTGTCGATGTGGGCAATGATGAGAATTCTGGCGCGGCCCGTGCCGCGCCAGACGGCGACCAGGCTGTCCGGCAAGCCGGCCGCTTCGGATGGAACCCTCTCGAGCTCGGCGCCCTGCGCCTCGAGTCGCGGCGCGAGCACCGATTCGACCCCGAGTCCGCCCGGCACATCCCCCGTGCCGGAGTCGATATCGACGATTTGCCGCAACAATTCCAAGGCGCCGGCGCGGCTGGCCTCGACCGCGCGGTAGACCCGTACGTCGCGATGCGGCGCGGCGCCCGCCGCCGTAGCGAGCGCCCACGCCGCAACGCCCGCGATCACCCGCATCGGCAGCCGCATCCCGTCCCTCCCATCTCTCGCGTCTCTTCCGGCGCACGCCCACGCCACGTTAGCACGCTATCGAACCGCGCGCGCGGCGCGTTTCAGCGTTTTGCGGCGAGTATTCCATCGCCGATTCGCTCGGCCGTGAATCCGGCCCTGCGCAGGCGGCCGATCACTTCGTGCGCCACATCGCGTCCGCTGGTCAATTTGTTCGGGCTGCCGGTGTAGTGAAACAGTTTGCCGTTGCGCTTGAGCACGCGCGCCAGCTGGCCATAAAAATCCTGCGAGTAGAGTTCGCCGGCGATGCCGAAACGCGGCGGATCATGCAGGACCGCATCGATCGAACCGGCGGCGAGGGTGGTGACCGCGCCGGTGACGTCGAGCTGCGCCAGCGTCAACTCGGCGCTGCCGGTGGGCGACCAGGGATTCAGGCTGCGCAGCCACATGACGTCGGGATCCTTTTCGAACGAGTGCACATGCGCCGCGCGTGCCTTGAGGCACCACGCGGCGAAATAGCCGAGGCCGCCGCATGTGTCCAGGACGACTTTGCCGCGTGGGCGAACCAGGGCCACCTTGCGCTCGGCATCCGCGTAGGGCGACACCCGCGCGGTCGGCAGCATCTTGATGCCGTCGATTTCGAAGGTCGGCGCGCCCCAGTCGGTGGGCACCAGCTTGATGAGCGACGAGGTGTAGCGGGCAACCGGCAGGAACTCCGTACCGGTCCAGTAATAGATGGTCCGCTCCTTGCAGCGCATCGGATACGGGTAGCGTCTGCCCTCCCAGGCCCATTCGGCCTTGCCGAGCGCAAGCGTGGCGGTGGAGCGTTGCAGGTCCAGCGAGCAGCGCAGCTCGGCGCGGCCCGCGTCTCGGGCAAGAACCAGCTGTTCGAACTCGTTCGACGTGAGCAGCGGCGGGAACGGGGCGGGCACGCGGCGCAGGATACCGGCTGCCGCGGGGGATCTGCAATAATGCACCGATGTGCCTGATTCTCGTTGCCTGGCGCGTTCATCCCCGGTATCCCTGCATCATTGCGGCGAACCGCGACGAGTTCTTCGAGCGTGCGACCGAGCCTGCGCACTGGTGGCGCGACGATGCGCAGATTCTCGCGGGCCGCGATCTCGTGGCGGGCGGGACCTGGCTTGGCGTCACGCGCGCGGGGCGTTTCGCCGCGCTGACCAATTACCGGGCGGCGCGCCGCAAGCGCGTGGATGCGCCCAGCCGGGGGGGCCTGGTAAGCGCCATGCTGCAGTCCGTCGGCCGCGTCGAGGAAGATCTGGCCCGCCTGCAGCGGATCGGGGCCGAGTACAACGACTTCAACATGATGTTCTCCGACGGGGAACGGCTCGGGGTTTACGAAAGCGCCAGCGGCGCCTGCGTTACGCTCGGCGCAGGGATCTACGGGTTGTCCAACCATTTGCTCGATACGCCGTGGCCCAAGGTACAAAAGGCGAAATCCCGTCTGCAGGCGGCGCTCGAGGGAATGGATGACCCCGGAGCGGCGCTCGAGCTTCTGCGCGACGACCTTCCCGCGCCCGATGCGGACTTGCCGCGCACGGGAGTGAGCATCGAATGGGAGCGGCTCCTGTCGAGCGCGTTCGTGCGCGGGGCCGGTTACGGAACGCGCAGCTCCACGGTCATACGCATCGGCAGCGACGGGACCGCCCGCTTCGACGAGTGGTCCTGGGACCCATCCGGCGCGCAATCGGACCGGCGGAGTTTTCAATTCGCAATATCGGCGTGAACGGCCACGGAACATCGCGGAGGAACGGCGCATGCGCGGCAAGAATTCGAGATGGCGGAACGACGGCGTCAGGATCGTGCGCGCGGCCGAACTCGATGCCAACACGCCGCAGACGGCGGGCATGCAGCGGCGGGCCGCGGTGACCAGCGAGCGAACCGGAGCCACGCAGCTGTGGGCGGGAACCGTCTCTATCGACGCCAATGCAAAGACCGGCGCGCACCATCACGGCGGTCTCGAGAGCGTCATTTACGTGGTCAGCGGAATCGCTCGGCTGCGTTGGGGCGACCGCCTGGAATTCGTGGCCGAGGCGGAGGCGGGGGATTTCATCTACGTGCCGCCCTACGTTCCGCATCAGGAGATCAACGCAAGCCCGGACCTCCGGCTGCACTGCGTACTGGCGCGCAGCGGCCAGCAGGGTCTCGTGGTCAATCTCGACATCACCCCGGTCGAGATTCCGGAGTTGGTGCGCTGGATAGACGACCTGCACAAGTGACCCGGTCAGCGCCGCGCGAGACCGCCGAAGCGCTGCATGATGGTCCGGTCCGGCGCGGGCAGAGCGCCGCTCAATCGCGTGGCGACCGAGGACAGGTGGAGTTCGGACGGGGCGAACACACGAACGTACAAGTCGCGGCACAGCTCGGCGGCGCGCGTGCCCGGCCAGAGTTCCGGCAGCAGGGTTCGAGGCAGCATAGGATCGCGCAGGTGCAATCGGCGATACTCGTGAATGAGCAGGGTGCGCAAAACGAATGCGCCCTGCGGCTCGATGGTGCCGAGCCCCAGGGCCTCGGACGCGCGCTCGCAGCGCTGCACGAAGCGCCGGTAGCGCTTTGCGAGGTCGGCCAGGTCCCAGCCCATCTCCACCAGCCGGGCGGGCGCTTCCCCATTGGCGAGATTCGCATCGAAGATCAGCGCGCCGGCCGGCAGCGGCGGCGACCAGGTCTGCAATGCAACCTCGTCCGACGGAGTTTCGGGATGCGCGAACACGCCGCTCGATAATTCGCCGAAGCCCTGCCAAGACAGCTCCTTGCGCAGGCGCTGCCGCTCGGCGGCGCGCACGGCCGGCAGCACGATCAAGGTCCAGCGGCCGGTCCAGTGCGCCGGCGCGCCGCCATAGATGCGCTGGGTGGCCTCCGCAAAGCGCTCGCGGCCGCCTTTCGACAGCCGGTACTCGCTTAGTTTGCCGGAGCGGCGCGCCTCCAACCAGCCGTCGTGCGCGAGCCGCGCGGCGGCGGTGCGCACCAGGCGTTCATTGAGACCGAACGGCGCGGCCAGGCGAATCAAACTGCCCAACGCGATGGCACCACCGCGCGGCATGATGGAATCGCCGAACATCGTGACGATGAGGGACCCGCCGCGCAGCGGCCGTTGGCGGCGAAAGCGCGCGAGCAATTCGCGGGTGGCGGCGGCGGTGCGCATTTTGCCGCGGATTGTAATACGCCGCGCAATGTGACACAGAAAAAATTGCAAATACGTACTTTGTGTATCAAAATGCGCCAATCCACCGGGGAGGCGGCCATGTATACTCAAGGGCTCGACGTGCGGGGGTTGGAGCACCCGGAGGCCGCCGATGATGCGGCCCTCGAACGGCGTTTCCTCGCGCGCGTCGACGCGGAGGAGAAGATCGAACCGAAGGATTGGATGCCGGAGCGGTACCGCAGCACACTCATTCGTCAAATCTCCCAGCACGCCCATTCCGAGATCGTCGGCATGCTGCCCGAAGGAAACTGGATTACGCGCGCGCCGACCCTGCTGCGCAAATCCATCCTGATCGCCAAGGTGCAGGACGAGGGGGGGCACGGCGCCTACCTGTACGGCGCCGCCGAGACGCTCGGCGTGAGCCGCGACCAATTGGTCGAGCAGCTGCTCTGCGGCAAGGCCAAATACTCGAGCATCTTCAATTATCCGACGCCGACGTGGGCCGATATCGGCGCGATAGGCTGGTTGGTCGACGGCGCGGCGATCATGAATCAGATCCCGCTGTGCCGGTGTTCCTATGGCCCGTACGCACGCGCGATGGTGCGCATCTGCCGCGAGGAGAGTTTCCATCAGCGGCAAGGCTATGACCTGATGCTGCAGCTCTCGCGCGGCACCCCCGAGCAGAAGCGCATGGCTCAGGAGGCGCTCGATCGGTGGTGGTGGCCCGCGCTCATGATGTTCGGACCGCCGGATGCGCAATCGATGCACAGCAGCGATTCCCAGCGTTGGAAAATCAAGCGCTTCTCGAACGACGAGTTGCGGCAGAAGTTCGTCGACTTCACGGTGCCTCAGGCCCGGTATCTGGGGCTCACCCCGCCGGATCCCCTGTTGCGATGGAACGAAGCGGCGCAGCGCCACGAATTCGGCCCGATCGATTGGGACGAGTTTCACCGGGTGCTGAAGGGTGACGGACCGTGCAACGCGGAGCGTCTGGAGCAGCGCCGCGCCGCCCATGCGCAGGGCGCGTGGGTTCGCGAAGCGGCGATGGCGCATGCCGAGAAGCAGCGCCGGCGCACGGCCGGCATGACGGCATGACGGCATGACGGGAGAACCCATGGAAGACAAGCACCAGTGGCCTCTGTACGAAGTATTCATCCGCGCCCGCGGCGGACTGGATCACAAGCATGCCGGCAGCCTGCATGCCGCGGACGCGCGGATGGCCGTCGAACATGCGCGCGACGTCTATACGCGGCGCGAAGAAGGGGTGAGCATCTGGGTGGTGCGGTCGGTCGACATCACCGCATCCGACCCCGCGGACGCCGACTCGCTGTTCGAGCCGGCCCGGGACAAGGTGTATCGGCATCCCACCTTTTACGATATTCCGGAGGAGGTCAAGACGCTATGAGCGCCGCGATGCGCGTCTTCGACGGCGACTTGTATCGCTACGTCTTGCGCCTCGGCGACCTGAGCCTCGTGCTCGGGCAGCGGCTGGGCGAATGGGTGGGGCACGCGCCGGCGCTCGAAGAGGACCTGGGGCTGGCCAACGTCGCGCTCGACCTCATCGGACAGGCTCGCCTGCTGCTCCGCTACGCGGGAGAGATCGAGGGCCGCGGCCGGGACGAGGATGCGATCGCGTTTTTGCGCGAGCACGGGGAGTATCTCAACCCGACGCTGGCGGAGCTACCGAACGGCGATTTCGGTCAAACCGTGGTACGCCAGGTGTTGATCGACGCGTTTCAATTGGAACTCTACGAGCGCCTGAC
>JBEKYO010000235.1:0-6251 GCA_049510875.1 Steroidobacteraceae bacterium
GGATGCGTACGACCCGCAACCCGAACGAGCTCATCGAAAAAGAGGCTACGTTCGGTGAGCACATCGCGGATCATGTCGCCCGCTTCGGAGGCTCATGGACGTTCATCATCGCCTTCGGCGTGGTGATGGTGATCTATACAACGATTAATATCGGGCTACGCGGCAGCGCTTGGGACCCATATCCCTTCATTCTGCTGAACCTCTTTCTGTCGATGCTCGCGGCCATCCAGGCACCGGTCATCATGATGAGTCAGAATCGCCAGGACACCAAGGATCGACTACGCGGGGAACTTGACTTTGACGTCAACCGCCGTGCCGCCTCCGACATTCAAGGTCTGGCGCGCAAATTGAACCTCTTGGACGAGAAAATTGACGACGTCAGCATTCTGCTGCGTGGCAGAAAGTAATCAGCGCTCTGCGGCCGTGCGCACCACCCCCACTAACAGGACGAGTTATTGCAAAAATTATTGTGCTGCGACAGCACCGTTGCCGTAGCGAAAGGAGTAGTCGCGTTGAAAATGTTCGTACCCGCCAACGGATAACCGGTTGAACCGGTCAGCAGGAGGAGCCCCGTGCTCGCTGCGGAAACGGTATTTCCCGTTACGACCGACTGACCGGCAACGGTGATGCCGATTTCATCACCGCTCAAGTTGTTCGAACTGACCAGAGCACCTGCACTGCAGCATCGGAAAACCTCCCTAGATGGCACGTAACCGGGCCCTTCGGGTGCGAGGGTTCGGTCGTGGCGTCAGAGCGGCGTGTTATACACGTACGGTGACTCGCTGGCTGCAATCAACCCTGAGCACGCAACCAGTTCGAGGTAGACGTGGCGGGGGCCATTACCTTTTCAGATCCCGGTAGGATAAAGACCCCCGTCACATGGACGGGCTAGGGACAGGTCGCGGAAATCATTTTTACCGCCGATACCTTCATCGTGTGAACATTATCCTTCCCCGGCACGGCAACGCCCGTAATCTCGACCTTGTGGCCCAAGTGCGGCGTCAGGTTCGCTGTCGTCGACACAATGGCGACCACCTTAGGTCCCGAGGCCAGATCCGTGAGCTTGAACGTTCCGGCATCGTCACCCTTTGCCAGACAGCCGGTCATGCTGTGTTCCTTGGGCGCGTCCTGGGCTTGGGCGCCAGCCGCGAGCCCCAGCACGCATGCGAATAATGATGCTGACAGAATATTGGAAGTTTTCATCGGTTCCCCCGCTTGTTGTTACTGCCGAGTTTCAAGACTTTTGGCCGTAAAATCCTACACCGTTGCCGCATCAAATCAAACCCGGACCGCAGCTGACCGCGCGTCTGAGCCCGCGGCATGCAAATCGGGAGAACGTAGAATAAAATTGCGTCCAGCATGAATGCCGCGCCGAGAAACAACATCCGGCTATGGAATTGAACCTGGCGCTTGGAGAGGAATAGATAGATCATCAAGAATCCCAGGCTGCCCATGAGCAGAAGATTAAATCCTTGTGGCGACGCCGAGGACGGGCCAACGTCATGCACACCGATTCCTTCGCTGGCCGCAGCATGCTGCTATGCAGCCGAAGGCGACGGCAAGCCTCGAGCGCAAGCTGAAAACCGCCGAGAAGGAAATCGGAAGCTTGGCTGGTGCCATCGCCCGCTACTGGTAAAACGATTTAGATCGGGCGCATAATTTGCGCTAACCGATCGATCACAAATTGACCAAAGTTCGGGCCGCTCTGCGTCGCTCGATGAGGGCGCGCTGCAGCGTCAGTCGTCGCTAGAACAACAGAAGGGAGAACACCATGATTTTTGCAAGCAATTCCCGCGCTCTCGGCGCACGAGTCGCGGCACTCGCGATGATGTTTTGCACGCTCGTAGGCGGATACGCATCGGCGCGGCCAAACGTAGTAGTCAAGGGGCTATTGAGCAAGGACGTCGCTGGGCCGCCCGGCTACAACTATTGCACGCACAATTTCGGCGAACCGTGTTACTCGCCGCAGCAAATCAGAACCGCCTACGGTCTTAACGGGCTGATCGATGCGGGCATGGTGGGCGCCGGACAGACCATCATTCTAATCGAGTCTTACGGCAGCCCGACGATTGCCGCCGACCTGGAGGCCTTCGACGCGGGCTACGGTCTCCCGAACCCGCCGTCGCTCACCGTGCTCGCGCCGCTGGGCACGGTTCCCTGGGATCCCGGCACCTACCCGGCACAGCCAGGCTGGGGGTATGAAACGACGCTCGATGTGGAGTGGGCGCACGCCATGGCTCCGGGGGCCGCCATCGTCGTGCTCACGAGCCCGGTCGCCGAGACCGAGGGCGTGCAGGGGCTGCCGGAGTTTCTCAAGCTGGAAAAATACGCACTGGATAATCACCTCGGCAATATCATCTCTCAGAGCTGGGCTGCAACCGAGAATACGCTGTTCGATGCGGCCGGCCGCGAGTTGATCGCGGACTATTCGGTTTTCTATGCACGAGCGGTTACGGAGCACGTCACGGTGCTGGCCGCCGCGGGAGATACGGGCAGCAGCAGCTACAGTAACGCCGCCGGTACGAAGTACTATCCTTTTCCGACCGTGAACTTTCCCGCCTCATCACCGCTCGTCACCGGGGTCGGTGGAACGGCTTTGAACCTGGAACCGTCCGGTAAGTATTTGTTTGAGACCGTGTGGAACGACGCCGGATGCTGCGCCGGCGGCGGGGGTATCAGCCAGGTCTTCACGGAGCCCGGCTATCAGCAGTCTTCGCTGCCCGAGCCGGTCCAAAAACAACTCGGCGGCATGCGCGGCGTGCCCGACGTGTCCTACAACGCTGCCGTGGATAACGATTTCATTTGGGTGTACGTGAGCTTTCCGGGTTCAGGTGGGCCGGGCTGGGCCGGCATTGGCGGCACGAGCGAGGGCTCACCGCAGTGGGCGGGCATTATCGCCGATCTCAACCAGTACGCCGGCAAGCCGCTCGGGTTCCTCAATCCGGCGCTGTACGCGCTCGCTGGAGCCGGCCTGTTCAGCAGTTTCGGCCGCGACATTACGGCAGGCGACAACCAACTCCGCTTTGTGCCCGGGGCGGTCGCCCCAGGTTACGCTGCGACACACGGATGGGATCCGGCAAGCGGATGGGGCACGCCGAATCTCGTTGAACTCCCGGATCACGCGCTCGAGTTGCTCGATTACTGAACTGCTGTTACGAAGCCCCGGCTATACGCCGGGGTCTTCCTTTGAAACGCACTCGCCATGCGCGTCGCTCGGCTCCACGCGACCACCGGTGTCCTTGTAGCTCTTTGGCTGATGAGGTGCCAACAGTGAAGGCAGCAACCGCCTGCCTTTGGAGTTGACGTGGAACGTGTAGATCACGACATTGGCGCCGACCGGCGCCCACATCTCACACCGAGCGCGGAATTGCGGCCGACAACGGGGCAGCCGGCTCGATGAATGGCCGGTTCGCCCGCATCAGGCAGGCAAGGCCGGCTCCGATCGGCAGCAGCATGATCGAGCCGAGGAAGGGCAAGGTCCAACTGCCGGTCCAGTCGACGACCGCACCGAAGATATAGGGCGAGATGACCCCGGCAATGCCGAAGCCGAAATTCATCATGCCGCTCGCCGAGCCGGCATAGCGGGGGGCGATGTCCATTGGCACGGACCAGATCGGACCGACGATGAGCTCGACGAAGAAGCATGCGGCCGAAAGGCAGATCGCGACGGTGGTCAAATCCGGCACGCGCACCACCGGAATGAGAAAGGCGAAACAGCCCAGCATGCCGACGATGATGACATTGCGACGCGCGGCGCCGATATCGCCGGTGCGCCGATAAATCCAGTCGCTGGCGACGCCACCGATCGAATCGCCGAACATTCCCGCCACCAGAACACAGGCGGTGTACCCGGCCGATTGCTTGAGGTCGAGGTGAAAATTCTTGGCGAAAAAGCTTGGAATCCAGGTCAGAAACACCCAGAGCGTCCAGCCGTAACAGAAATCGACGGCGGTTATGGGAAGCATGCGACGCTGCAGCGCAAGCCACGGCACCTGCGGTGCCTTGGCGGCGGTCGGGCGAAGCCCGGCGATTGCTTCGGGCGACATATCAGGATGCTGGCGCGGATCGTCGCGGAAACGCCATACCCACAGCGCCACCCAGATGAGGCTTATCGATCCCAGCACGACGAAGGAGCCGCGCCAGGAGAGGCCCATGACCAAGGCGGCAACGAGCGGCGGGGTCGCCGCGTTGCCCAGGCGCGACGCGGCGTGGGTGATACCCTGACCAAATCCCCAGTTTTTCTCGGGCAGCCAGGACGCCATTGCGCGCGTCGCGGTCGGGAAGGCCGCCCCCTCGCCGAAGCCGAGCGCCAGCCGCGCTGCCATCAGGGAAGGCAGGCCGCCGACGAGGCCGGTAAGCATGGTCGCGGCACAGACCATCACCCCGGAGAGAGCCAGCATGCGGCGTGCGCCGAGGCGGTCGCCAAGCCACCCGCCGAGCAGTTGCAGGATGGCGTAGGGCCAGGCGAAGGCTGAAACGGCCAAGCCGAAATCGGCATTGGACAGACCGAGCTCCGACATCATGACCGGTCCGGCGGTGGCGATGTTCACCCGATCGACATAGAGCGTCAGATACATCAGGCACAGGATGCCCAGCACTTGGTTCGGAACGCTCAATCTCAGCTTGGGAATAGTCGGCGCTCGCTTCACAGGATCAGGCCGAGGGTCTCGTTTCCGCCTTGATCTGCGTGCGATGCAGGACCCGTCGGCCGGTCGCGTCGAATGGGTCGCGCCGATGCATGGTGCAGCGATTGTCCCACATGACGAGGTCGCCGACCGTCCAATGATGGTGCCAGGTGAACTCGTCGCGAGTAGCGTAGGTCCAAACCTCGTCCAGCAGCGCCTCGGATTCAGCGAGCGGCAGGCCTTCGATATAAGCATTGCGGCGGCGACCCAGATAGAGCACGCGCCGACCGGATTCCGGATGGGTGCAAACGAGCGGGTGCAGCGTGCCGGGTGCGGCGACCGGGTCGTCGGTGGCGGCAACGCCGTGGCGTACATAGCCGCCGCTGTTGTAGGTGCCGTCATGCTTGACGCGGAGCCCCGTGAGCCTCGCTTTCAGCGCCTCGGGCAGAGCTTCGTAGGCCGCGTACATGTTGACGAAGCCGGTGTCGCCGCCGCTCGGCGGCACTTCGATGGCGTACAGCACGCTCGCCTTGGGCGGGTCTGGCAGATAGGACATGTCGGTGTGCCAAACCGCCTCGCCCGAGCCGAGGCTACCGATGGGGCGGCCGTTTTCGACGACATTCGAGACAACGTAGAGCTCGGGATAGCCCTCGACGAAGCGCTGCCCGGTCTCCTGATTCGGGGCGACATCGAGGCAGCCGAAACGGCGGCTGAAGGTGATCAGCTCGCCGTCGGAGAGATGCTGGCCGCGGAACAGCAGCACCTGATGATCGATCCAGGCGCGATGAACGAGGCGGAATCCGTCCTTGTCGAGTCCCTTCACGTCGAGCCCGCGGAGTTCGGCGCCAACGCCGCCACCGCTCGCCTTCATCTCGATCGATTGCCCTTTGGCGGGCTGGGGCGTGGCTTGTTGCTGCTGCATGATCGACCTTGTGTTGCTCAGCGATGCGGAGGGAATGGTACCAAATCTCCGGAACCGGCACGGGCCTGCGGCGTGGAGGCCGTCGATGAACGCAGTCTTTGCATAACGCGGGTCTACGCCCTCAACCAGGGAATTCGTTCCGGAGCATACCGAAACGTCCGATTACGCCCAACCCTCGACGTGATGCCGTGCGAGCGGGCATCGCCAAGCAGTGAGCGGTTGCGCCCGTCCCTACTGGTGCGATAAGCATTAGTTCAACTTGAAGTCTATCGGCGGAAATCCGGAACACAGATTTATTGCGATCAAGTTCGATTCATCCGTGGTGCCGGACGTGTCGAGAATGGTGAGCTGGCATCCTGCGGCATCGAGCACCATCAAATCATGGGTGGGGGATGCCGCCAGGCGAGGCGAGCTAAAGGCGGAGGCCGAGACGACGCCGGAAGGCGCCAATCCGCTATAGGGCACTTCCTTGGCCTCGCTCCATAGGCCGAGCGCGAGCGGATTCTGCTGCCGCGCGCGATTCTCCCGCATTGCCGCACGACGGCCGGGAATGTCCGCCGCGGAGAGCGCCCGCCGGTCAAGCATTCCATGCTGGAGGATGTGGATACTGCCATCCTCGGCCAGCACGGCGATCTCCGTGCGCGCATCGCGGTCCCAGATGAAATCGCCGACCGTGAGCGCCGCCGCTCGGTAGGGAACCGCGA
>JBEKYO010000236.1:0-8590 GCA_049510875.1 Steroidobacteraceae bacterium
CCTCGAATGTCGGTTCATACAACACCGCGGTTGGATACGACGCGCTCTCTTCCAACTCCTATACGCTCGGCAGCTATAACACCGCCTCCGGATCCCAAGCGCTCCAATCCAACACGGCCGGCGCCTACAACACCGCCACCGGGGCAGGGGCGCTCAATTTAAACACAACTGGCGGTTTCAACACCGCCAGCGGCGCCAATGCACTGCTTTTGAACACGACCGGTAGCGACAACACCGCCACCGGGGGATCGGCGCTCTTTTTCAACACGACCGGCCTCGACAACACCGCCACCGGGGTCCAGGCGCTCACCGCCAACACGACCGGTGACCTCAACACCGCTTCCGGGTTCGAGGCTCTCGATAGCAACACGACCGGCAGCTACAACACGGCCACCGGGGCTAATGCGCTGGAGGACAACCAAACCGGTGGCGACAACACCGCCAGCGGATACCAAGCGCTCAAAGAAAACTCGACGGGCTCGTGGAACACGGCCACCGGGTACAGATCGCTCCTCTCCAATACGATCGGGATCGATAACGTTGCGTTTGGTGTTGCCGCACTTAAATCCAACACCACTGGTTCGAACAACATTGCCGTGGGGAACGACGCAGGCGAAAATTTGACGACTGGCGGCAACAACATCGAAATCGGCAACGTGGGGACCTCGTCCGATAACAATATGATCAAGATCGGCACAGAAGGCACGCAAGCCGAAGCGTTCATCGCTGGCATCTACAACACGTCCGTGGCGGGCAGTGCGGTGATGGTCAATTCGAGCGGACAGCTGGGGGTCGTGGTCTCATCGGAGCGTTTCAAAACCGCCATTGCGGCCATGGGCACCAACACTGCGAAACTGCAACAGCTGCGACCGGTGACCTTCAAGCTGAAGAGCGATGCGAAGGGCACTCTTCAGTACGGCTTGATCGCCGAGGAAGTTGCGAAGGTATATCCCGAACTCGTGATCCGTGATCAGAACGGTCGAATTGACGGCGTGCGCTACGACGAGCTTGCGCCGATGCTGCTCAATGAGGTGCAAAATCAGGCAACGGAGATCCGCGCCCTGAAGGACCAGTTGGCTGGTATCCGGGCGGCACTGGTCAAAATGCAATCCAGGGATCAGCTCGTCGCGCAGCGTTAACCCTTGACGACCAGACTCCCGCCCTTTTGCCGGGATGTGTGACGGTTTGTAACACGGTGAGAGGGCCGGCGTCGATAGCGGTGTCAACGACGTCTTGTCCGGAGCACTTTTTCGGCCAACGGTAGTGAAATCAACTGCTTGTCGTTACTCGTTGCGCGCAGCTATCCTTGCGTTATCTTCGTCGCTATCATCCGGCCATCCACAGCCGTCTGCCTGGTGTTCGTCGCAGTAGAAGTCGGCTTCGGCGCGCAGGCCAGTAGCCATTTGCGTCAATAGCCAGCCGCTTGATCGGTGTTCCATGGCCAATTCGGCACGTACCGCAACAAACAAAACGACTGTCAAGGCCAGAGCGACGAGACCTCTCAGCACCGAACGTAAACTAATACGCATGGCCAACTCCTCGGGTGATTCATGTGGCTAATTAATAGAACGGAATTTCCCGGCAAAATGCGACATACAGGTGCGCTGCGTGGGGGCACGTCCGCTGAAGCCTGCGCGCCGGATCGGCCGCTAAGGATCTCAAAGGGTTTGGTGACAGCGCGCTTCTGATTGATCCGGGCCGTCAAGGTCCGGATGCGGCGCGGAATAACCGCGTTTCATACATTGGCTTACTAGGCCCCGGCGCCCGCAAGTCCGAGCGCCACTGACAATCAGTAATCGCGGGGTTTTTGTACCTGGTCGCGATCCTCGACGTGGCGAGCCGCAAAGTGCTGTCGTTTCGGGTCTCTAACACGATGACGCCGGACTTCTGCGTCGATGCGCTGACCGAAGCGATTGGCCGGTACGGCGCGCCCAAGATCGTCAACACCGATCAGGGCTCGCAATTCACCAGCAAGGCGTGGACCGATGTGCTCGACGCCATCGGCGTTCGCATCAGCATGGATGGCAAGGGGCGTTGGATCGACAACGTGTTCATCGAGCGACTGTGGGCAGCGTGAAGTACGAGGACATCTACCTGCGGGCCTACGAGAACGGGCACGCCCTGCAGGCCGGGTTGACTCGATACTTTGACTTTTACAATCAACGAAGGATTCATCAGTCGCACGATTATCAGACACCCTACGAAATGTACTACACCACCAGCGTCAGCGAGCCGCCGGCCATCGCGGCCTGACAATCGCCATGAATGGAAATAGCCGCAGAGAACCTCCGATGGCATAATCATCGGGTGCTGTCGGCATTAAACAATTCAATCGCAGCGCTTGCGCTGAGTTCGCTCACCGCCTTTGCCTTCGGACAATCCGAATGCAGGTCCACGGCCACGGGCGACCTCCACATCGAGCATTTCAAAGGCACGATCTTTCCCGGTCCGCACACCTTGCGGGTTTGGCTGCCCCCGGGATACTCGGACTCTGCCAATGCACAACGCCGCTATCCGGTGCTCTACATGCTCGACGGCCAAAACATGTTCGATGTGTGTCCCAGCATGAACCACGAGGAATGGCAGATCGACGAATCGCTCACGCGCCTCATCGGCGAGGGCAAAGTCGAGCCCATCATCGTGGTTGGCCTCGATGCCCCCGACGACGGGCCGCTGCGCGCCGCTGAGCTCGTTCCGATCCCGGACCCTGTCGCGCCCTTCGTATTCGAGCCCCGCGGCGGGAGCCTTCCCGCGTTTTTCATCAACGAGGTTCTGCCCCGCATCGGCACTGCGTACCGGGTCAAGACCGGGCGCGCGTTCACTGGTATCGGCGGTGCCTCCTACGGTGCCATCGCAGCGCTCAATGCCCTGATCACTGAACCGCGGGTCTTCGGCATCGGCCTCATTGAAAGCCCTTCGCTGCAGGTGGGTAACGGTCAGTTCGTCCGTATGACGGAACATATGGGCGTCTCGCCGATCCGAGTTTCGGTGGGCGTCGGCGGCAACGAGGCGGGGCGTTATCATGAACTGATGCGGAAGGCAGGCTTGGATCCCGAATCCTTCAACCGTGCCTTCGCACGCAATGCGAAGCAGTTGGCGGAAAACCTCAAGGAATCCGGTGGTACCGACATTGCCGTCAGATTCGTTGAAGTACCGGAGGCTATGCATACGGAGGCCGCATGGCAGGCACGCTTCCCGGCCGACGTCGTATTTCTTTTTCCTGCCACGAAATAGAAAGACCTTCTGCTGCCTGCGGCACCAGACTGCGCTTGGTCAGAATCGCAGGCAAAAAGATTCAGAGTCGAAGACTTGACGAAAAACGCCTCGCAGGGTTCAATCAATTTGATCTGGCTGTCGACCAACGCGCAACTACAGGTTCGGCCAGCGGAACGCGAGCCGCTCCGCAGATCGCACCGCACCTTCCATGTAACCCTGAAATTCCAAGTCGGTCTGCTCTCCGCAGAAGTGCACATTTCCCTGGCGAACGTTCTCAATACCGGCAAACTCCGTCCAATTGCCGACGCGATAGCAGCCGTAAGCCCCGCCGATGAAAGGATCCTGGTCCCACCAGTCCAGCCAAGCCAATCCCGTGTACTGCTCCCGGCAGCCGGGAAAGGGCGCATCCACGGCGTCGAGAAACTCTTGCACGTACTGCGCGGGGGCGACGCCGTGCGCTGCGGCCCCTGGAAAAGCATTCGCGCCGCCGGCATTGCCCCCGGGAAATCGCAACAGAATTCCCGGCGGTCCTTTTTGTGACACAGTTGCATCCCAAGTGACTTGAATACCTTCCGGAGCGGTATAGCAAACCCCGCTATGGCCATCGGGATTGGCCCAAGGCCGGCTGTTGAACTGCAACAACAGCTTGGCGTCGGTGCCCAGCTCATAGTTATTGATAGCCGCCATCTTCACCGCAGAGAATCCAGCCGCACTCACATCGACGCGCTTCAGTCGCGGGAAAGGTAGTCCCAGTACCACATGATCGGCTATGACTTCGGCACTTCCAGAGTCCTTCGCAAAGGTACAGGTATAGGTTCCGTCGCCATTCTTCTTCAGTGCAGTCAACAGCATCCCGGTCTGGATCGAGCCCTGCGGCAACGCTGCAGCCATGCCCGAAACAATCTGGTCGTTGCCGCCTATGACGTGATATTTCTCGTTGCCCCCCGATAGGCCCGCTGTACCGTATCCACTGATGAGGTAGATCAGATTCAATGCAGGCTGCAGCGCCGGTTCGCCTCCGTATTCGCATAGCAAAGCGGTCTGCAGAATCCTTCCCAGCTTGCTCTTCGATCCACCGGGCACGACCTGGTCAATCCAGTCGGGCGCGGATGTGTGATCCAGTCGATAGCCCTCCGGTGTGTAGCGGTTATAGAGGGTGGGAAAAGGAGCGGCCGCATTGGCGGCATTCAGCGCTGGAAAGAACTCCTTCATGTCCGCATTCATTTCCTTGATGGTGTAGTAGGCACCGTCGAGCCAGCACACATCGGGGCAGCAGAACTCCGAACCGCCATTAACGTCGGCTAGCTGAAGCCCGAATTCCGCAGCCAAGCGCCGCATGGACCTGTGGTCGGAGTTGATGAACTCGCCGCCGTGTTCTGCGATCAATCCATCGGTAAAGAAATTGCGATTCGTCCAGCAGCGTCCGCCGAGGCGAGTATTGGCCTCATACACCGTGGTAGCGATGCCGTTAACAGTCCACATGGCGTGAGCAAATCGCAAGCCCGCCAGCCCTGCGCCCACGACGACAATTCGCGAATCCGCACCATAACTTCTCGGGGGATGCAAGAGGGTCAAGCCTGCCGCAGCCGCCGCTGCCGTCCCTAGGAATTTGCGTCGCGTGACTGGGCGCTCGTTCCGCTCTTCAGCAACTTCCTCAACCGATACCTGGCGCCTATTTGCCTCGCGCACAATTGTCAGTGATTCGCGAAGTTGCCGGGTTAACACCGTACGACTTTGATACACGACCGTCGTTCCTTTCGGCGCCAAGAACACCACAGGGCGGCGCATATCATACTAGAGTTCTGCGTCCAGGTCGCACAGTGCGGGGGACGGGAACGCGTTGATTGAACCGAAGCCGATGTGCCGCGTCTGGGAAAAACAAACGGGCGGTGATGCTGGCTTCCGTATAGAGCTGTTGAATACCCAGACCGCGCGCGCGGCAGTTCTAAAGCTGCAATCTAACGATCAACTCGTCGCGTAGCGTTAGTGCCGGCCCAAGTATCGTAGGGTGGTGTGACTCTAACGCTGCGCGACCAAATTGACGCGCGCCTTCAGTTCCTGCATTACCGCTGACACCGGTCGGCGGGTGCGAACGGACCCGCTGGCGATTACCTCAGATCGACATTGGGAGGTTCAACAAAGCGTGCCCCCGCTACCAGCCTTCAAAGGTCCTATCTGGGCACATCGGTAACAGGTTATTCCGCGGGAATGAAGTTACCTACGTGTCCGAAAGGACATAGGAGCAAGTCTCAGGCTGCCAGCGCCTTGAGTACATTTGTCGGATCTTTCCTGATCGCGTACCGCAAAGCCTTAGCCGAACCGGTGGGTTTGCGTCGCCCTGGTTTCCAATTCCTTCAGGCACAGTACATCGGTGCGCAAAGATCACGGCTGTTTGGGTTGACCCTGTTCGTGCTCCCCGAAGTTCGGGTGTTTTTGTTTGCAGGCGGCTATCAATTCCGGAGAAACCGGCGGCAATGGCTTGTCAGCGTTTGGCGGCTGTGGCGTGCCGCGCATGATCGGGTCAATGCAGTCGTGCCACAGTCCATACCCTTGCCGGGCGTCGCCCTTCACGAAGCCGGCATTCTTGCACGCCTCGACGATCTGCTCGCAGGGTCCCGGGGCCCTTTCCGCCGACTGGGCAGCTATAGGCAGCGCGAACCCAAGAACGAGGCTAGCCTGGATTTCCACGTCGCCTTATTACCCTAAGAGCAAGGCCGATTTTGCGCGTCACGCGGTCAAGACGAGTTTCATATCGTTCCACCAGGGGACGGTGACCGGCTTGTTCAGTAGTCCGGAGGCTAGCACGATCGGCAGGTGAGCACGACGGTGGAAGCGGACCTGCACCTGGTCGTGCGTGGTGACAACGGTTGCGGGGGTGTCGATGAGGTCGCGAAAGATCATTCGAGCCTGGGCGTCAGATGAGGTCGCGAAAGATCATTCGAGCCTGGGCGTCAGCGTAGCCGCGCATGGTTTTGGCGAGCAATCGATACAGACCGCTGGCGATGACGAGCAGCGACATATCGAAGTCGACTTTCAGGCCGACGGCGGAGGACAGTGCGTCCATGTGGAAGAAGCGCACGGCGTCGGAGAGCGCGTTCTCGATCAACATGCGCTGCGCGTAGCGGGTAATCAGCTTGGTGGGGGTACTCTTGCGGTCATTGGTCAGCAGGATCGTCGGTTCGTCGTGGCCCAGATCCTGGATGAACAGTTGACGGAAGCTTGCGCCTGCGAGCGTGATGGTCTGTTCAAAGACCCGGGGCGTGTGGAACTTGCGCGCAGGGACGTCGAGTTCGAGCGTACGCCACGCCGAGCGCGGCAGCAGCATGACTTCCTTGAGCAACGCCGCAGAGCGGCGGCGCAGCGTCATGAAGGTAATGCCCATCTGATCGAGGCGAGCGAGATTGGCGTAGGTGGTGAGCTGGGAGTCGAACACCAAGTGCCGGGGACGCTCGCCGTGGGTCTTTTCCCAAAATGCGATGAAACGGAAGATCTCTTCGGCCTCCTCGCCCTTGCGTAGGTCGGCATTGGCGTAGCAGAAGGCATGTCCGTCGGCATCTTGTGCCAAAAAGGTCAGGATGCTCGACTGTCGGCGCGAACGCATGGATACGTAATGGCGCTCGATGACGGGGTGCTCACCGTAGTACGGGACAGAATGAAAATCGAGGTTAAAGGAGCGACCCGGCAGCAGCTCGTCGTCGGCGATCTGGTGTTGATAGGCAGCCAACAGGGCGGTGTTTTGCGCATGGGTGATGTGAGAGGAATACTCCGACAGATAGCTCTTCTTCGGAAAGGCGTTCAGGCCCGCGAACAGGGCGAGTCCTTGGTCGGCGACCAACGCCATGACGTGACTCTTGCGCTCAATCGACCAGAGCTTCAAGGCGAGCGAGGCACGCAGCGCATGGGCCGCCGGAATCATCTTTGAGCCCCGCAGACGCGCACCTTTGGCGAGCGTCTCAAGCGACAAGCGCACCAGATACGGCACGAACAAGAATAGGCCGCCGCAGCGGGTCTGAAAATCCTGCTGGATCGGGGCGAAGCGGCGCACATCGGCCACCGCCTCGATCGTGGCGCGCGCTCGGTCGGGACGCTCCTCATCGGCGCGCCGGGGCAGAGGCGCGAATCCCTCGACCTTGAGCACCTCGCGCACCGCCGTCGGGCTGAGCGAGAGTTGGCGCTCCTTCAGAGACTCGCTGATCTCGTAGACCGAGTAGTTGCGCTTGCGCAGTTCTACGATCAGCTCGCGCGCGGCGGACTTCTTCGGCTGATCCCGCGGCCCCGGACGAGGCGAGACGAAGAACACGGGGTCGGTCTCGCGGCGAAAGTGATGGCACAGGACCTGGAATGAGCCGGTGCTGTAACCGAAGGCGCGGGCGACCTCGCGCGAGGGCCGTCCCTCGACGAAGAAGGCGCGCAGCGCCTCGTATTGGCGCTGTTTGGCCGAGGCCGGAGTCAAGAAAAAGAGCCGGCAGTCGCTTAGGTCTTTTGGTACCCTGACAGACACATTATTACTTTACTACTACCATACGTTGTGTCAAGAGCAGGCCGACAAATCTATCTGTAGTGGTGTAGATAGCCAATAAAACACGCATATCTTGCTACCCATGCGGGTCTCATATGTTACTCGAAAGTGCAACTGGAGGCGTTTAGTAACCAGACAATGCAAAACAAGACGCACTATATAGACTAATATCATTCCCACAAAAGGGGCACACCGAAAGCGTCGGTTCGGTTAACGCGGGGAGAAATGGGGGGATAAATGGCCCGCGCGGGCCGCGGGGATGCGCCGACGCTTAGCCGATCAGCGCGCCGTGGAAATCCAGGCTAGTGCGGCGAAGCACCTCTCGCAGCACCGCGCACAAACGGGACGCGCAGCCCGAACCTTGGTATCGGTCTGCGCCGCGGGTGGCCTTGGTGTCACTGCGATCCTACAATCTGCTTGAGGCGCCCGCGTCTCTCAGTGCACTCAGATCAACGACTGAACGATGCCGCGATCATTAGAGAGTACCAAGCAGTGCCCGTGCTCGACAGAGATCGCGCGTCTCATGGCCCTCGGTGTAGCGGTCATACACTGTGGAGAGAACACGCCGCCCTTCTGGGGCCCGGCGCATCTCTCGATACAAAGAGGCGAGATCGACGGCTCCGCGCAATTGCCAGGAGAGCGCATTTTGCCATTCAGCCATTTCCATTGACCTAAGGAGCATTGCCACCGCCTGCTCTCGTCCGTCTGAGGAACCGGCTTTCCGTCGCGCGTGCAGCCGCAGCAATTCAGCGGAGCACCAGCTGTCAGGCGGAGGCGGTGCAATTGCAATGGCTTTTCCCCCGTCCGATGCGATGGTCAGAACGGTGTGAGCAATGAGCCCATCTGATGTCGCGG
>JBEKYO010000237.1:0-10596 GCA_049510875.1 Steroidobacteraceae bacterium
CGGTCAGGCTTTTTCGCGTGCCCAGTACGTAGGCATTTCGTACCCGATGGTCGGCTCCATCGAGCTTGGACGAACGGTGGCGTTCTCCACGGAACAAACCTCCGAATTCGATCCTCTGCATGCCTCGGGTCTTTATTCTCCGATCGGCTACTCCGGCACCATCGGCGGCGGCCTCGGCATCACCGAGAATGGGCGCTTCGACAATAGCATCCGGTACGACAATAAGATCGGGGATGTGAGCTTCGGCCTGCAGTACAAGATCGGTGAAACCGACAGCTCGGAAGCCGCGGACGTCGGCTCTGCGCTCGAGGGAATGGTGGCTTACCACGGCGGCCCATTGAGCGTGGAACTGGCCGGGTCCGAGACCAGAAATACTCCATCACTGTCGTACAAGCTCTTCACGAACGATGTGGGACTGCGAGTTTCGAACACGTTTGGCTTCATGCTTGGCGGCAAGTACGAAGTCACGCCGAATGCCGCGATTTATGCCGGGGTCGAACACACCGATCAGACCGTACCCTCCGGTTCGAATAACTGGAGCGCTCAAATCACTTCGTACTACGCCATGCCCATTGCCGGCCTGGTGACGGCAAAGGCATTTGCATCCACCTGGGGTGACGCACCGATCCGAGTGTTATGGGCCGGCGTCGACTATAAGTTTACGGACGCCTTCTCGCTCAGTGTGGGCTATTACAACATTGACAACGAAGCCAATAGCCACAATGACCAGTACACCAATCAGCAGTTTGCGGTGCTTCCCGACTACAAATTCAATGAGCACTTCGACGTCTACGCGGGGGTCATGATCGCGCACTACTCGGGTGCCTACCTGACCCAGTTCGCCCCAATCACGGAGGCGACCGGCAACGTGCTCTACGGCATTGGCCTGCGGGCAAGAATCTCCAAGGCGGTTCCTTTCTAAGCCCCCATAGGGCCTCAACCAACGCAGACGCCTTTCAAGCGGCTCTTACTAGAGCTTGCGCGCATTCGAGGAATACAATTGTCCGCCACCAGCACGACAGTTTTTCCGAAGAGGACAGATATGAAAGTGAGCGCGCGCAATGTTCTGCCGGCTACCGTCAAAGCGGTAACATCGGGAACGGTCGATACTGAAGTAGTGGTTGAGCTGGCTCCAGGAATCGAGATGGTATCGATCATCACCAAACGGTCCGCGGAAAAGCTGGGGCTCAAGCCGGGCGCCAAAGCGTATGCGATCGTCAAAGCCTCCAACGTCATGATCGGAGTCGATTGAAGATACATAAATGAAGCGCACGTGGACAATCATCGGCGTCAGAGACGTTCCACTCAGCTTTAAATGGTACCAGTCGCTCTTCGGGCAGCCCGAAACAGCGCCGGGTCATGACTACTGGGGTCAGGTCCGCGACTCGGATGGAACCGTGTTGCTGTGCCTCCACGAGTGGGGCTCGCACGAGCATCCGTCCTTGATGAGCCCGGACAAGGCGCTACCGGGAAACGGACTGCTCCTGTTTTTCCGTGTCGATGACTTCGACCTGGCCCTGCAGAGGGCCCGCGCTCTTGTACCCAGACTCGACGAGGAGCCGCACGTGAACCCGAGCACTGAAGCGAAGGAGTTCTCACTCCGGGACCCGGACGGTTACTTCGTCACAATCAGTGCGCTCTCTACGGCGTAGCCCGCGAGACGACGCCCCAGCATGGATCGAAATGGCTCATCGATTGACCGTTCCGCGTCTGGAACATCCGATCCGCCTATCCATTTATCGCTGTTGTCGCAAGTCGGCTCGCCAGGCATCATGCCGATGGGAGTCAGGGAAAGACGCGCTGAAGTAAGCGGCATGAACACCGGTCGGAGGGCGTTGGCATGTGGCGTCGAGTCGTTGCGTTCGTGAGCGCTCTGATCGCGTGGGTTTTGGTTGCGAGCCTCTTGAATCGTTTATTGCGCATCGGCCTACCCGGTTACGCAGCCGCTGAGCCGGCCATGGATTTCACTCTATCGATGCTGTGGGCCCGGCTGGCACTTGGCGCGCTGGCGTCGGTAAGTGCGGGATACGTCCTCGCGCGCCTGGCACCCCATGGTGGCCGGCTGCCGCTGATCCTCGGTGTGCTTTTGTTGGCGATGTTCGTGCCGGTCCACTACAACCTGTGGCACAAATTCCCGGTTTGGTATCATTTGCTGTTCCTGCTAACCATCGTCCCCTTAGTGCTGGCAGGTGCGCGGATAGGCGCGCGGAAAGCAGGCGTGACGCAGACCTGATTGGCGCGGGCCGGGTGTCCCGAACCGGCCGCTCATAATAGGCGATGACGCGAGTTTGCGCGGACAAAGGTTCGTGGGAGCGGTATCGTACGATTAGAGGAGGGCGGATCCATGAATCCATGGCAAGGGCACGGGGCAGTGATGGTTGGTGCGCTGCATGTATTTGCGAAGTCCGAGTGCCCGGCCTCATGAAACGAGTGCCCTTGGGCAGAGCCGGGCCGAGCGTATCGGTGATGGGGCTGGGGTGCATGGGCATGTCCGGCATGTACGGGCCCGCCGATCGCGCCGAGTGTCTCGCGACGCTGCACGCGGCGGCCGATGCCGGCGTCAACGTGCTCGACACCGGCGATTTTTACGGCATGGGGCACAATGAACTGCTGATCGGCGAAGCGCTGGGGAGCCTGGGCCGGGATCGGGTGTTGCTCAGCGTGAAATTCGGTGCCCTGCGTGATCCCGCCGGCGGGTGGGTGGGCGTGGACACGCGGCCGAAGGCGATGAAGAACTTTCTCGCCTATTCGTTGCGGCGGCTCGGAGTGGACTACATCGATATCTACCGTCCGGCACGGCTCGATCCGCAGGTGCCGATTGAGGAGACCGTCGGCGCCATCGCGGACATGGTCAAGGCGGGCTTCGTCCGGCACATCGGCCTCTCCGAGGTCGGCGCGGACACGTTGCGGCGGGCGGTCGCCGTGCATCCCATCGTGGATCTGCAGATCGAATATTCACTGATCTCGCGCGGCATCGAGGCGCGCATACTGCCCACGGCGCGCGAACTCGGCATCGGCATCACCGCCTACGGCGTGCTGTCGCGCGGTCTCATCAGCGGCCACTGGCGCAAGGGTGACGCCCGTCCCGGCGATTTCCGGGCCCATACTCCGCGTTTTCAGGGCAGCAATGCGGACGCCAATCTCGCGTTGGTCGATGCGCTGCAGCGAGTCGCCGAGGCAAAGCAGGTGAGCGTCGCGCAACTTGCCATCGCCTGGGTGGCCCACCAGGGACCGGACATCATTCCATTGATCGGCGCGCGCCGCCGTGACCGCCTGGCCGAGGCGCTCGGTTCCCTGAACCTCGTGCTGAGCACGGCGGATGTCGCGGCCATCGAACGGGCGGTGCCCAAAGACTCCGCGGCCGGCCCGCGCTATCCCAGCGCCGCGATGGCCGATCTCGATAGCGAGAAGTAGCTACAGCGCCGAAACGCCCGCCAACTGCGTGAGGCTGAGCGAGCGCGTGAGGGTGATGAACTCTCGGATGTAGGCGGCATAGCGAGCGCGTGAGGGTGATGAACTCTCGGATGTAGGCGGCATCCGCAGCCTCATTCAGCGTCAGTGGGGTCTCCGCCAGCGTTCTGATTCCCGACCCAATTATTATTTGCTTGATAGTAACAAAAACGTTACTATACACAAATGCAAATTCGGGTGGAAGAATACATTCGCCCGGACGGGTCCATTCCATACAAGGATTGGTTCGACAGTCTTGATCCGCAGGCTGCCGCGAAGGTCACCACGGCGAAGCTGCGCATGGAGCTCGGCAACACGTCGAATGTGAAGTGGTTTTCGGGTATCGGTGAATACGTTATCGATTGGGGCACGGGTTATCGGATCCATCTTGCGAGAGACGGCGAATCGCTGATAGTGTTGTTTGGCGGTGGCACCAAGCGTCGGCAGCAAGCGGATATTGATCGGGCGCAAGCTCTCACGCCGAGTACAGGGCACGAAAAACGCCTCCGCCGGTCGACGACAAGGCCAAGAAGCGAAAGAGGTGATGACCATGGCGCTTACTCGTGATTTCAAGAAGACAGTTGTTGCTCGTGTCGAGCGCGATCCTGCGTTCGCTAGAGCACTCCTCGATGAGGCGGCAACGCTGTTTCTGAGTGGCGAGCCGGAGACCGCGCGCCTCATTCTGCGCGATCTCGTGAATGCCACCTTGGGCTTTGAACGGCTGGCCAAGCTGACGGCCATGCCGAGTAAGAGCCTTCATCGGATGCTGTCACCCAAAGGAAATCCGAGCATGGATAACCTGGCGGCAATTTTCGGCGCCGTTAGAAAGCGCCTCAAAGTCAGCCTCAAAGCGCAGACGATTACGTTGCGGAAAGTGGCGTAGCACCGATGGCGCTCGCCGAGATCGAGCTGGCGCGAGTGCGCCGGGTGATGCACGATGCGGTAACCGCGGGGCGCAACGCGCTCAGTCGCGATCTGCAAAATGCGCGGGCACACGAGATGTTGGCATGGGTATTGCGTTACGCGCGCCGCTATCCGCCATGGCGAGGCGTAATATCCCAGCGCCGCGATGGCCGATCTCGATAGCGAGAAGTAGCTACAGCGCCGAAACGCCCGCCAACTGCGTGAGGCTGAGCGAGCGCGTGAGGGTGATGAACTCTCGGATGTAGGCGGCATGTTCGCAGCGCAATCCCTGCGGGCCGATGGGGCGCGATACCACGTAGCCTCGCTCGATGTAGTTGCCGACGGTCCATGAGGGGAGGGCGGCGATGCCGCGGCCGCTCGCGACCAACTGCAGGATGGCGACGGTGAGTTCGGCGGTGCGCCGTTTGGGACTGACGCCCGCCGGTATCAGACAGTGCTTCATGACGTCCAGCATTTCGTCGGGAACCGGATAGGTGATGAGCGTCTCCGTGGCGAAGTCCGCGGCGTCCAGCCATGGCTTCGCCGCCAGCGGGTGGCGCGGGGACATGAGTGCGACGCTTTCGTAGCGGAACAGCGGGCTGAACACCACGTTGGCATGCTCTTCCTGCCGATCGTGAATGATGGCGAGTTCCGCCTCGCCGCGCTCGAGCAGCGGCAACGGATCGACCACGAATCCGGAAATGATGTCGAGTTCCACCTCGGGCCAGAGCGAGCGGTAGGCGTCCATCGCCGGCATCAGCCAGTCAAAACAGTTATGGCATTGGACGGCGACGCGCAACGGCCCGGCATGGCCCTGGGCCAGGCGCGCCACGTCCCGGGCCGCCTCGGCCACCTGGGGCAGGACCGCCCGGGCCAGGGACACGAGCCGCTGCCCGATGGCGGTAAAACGCAGCGGGCGCACATTTTTTTCGACCAGCGCGGCCCCAAAATGGCTCTCCAGGGCCTTCAGTTGGTGGGAAAGTGCGGATTGGGTCAAAAACAGGCGCGCGGCCGCCTTGGACAGGTTGCCGCACTCCGCGAGGGCCAGCAGGGTCTCCAAATGCCGCAGTTCCAACGCCGTGGACGCCATGAGCCGATTTCATCCATTCCATGAGGATAATGAGTTTGTGTCAAAGCTTAGTGAGTTGCATGCTCAACGTCGAGGTGGATTATCCGCCGGAGGCTGATGGATCATGAACAACCTGGCTGTGTCGTTCGAGTTTTTCCCGCCGAACGATGAAGCGATGGGACGGCAGCTATGGGCCGCCGTCGGGCGGTTGGCGCCCTTGCAGCCGAAATTCGTCTCCGTGACCTACGGCGCGGACGGCTCCACCCGGGCGCGGACGCACGATTGCGTCATGCGCATGCTGCGCGAGACGAATTTGTGCGTTGCACCGCATCTGACCTGCATCGGCGCGTCCCGCGACGAGGTGTTGGGCATCGCCCAGGACTACTGGCGCCACGGGATACGCCACATGGTGGCGCTGCGCGGCGACCTGCCGGACGTGGCGACCCCGGGCGCTGCCATGCCGGAGGTCTCGACGCCGGGGGCCGGTGGTTTCGCGCATGCCTCCGATTTGGTGCAGGGACTCGCCGGCATCGCGGACTTCGACATTTCCGTCGCGGCCTATCCGGAGGGTCACCCGGAGTCGGGCAGCGTGGCCGCCGATGTGGAGAATTTGAAGCGCAAGATCGATGCCGGCGCGAGCCGCGCCATCACGCAATTCTTCTTCGATACGGACGTATTCCTGCGCTACCGCGACCGCTGTGCCGCGGCCGGCATTCGCATCAACCTCGTGCCCGGAATCCTTCCCATCACCCGCTTTCCTCAATTGCTGCGCTTCGCCGGGCGTTGCGGGGCCTCGATTCCCGACTGGCTGCGCGCGCGCTTCGACGGACTTGACGATGATGCGGACACGCGCCGCATGATCGCGGCGCACGTCGCGATCGAGCAGGTGCACCGACTGCGGGACCACGGCGTCGAGGAGTTTCATTTCTATACGTTGAACCGCGCCGAATTGACCTACGCCATCTGCCACGCGCTCGGGTTGCGGCCGCAGCTCATCGAAGCGGCGCAGGTGGCTTGAATGCAGGCGCCGCCGCTCCCGCCGCGTTCGGCCGCGTTCCTGGCGCTGTTCGCCGAACGTGTGGTGATCCTCGACGGCGCCATGGGCACGATGATTCAGCGCCATCGATTGAGCGAGGGGGAGTTTCGCGGTACGCGCTTCGCCGACTGGCGCAGCGATCTGCGCGGCAACAACGATCTGCTGGTGCTCACGCAGCCGCAGATCATCGGCCAGATCCATCGCGACTATTTGCTCGCGGGTGCCGACGTCATTTGCACCAACACGTTCAATTCGACGCCGGCATCGCAGTCCGATTACCGCATGGAGTCGCTGGTCGGCGAGCTCAACCTGGAGGCCGCGCGCATCGCGCGCCGGGTGGCCGACGAGGTGACCGCCGAGACCGGCCGCCAGCGCTTCGTCGCCGGCGCGCTCGGCCCGACCAGCCGCACCGCCTCGCTGTCCCCGGACGTGAACGATCCGGGCTTTCGCAACATCACCTTCGATGAACTGGCAGCCGGCTACGCGGAGGCGGCGCGCGCGCTGGTCGACGGCGGCGTCGACATGATCCTGATCGAAACCGTGTTCGATACCCTGAACGCGAAGGCCGCGCTGTTCGCGGTGCGCGACGTGCTGGATGCCGCCGGCGCCGATCTGCCCATCATCGTCTCCGGCACCATCACCGATGCCTCGGGCCGCACCTTGTCCGGGCAGACCACGGAGGCGTTCTGGAATTCGATCCGTCACGCCCGGCCCGCGGTGGTGGGCCTGAACTGCGCGCTCGGCGGCCGGCAACTGCGCCCCTACATCGAAGAGCTCGCCCGGATCGCCGATACCCGTGTCTGCGCCTATCCGAATGCCGGCCTCCCGAACGCCTTCGGCGAGTACGACGAGACGCCCGAACAGACGGCGGGCGTGCTGCGCGAATTCGCGCTCAGCGGTTTCGTGAACATGGTGGGCGGGTGCTGCGGCACGACACCCGAGCATATCCGCGCCATTGCGGCCGCGGTGAGCCGGGTGCCGCCGCGCGTCGCACCCACGATCGGGCGCGCGTGCCGCTTGAGCGGGCTCGAGCCGCTGACCATCGACGCCGACAGCCTGTTCGTCAACGTGGGCGAACGCACCAACGTCACGGGGTCGGCCAAGTTTCGCAAGCTGATCGAAGCCGGCGACTACGCGGCCGCGGTGGATATCGCGCGTCAGCAGGTGGCGAACGGTGCGCAGATCATCGACGTCAACATGGACGAGGGCATGCTCGATTCGCAGGCGGCGATGACCCGGTTCCTCTGCCTGATCGCGGGCGAGCCGGACATCGCGCGCGTGCCGGTGATGATCGATTCGTCGAAGTGGTCGGTGATCGAGGCGGGCCTGAAATGCGTTCAAGGCAAGTCGATCGTCAACTCCATCAGCCTCAAGGAGGGCGAGCCGGCGTTTCTCAAGTCCGCGCGGCTGTGTCTGCGCTACGGTGCGGCCGTGGTGGTCATGGCATTCGACGAACGGGGTCAGGCGGACACGATTCATCGCAAAGTGGCCATCAGCGAGCGGGCATTCAAGCTGCTCACCGAAGAATTGGATTTCCCCCCGGAAGACATCATTTTCGATCCGAACATCTTTGCGGTCGCCACGGGCATCGAGGAGCACAATCGCTATAGCCTCGACTACATCGAGGCCACCGCGGCGATCAAGGAGCGGATGCCCGGCGTGCACGTGAGCGGCGGCGTCAGCAACGTGTCGTTCTCGTTCCGCGGCAACGAGCCGGTCCGCCAAGCCATGCACTCCGTGTTCCTGTACCACGCGATCCGCGCGGGGTTGACCATGGGCATCGTCAATGCCGGACAGCTCGCGATTTACGAGGACATCCCCGCCGATCTGCGTGAACGGGTCGAGGACGTCATTCTGGCGCGCCGCGAGGATGCCACCGAAAGACTCCTCGAAATCGCGGAGCGATTCAAGGGCGGAGGCTCCGTCAAGCGCGGCGATGACCTGGAATGGCGCAACCGTCCGGTCGAGGAGCGGCTGCAGCACGCCCTGGTGAAGGGCATCGACGAGTTCGTGCTGGCGGACACCGAGGAGGCACGGCTCAGTGCCAAGCGGCCGCTCGATGTGATCGAAGGGCCGCTCATGGACGGAATGAACGTGGTGGGCGATCTGTTCGGCTCGGGCAAGATGTTCCTGCCGCAGGTCGTCAAATCGGCGCGGGTCATGAAAAAAGCGGTCTCGGTGCTGATCCCGTATATCGAACGGGAAAAATCCGGTGCGAGACGCTCGAACGGCAAGGTAATCATGGCCACGGTCAAGGGCGACGTGCACGACATCGGCAAGAACATCGTCGGCGTGGTGCTGCAGTGTAACAACTTCGAGGTGGTGGATCTCGGGGTGATGGTCTCCTGCGAGAAGATTCTGGAGGCCGCCACCCGCGAAGGGGCCAATCTGATCGGATTGTCGGGACTCATCACGCCGTCGTTGGATGAAATGGTGCACGTGGCGAAGGAGATGCAGAGGCTGGGATACCAGCAGCCCCTGCTCATCGGCGGGGCCACGACCTCGCCCGCGCACACGGCCGTGAAAATCGACCCGCAGTTCGCGGGTGCGGTCATTTACGTGAAGGATGCCTCGCGCGCGGTCGGGGTGTGCCAGCAGCTCGTGACCGCGGACACGCGCGATGCCTACGTGGCGCACATCAAGGCCGAGCACGAGCGCCGCCGCGAACAGCACCGCAACAAGAGCGTGAAGGCACCGCAGCTGTCGCTGAATCTGGCGCGCGCGAAAAAATTGAAAATCGACTGGTCGACGTATACGCCGCCGGTCCCGAGCTTCGTGGGCGCCCGCACCTTCGCGGATTACCCGCTCGATGAACTGGTGCCGTATATCGATTGGATGCCGTTCTTCAATGCGTGGGAATTCGCCGGAAAATTTCCGGATGTGCTGACCGATCCCGTGGTCGGCGAAGCGGCTTCCAATTTATACGCGGACGCGCGCCGCATGCTGCAAACCCTGGTGCAGGAGCGCTGGCTGCGTGCGCGCGCCGTCGTCGGTTTCTTTCCCGCCAACACCGTGGGCGATGATGACATCAACGTGTACGGGGACGAGACCCGGAGCGCAGTCCGGCTGCGCTTGCATCAGCTGCGGCAGCAGAAATCCAAGCCGCAGGATCAGGCGCAGCTATGCCTGGCGGACTTCGTGGCCCCGGTGCAAAGCGCCCGCGCCGACTATATCGGCGCCTTTGCGGTGACCGCCGGCATCGGGATCGACGAGCACGTAGCGCGGTTCGAGGCGGCGCATGATGACTACAGCAGCATCATGCTCAAAGCCCTGGCCGACCGGCTGGCCGAGGCGTTGGCCGAGCGCATGCACGAACGCGTGCGCCGCGAACTGTGGGGCTATGCGGCCGGGGAGCAGATCGACAGCTCGGGCTTGATGCGCGAGGAGTACCAGGGAATTCGCCCCGCGCCGGGCTATCCCGCCTGTCCGGATCATACGGAAAAGGCGGCTCTGTGGACGCTGTTGGACGCCGAGAGGAGCGCCGGAATCCGGCTCACCGAATCCTTTGCCATGTTCCCGACCGCCGCCGTCAGCGGTTTTTATTTTTCCCATCCGCGCGCGCACTATTTTGGCGTCGGCAAAATCGACCGGGACCAGGTCGCGAGCTATGCTCTGCGCAAGGGGATGAGCGTTGCCGACGCCGAGCGTTGGCTGGCGCCGATCGTCGGCTACGACCCGGAGGCGGCGCCGACCGTCGCCGCACCCGCCGCCGCTGACGCCGCCTAGCGCCGCGGCCACACGGTGCGCCGCTGCCGCCGCGAGGGGCAGCTCCTAGGCGGCCTGCGCGCGCGTTTGCGCCGCGCTCATGGCGACGCCGCGCCGTTCGGGGCCCAACGCCACCAGCAAGACAATCACGATCGCAACCGTCCCGACGACGATGGCCATCGCCGCGCCATAGTTGTTGCCGTGCGCTTCGGCAATGGCCACTTGCAGATTCAAGTTGCTGGCCGCCAGCAGATTGCCGAGCTGGTACACGAAGCCCGGGTAGGTCGCACGAATCTCCGACGGGGATATTTCATTCAAGTGCGCCGGGATCACGCCCCAGGCGCCCTGCACGGAGATTTGCATCAGGAACGCGCCGGCGGCCAGGATCAGGGGCGTCGATCCGAACGCCCAGAACGGCAGCGCCGGCAGCGCG
>JBEKYO010000238.1:0-6040 GCA_049510875.1 Steroidobacteraceae bacterium
CGTCATGGGCGATGGGCGCCGATACGACTACGTGATTGCGCTGCGAGCGGTCGAAACCATCGACTTCATGACGGCCCGCTGGGCGCGCCTGCCGTATGAATTTCTCGACCGGGTGACCCATCGCATCATCAACGAGGTCGCGGGCATATCGCGCGTGGTGTACGACATCTCGGGCAAGCCGCCGGCGACGATCGAGTGGGAGTGAATTCGGCCGCCTCCCTAAGTCCGATTCGATCATGGCAGCGTCATGTTTTTCAGCGCTTCACGTTGGCTGAGGCGGCTCAGGGCCGCAGCGTTACTTCCGACATAGCGCAGAACCTCGGCGGGGTCCGTCCGGGCATATTGCCGGAGCGCCCATCCGATGCCCTTGCGCAGGAAGAACTCCTTCGATTGCATCGATGGCCCGATGCAGGCATAGAGAAGCTGGAGATCCGTCGAGTCCTTGGCCTTGAGCTGGCAAAGGATGGCGCTGCGACGCTTCCAGAGACTGTCGCCGCGGCTCCATTTCAACATGCTGCGCTTCAGCGGAACGGGATCGTTGCAGAGAACCGCCCAGAGACGCTGCGTGGCAATCGGGTCGACATAGTCCCACCAGGCGCCCGTGAGGATCATCTCCTCGTACATGTCGAGCACGTCCATTCGCTGGAAGGGGCGTGCGGCGCGCACCCCTGTCAGCTCGATCGCGGCATAGCGCTCCTCCCGAAATTCCGCGCCGCGCCAGAGCGCCAGGACATCGCCCCGCCATGCCTTGGCGCTCGAATAGCGCCGGTCGCCGAAGACCGATTTGCACACTTGCCGGAGGGGAACAGCCGACACACCCAGAAAAGGCATGGCAGATTTCATATAGGCCTGCATCGCCGGGGCCCTGGCCGGGTCAGCCACGGCTGCCAGCCGCGCCCGCAGAAGTGCGCGCAGTGTCGCCATCGGCGCTCTATGTCGGGAAGTGCTCGACATGCGTCTCCGCGGTGCGCCCGAAGTAGAGCATGCGGCGCCCTCGCGGCCTTCACCGTGTCCGTATCATAGTCGGCCGCGATGGCGACGTCGCTCCGGTGCGTCGGCAGCTCTAGGCCCTCGCTGTCCGGCGGGCGCCGTGGAAGGCCACGCCCAAACGGCTAATCCGCGATGTGTTCGTTGCTCTTATATTATTGATTTATAATAGAATATTCCCTCGCGTCGACGTTCTGCTGTAGGCTTGGCGCCGTAGGTCTCCCGGGTCGGGTACCATCGAGGCATCTCGTCAGCGGGAGGTCTTGAAGATGCGGGCTGCGCGCTTCGCTCGATCCGTGGTCTTGTGGGGTATTTTCTGCTCGCTGCCGGTGTGCGAGGCCGGGGCGCGCGACGCCGGCGACGGGCCAATCCCGACAAGACAACAACTCGTCGGCGCCTGGCGACTCGTGCACATCGATGTGTCGGGCCCGAGTGGTCCCCTGGTCGATCCTTTCTATCAGCCCGAGTCTGAGGGCATCATCGTCTACGACTTGTCCGGATGGATGAGCGTTCAAATTGCGGCGCCGCATCGTCCCGCATTCGAGGTGCCGGCATCGCGATCACCCTCCGCGGCGAGCGGGCCGTTGTCGCGGCGGAAGGCGGCCGCCTTCGATACCTATTACTCGTACTATGGCACATGGGACTTCGATGAGGTGACCGGCGTAGTGACGCATCACGTCAAGTCGTCGCTGATTCCCGCTGAAACGGGGCTCAGTTATGCGCAGAACGTCACGCTCGAGGGCGCACGCTTGACGTTTACCACGCGCGACCGGACCCATGGCAAGGAAATCATCCGCCGGAAAGTGTGGGAGCGAATTACGGGCACAGGCCAGTGACGCCTCTGGCCTTCGTCGATGCGGGCTGCCCGGCCTGGCGTCACGCGCAGCGATCGATGCCTAGGGGAGAGGGTAAACCAATGATCGGGAGTCTCGCTCATGTCACCCGCGCCGATTAAGCCTGTCATCGATTTCGGACTCTTTGAACGGTTGGATGTGCGCGTCGGCACGATTGAGTCAGTCGCAGGCATCGACGGGTCGAACAGGCTCGTGGCGCTGCGAGTCAGCTTCGGCGATCATTCGCGCACAATTGTCGCGGCCCTCAAGCAGGAGCGCGAGGACCCGCGAGAAATCGAAGGCAAGCAGGCGCTATTTGTCGTGAATCTTCCGCCGCGCAAGATGCGGGGGGTTGTATCGGAGGGCATGTTGTTCGACATTGGATATGCGGATGGCGTTACGCCGGTGTTGGCGGTACCCGAATCGGCGGTACCTGACGGTACCCGTGCCGGTTGAGAAAACGCGCCTGGGGGCGCGGCTCTTGCAGGGCAGGTCTGCGGTACATGAGCGCGCGCCAGACTTCGGGCGCAGTTACACTATGCCGGTGACGACCACCGCATCTGACCTGCGCGCACTCTCTCTCGCCGTTGCGTTCCTGCTGACGGCGGCGGCTCCGGCGCTCGCTAGCGTCGCTGATGTGGCTCCCAATGGGTTCACGATACAGATAACCGCGCGTATCGCGGCACCGCCCGACAAGGTCTATGCCGCGCTCATCAAGCCTGCCCTGTGGTGGAGTCCGGATCACACCTTCTCCGGGGATTCGGCCAACCTCAGTCTCGATGCAAAAGCGGGCGGCTGTTGGTGCGAAAAATTGCCGCGTGGCGGCTCCGTGCAGCACCTGACCGTCGTCTATGCCAGCCCGGGCAAAGTGCTCAGGCTGCGCGGCGCGCTTGGTCCGTTTCAGGGCTTCGGCGTCGAGGGTGCGATGACCTGGACACTCAAGGCCGCCGGCGACGAAACCGATGTGTCGCTCACATACGCGCTCGGCGGCTACGCCAAGGACGGCTTCGAGCAATTGTCGAAAGCGGTGGACGGCGTGCTCTCGGAGCAGGTCGTGCGTTTGAAAAGCGCCATCGAAAGCGGATCGCCCGACAAACACTGAGGATCGCGCGTCAAACCGCGCACAGGCGGCGCGCACCTTCCAGCAGGGTCGCGTCGTCCTTCGCGAAGCTCAGGCGGATCACCCCATGGTCGGTGCCATCGGCATAGAAGGCCGACAGCGGTATAGTCGCGACCCCGGCGTCTCGGATCAGGCGCAGCACGAAGTCGCTGTCGCCCTCGTCGGAGAAGCCGCGAAAGCGCGCGAGCATGAAAAAGCTGCCTTCGCTCGGCAGAAGCTCGAAACGCGACTCGGCTAGCCCGCCGGCGAGCAGGTCGCGTTTTCTCTGATAGAACGCGGACAGGCCGAGATAGCTGCCTTCGTCCGCAAGCGCGTCGACGAAGGCATACTGCATCGGCGTGTCGGCGGCGAACACCATGAACTGATGCACTTTGCGGATCTCACTCATGAGCGCGGCCGGCGCAAGACAATATCCGACCCGCCAGCCCGTGACATGATAAGACTTGCCGAATGACGAGACGATCACGCTGCGCGCGGCCAGCTCCGCATGCCGCGCCATGCCGTGATGCAGGGCGCCGTCGAACACGACGTGTTCGTAGACCTCGTCGGACAGGATCACGACGCCGGTGTCGCGCGTGAGCGCGGTGAGCCGTGCGATGTCGCGGGCGCCGAGCACGGTCGCGGTCGGGTTATGCGGGGAATTGACGATGATCATCCGGGTGCGCGGTGAGAGCGCCGCGTCCACTTCGTCCCAGTCGATCCTGAAGCCGGGAGGCGAGAGCTTGACCGCGACCGGCGTCGCGCCTTGCAGCCGCACGATCGGTGCATAACTGTCGAACGCCGGTTCGAAGTAGATCACTTCGTCACCCGGGTGAACCAGCGCGCTGATGGACGCGTACAGCCCCTCGCTGGCGCTGGCCATGATGGTGATTTCTTCCTCGGCGCTGTAGCGCGCGCCCGAGAGTCGCGCGACCTGGTGGGAAAGCGCTTCGCGCAACGCGGCGATGCCGGCCATCGGCGCATATTGGTTGTGTCCGGCGCGCATGGCTCGCGCCGCGGCGTCAATCAGATTTGGGTCGCACGGGAAGTTGGGCGCACCCTGCGACAGGTTCAGCGCATCGTGGCGCGCCGCCAGCTGACCGATCACCGTGAAGATCGTGGTGCCTACATCGGGCAATTTCGAACGCGGCGTGCAGGCACTGTCCATGAGGTTCTTTTACAATAGGTTGAGCGAACAGGAAAGAGGACCGCAAAATGAGCGGCGTCGGCGTCCATGACGCCACGTTGCGAGCCGCCCCGGGGTCCTGGCCGAGGTAAACGTCGTGTTACATTAACCCCATGTTGAAGAATCGACGACTCGATCGATGAAAATTTCCGGAACGAACTACCGCACCATATGGCGTACGGCCGCCGGCGCCGTCCGGGTCATTGACCAATCTCGGCTCCCGTTTGAATTCGTGACGGCAGACCTGGAGACTCTCGACGATGCTGCGCACGCCATCCGGAATATGGTGGTGCGAGGGGCGCCCCTGATCGGAGCGACCGCTGCGTACGGGGTGGCGCTCGCGCTGCGCTCGAACGGGTCGGACACGCAGCTCGACCACGCAGCCCAGCTATTGCATGCGACGCGTCCAACGGCCGTCGACCTGGCTTGGGCCCTGGCCAGAATGCGCCGGGCGCTGGCGCAGGTCGAACCGGCGGCCCGGGCCGATGCGGCGTTCCGGGAAGCGGGGGCGATCTGCGACGCCAACGTGGAGCACTGCCGGGCCATTGGCCTGCATGGCGTCAGGCTCATCCGCGAGCTGCCCGCCGCGCGCGCACGGCGCGTGAACATCCTGACCCACTGCAATGCCGGCTGGCTCGCGTGCGTCGATTGGGGTACGGCGCTGTCCCCCATCTACATGGCCCATGACGCTGGTATCGACGTCCACGTCTGGGTCGACGAAACGCGGCCGCGCAACCAAGGCGCCGCGCTGACGGCCTTCGAGCTTGGCGCTCACGGGGTTCCGCACACGGTGATTGTGGACAATCTGGGCGGGCATCTCATGCAGTGCGGTGAGGTGGATATGGTGATCGTGGGCAGCGATCGCACCACGGCCGGGGGTGACGTGTGCAACAAGGTCGGCACTTACCTCAAGGCGCTGGCCGCCCATGACAACGGCGTGCCGTTTTATGCGGCGCTGCCATCGAGCACCATCGACTGGTCCCTCGATCGGGGTGGCGATATCCCCATCGAGGAGCGACCGGCGACGGAGGTCACTCATATCACCGGACAAACCGCCAACGGAGCGCTCGAGAGCGTCCGACTGGTGCCGCTGAGCAGCCCGGCACTGAACCTTGCATTCGACGTGACGCCGGCGCGGCTGGTGTCTGCGTTGATCACCGAGCGCGGCGTTTGTTCCGCGGACCGCGGCGCCTTGCGCGGCCTTTATCCCGATGGAGCGGCACGATGACGTCATCCGAGAGCACGATCAGTGACGAGAAGCTGCGCAAGTCGGTGATTAGCGCCTGCCGAGCGCTGGTGCGCCGCGGTCTGACCCACGGCACCTCCGGCAATGTCAGTGTTCGCCGTGACCGGCAGCATTTTTTTGTGAGCCCGACCGGCATCCCATACGATACTCTCGAGTCCGGCGATGTTCCGCTCATGGACTTGGATGGCCGCTGGTTCGGCCGCCGGCGTCCCTCCAGCGAATGGCGGTTTCATCGGGACATCTTGAAGTCTCGGGGTGATGTGGACGCCATCGTGCATACCCATTCGCGGTACGCCACGGCGCTCGCGTGCACCGCACGCGGAATTCCCGCATTTCACTATATGGTGGCGGTGGCCGGCGGCCAGGATCTTCGTTGCGCGCCGTATCACACCTTCGGTACTCAGGAGCTGTCGGACGCCGCGCTAGCCGCGCTGAACGGCCGCAGGGCGTGCTTGCTCGAGAATCACGGCGTGATCGCGCTGGGCGCCAGCCTTCGGGCCGCCCTCGCCCTCGCGGGCGAGGTCGAAAACCTCGCCGCACAGTACTGCGCGGCGCTCGCCGTCGGGGACGTGCGCATCCTCAACGAGGAGGCAATGCGCGAGGTGATCGAGAAGTTTCGCACCTACGGCCAACAAGATCTCACGGAGGCCGGCCTGGATTTTGGCGGCGCAGATGTTCCGGACCCTGCG
>JBEKYO010000239.1:0-5993 GCA_049510875.1 Steroidobacteraceae bacterium
CAGCGTCAGCTTCTCCGGAATAAGGTCGATATCGACCGACGCGTACGCTGCCCGCTGAGTGTAACCGCGGGTGATGTCGTCAAAGAAGCCGTCGCCGGGGGGCCGGATGTTCGGGTTGTTGGAGGTCACCGGTGCGGGTACAAACACCGCGCCCGGCGTGTTGAACGCGACCGAGGTGCCGTTCGATCCAAGCGGTGATCCGTTCAGGGTGTAGTAGCCGGTGGGCGGACCTATCGGAATGATGTAGGGAATCGCCGTGACATAGAACCAGTCGGTCTGCTCCTGAATCCTGTAGTTCTCATAGAATAGGCCACCGATGCCGCGGATCCGCCAATTACCGGGGGTGCTGACGCGCAGCTCGTGGCTTTGGTGAGTGTTGCGCTCCTGGTCATGCCAGGTCGCGCTGGGCGAGTAGCATTGCACCGTGGTGGGCGTCGGATTGGCACATGAATAGTAGTCTCCGCCCGAGGAGCGCGTGTAATTCGTATAGTCCTGAACCTGCTCGACGTTGCGCACGAGGTAGGAGCCCGCGTAGAGGAGCTTCAGCGCACCGACACGGCCGTTAAGCGTGAGCGCTGTATTCTCAAACCGGTCCTTGTCGTACGAGGGGTTGTACAGCTGCACGCTCAAGTCGGGTAGCGGCTGACCGAGTGAATTCGCCGCCATCTCGGCAAACACCCCATCCGCCTCCATGCTCTGGTAGGACTGTGCCAGCAGTGCGCTCCAGTCCGCGTTGAACTGGTAGAGCGCCTCGACGCGGATGCCTTGATAGGTGACCGGGTTGATGTCATTGGCCACCAGGGCGGCGTTGTTGATCACGGGGTTGTTGGCGGGAAGTGGGCCCCCGAAGGCTAGCCAGCCCGGGTCAGTGTCCGTACGTGCAAAGGTCCCCGGAATGTTATCGATGTAGCCGCCACGGCGCTCCTTGTAAATGACGCCGCGCACGGCCAACTGGTCGGTGACCAGCGGAACATTGACGGTGACATCGACGTTGCCGCTCGGCGCACCGTGTGCGGTCGTGGCGGCGCCGCCGTTCACTACTGCCTCGGTCACATCGAGCTTCGGTTTGTTCGTGATGTACCGCACGACACCCGCCTCGGCGCCCGCGCCGAACAAGGTGCCCTGCGGACCTTCCAAGATCTCTATGCGGTCGAGATCCGCGACGTAGATGTCCAGATTGCGGTCTGGAAGCTGCGCGGATTGCTCATCGAGATACACCGCGACGTTCGGAAAAGTGCCGATGCCACCCGACCCCTGTATTGCCCCCGCGGACGTTCCGAGGCCGCGCACATAGATGTTGTTCTGACCAGGACCCACCCCGTGCGAGGTCACACCGGGCAGGTACTTCAAGAAGTCATCAAAGGTCGTGGCGTTGATCTTGGCAAGCGCCTCCCCGGTTAACACCTGAATCGTCATCGGTACGTTCTGGAGATTCTCCTCGCGGCGGTTGGCGGTGACGATCACCTCTTGCAGCTCATTTTCGGCGGGGATCTTCGTCGTCGGTTCCCGCGGCGGAGCAGCCACCGCGACTAGGATGCGGACACTGCGTGGTGTGAGGTACTCGAACGTGAGTCCGGTGCTCTCAAGCATTCGAGTGAGGGCTTCTTGGGCGCCGAGTCCCGCAGAAACAGCGTGGGAGCTCTGGTCACGCACGACCTCGGAAACATAGACGAACTGCAGGCCAGTCTGGCGGCCCAACGCTGCAAGCGCCTGTGCGAGAGGCTGCGCGGGGATGTCGGCGGCGAGCGCCGTGGATTCAACGGCCTGGGCAAACGTCGCCGGAGGATCAAAGAGCGCAGCGGGCGTGCAAATCGAGAGCGCGCGCAGTATCCCAGACACCACGGTCGCGATGTCCGTTGATCGGCGACGCGGTCGACCTCCCATACGCTCCCATGCAGGCTATTCTTGCGTGCCCAAACCTGAAGCATAACGCCGGGTGCCAGGGTTAGGTGTAGTGAGCGACTACCCCTAGTCTCACCATACGCGAATTCGGGTCTCCGTCACCTCGACCCGCACGCCCTTGAGGCTACGCAGGAAGGCAACGAATGCGTCGGTGTCGTCGGTGGCGAAGACCCCACTGATTTGTAGATTCCGCAGTGCGGGTGTTGCAATCTCGATTGGCTTCTGAGAATAGCGATTATATTCGGCCACGACACGCTCCAGCGGTTCGTGGTCGAAAGCGATCTCTCGACGCAGCCAGGCCGTGGCGGTCTTCGCGTCGACCGCTACGGGGGTGGCCGGCCAAGCTCCCTCGGTCATGCTGATCTCCTGGTCGGCGCGCAGCTCGATAAATCGTGGTGGGTGGTTTTGGCTCGAGTTCGTGCCAAGTTTTTCCAAAATTGGAGCCGGTCCGACGGCGACGCGCCCCTCGACCACCGTGACCACGGTCGAGTCATGCTCCAGGCGCACATCGAATTGGGTGCCGAGGTCAACGACTTCAGCCGATCCGGCGATCACTCGAAATGCGCGATCGAGCTCGTGGGCGACTTCAAACTCTGCCTGGCCGGAGGTGAGCATGACGAGCCGCTCCGTCTTGCTGTACCGGATAGTGACCGCACTATCCGTATTGAGGTGAAGGACTGAACCATCCCCCAAGCGACGACTCAGCTGCTCACCGTGTCGTGTCTCAAAGTGCAGCGTCATGATGCCGCCGGAGCCCGGCACGTGCTCGACGGGCTTCAGGTTCCACGTCAAGAGCAAACCAAGACTCAACACGGCGCACGCCGCCATCGCCACTCCGGCAGTGAGCCAGCCGCGTGAGGGTGTGCCCCGAACGGCGTGGATCACGCGCAGCCGAAGGGGATAAACCGGAGGATCGTCCTCGATCCGTGCGCGCGCGAGAATCGCCTCGAGCGAGTACTCGGGATCGGTGCGTGCCTCCTTGAGAGCGCGGGCGATGGCTGACACGCCGAGGAACTGCTCGATGTGCACCGGCGAGGTCTTGAGCCACGCCGCAAGGGCCGCGGAGTCTCGCGCATCCAGCGGCCCCTCGTCGTACACCACGAACCACTCGCCGGCCTGTTCGGCGATCGCGGCACGGACTTGCTCTTCGCTGGAATTCATTGCTTCAACCTAGCGCCGCCATGCGGCGTCGACAGTGACTTAAGCCCTGCGCCACGTACTTCTTCGCCATCTGCGGGGACATCCCGAGGTGCAGCGCGATCTCCCGGAAGGAGAGTCCCTGCGTGAAGCGCAGCTCCACCGCGGCGCGGCATTTCGGACGCAGCTGCTTGAGCACGACCCCGAGCCGCGCGACCCGCTGCGTCGTATCGAGGTCCCCGTCGAACTCAGGCAGCGTCTCGAGCTGCTCGTGCACCGGAGCCTCATCGATGTCAATGCCGCTCGCCTGCCGACGGTCGAGCGCCGCATGCTCCTTCACCAGATTGTTGGCCACCGTGTACAGGTAGTGGACGGGATTGCGGATCGCATCCTGATCGCGGATCCGCAGCATCCGTACGTACACCTCCTGCGCCAGATCCGCCGCATCGGCCTTAGCACGGATGCGCCGCAGGAAGAACGTCTGCAGCGCGCCCCGGTGCTCGGCAAACAGCCGCGCGACCAAGGATGGTTTGGGCTCAGACGCAGCCATGGTGACCCATAAAATTCCCTCTCATCCTGTATATGAGTCCCCCAGGTCCGAAATGGCAACCAAAATATTTTTCACCCCCCAGGCCCGCGTGTCCCCGACCGATCGCAATACCCGTCATCGCGAATTTAGGGGTGTCCAATGCGCGCCCCGAGGACTCGTTGTCAATGAACCGAATCATTTCCCCGCGAATTCATGAGGAGATTCACATGTACAGCAAAACGGCTTTCATGAGTGCCCGGCCCGTTCTTGGCGCCACCGTTATTGCGTGTACGCTCTTCGCCGGCAGCGTTGCTGCCAAGGATCCGGTCACTGTTGCTTATCGGGTGACTACACAGGGACTCGATGTCAATCAACCCGCCGGAGTGGCGACGGCCGTCGGCTGCCGCCGACCTTGGCCTTGAGCTATGCGGCGGCTCTAAATCACGAAGGAAGACAATCTAAATCACACGAGGAGACGATCATGAAAATCTGGATTTGCAATGCAACTTTGGCCGCGGCGATAGCACTTACCGCGGCGGCCCAGGCACAAGACAATGGCGAGGTGTGCTCGCTCGCGACGCTGCACGGTGCGTACGGCTTTACCATCAGCGGTCAAATCCTCGAAGGGCCCGGTATCGGGCCCGTTAACGGAGTTGCGCTGACCACCTTCGATGGGCAGGGCGGGCTGATACAGACGGATTTCGTTGTGAAAAGCGGTGCCCCGGCGGGCCCGCTAAATGCTTTCCGAACCGGCGAAAGTGGCACATACATAGTGAACGCCGATTGCACCGGTACGGCGACGATTAATTTTCCTGACGCCACGCCCGCGCAGCAGATTGTGTTGATGTTCGTAGTCGCCAATCAGGCGCGGCAAATTCGCACAGTGGTCTCGGCACTGTACGTCGGTCCGGGAATCGGCACGATGACCCCGACGCCGGCGCAAATCAGCAGCGAGGCCACAATGCTCGACGGGCGTGGTCACGAATGAAAGGCGCGCTCGCAGCCGTCCGTACCTTGCGCGAGGACGGCGGCTGCGAGAACTGGCGAAACGTGACTCGTGCAGCCACTAATGCGTCGCCTGATTGGGCGGCGTTCCAGCCGCGATTCAATGAGGGCCTTTGGCAGTTCGAACTTCACAGATGAACGGCTGCTTCCAGATCGCGAGTTCGCGCAGTCGGGGGACCGCAATGGGCCGCCTGCTGCCTCACGCATCATGGTTCGCTCTAACGCAAGTCAGATGTCATGGAAAAATCAACAGACCGACTGTTCCGACGATTAGTACCGGCTGCGTGAGATCCTTCGCGTAGCATCGCAAAGTGTGACGGGGACACAAGCCGAAGCGATAAGACACTACAGCGTAGAAAACCAAAAGTGCCGCACTAAAAATCAAGGCCGAATAGCGAGCCCAAGGCTTTTGCAACCAAAGGGCGACGCCAAGCGCTACACTCAAGGCGCATAGAGCCCACGCGCCCAGGTGAAGTCCAGGCCCATAACCAATAGCGACAAGGAAGGCGACTTGAATGCAGGCCCATGCCAGTACTAGCAAGGATGAGAGTCGCAGCCGGTTCACGGCATCTAGCGTCCAAGTTGAGCGGCACGCGGCCGCGCAGACCTAACCGAAGCTACACTATCCCGAGTCATCAATTCTCTCCGACTCACCGAATACGGCGCCGCGTGACCATTCCAACGAAAGTTAGGTTCCATCAAACGCTTCCACGAGCGTCGCGGTCGCGACCACCTTCGGACCCTCCTGAATTTTCCATATACGGCCGGGGTATAGCTCCTTAAGCAAACGCCCATCGTCTGGAAATTCGATCACAACCTCTCTACGTTCTCCGGGCTCAATCCTCTCGCCGGGTCCAAGTTGAATCTGACCAAACCACAGTTCGCGATTATCGGCGCCCCCGAAATTATGATTTGGACGGCAAAGACCGCGAACGGCACTGGTCTTTCCGCCCTCTTGAGGCGTCAGCATCTGCACCGACGCTCGTACACGAAAAATCCCTGTCGGCACGAGTGAACTACCCCGCAATGTCCTGCGCAACGCTTTCTAGCCCCAACCAATATTAATCCGCGAACGGCCGCTTCGCGACGGCAATTTCCTGACCGCGAGTGCCCGGTTCGGGCCGGAACCCGCCTGCTGCGCTTCCCGAGACTGGCAGTTCAGGTCCGAAAGGAACGAATCCCCCAATACAGAGACGGTGGCAACTTGCCACCGCACAAAGTCGAAAGCCCTCCGGTTCAGCCAACAACGTTAATTTGTCATTGTTGGAAGTTGATCAGCTGGCTGGAGAAGGCGTAGCGGAAAGTTTGACAGGACAATTCCATGAGCGATTTTCTGAGCAATTGGACCTCATGATCAAAGGGAAAGGCCTGAATGAATTGAAAAAATATCGGTTGGAGCTAATTAGTCGGGGAATCGCAG
>JBEKYO010000240.1:0-5982 GCA_049510875.1 Steroidobacteraceae bacterium
GCCGACGGCACGCGCGAACGGGCGCCGGTGAGCGGCTTTGGCACCGAGGTCTACAACGTATTCAACCCCCAGCTGACGGCCAGCTATGAGCTCGACTTCTGGGGCAAGAACCGCGCCCTGCGGAATGCGGCCCGCGCCTCCGCGCTGGCCAGCCGCTACGACCAGCAAACGGTTGCCCTCACCGTGGTCAGCAGCGTCGCCACGACCTATTTCCAGGCGCTGGAATTGCGCGATCGAATCGAGGTCGCGCAGCAGAATTTGCAGAACGGCCAAAAAATCCTTCACGGCCTCGTACTCGAGCAATCGGCCGGCACGGCCACCGGACTCGACGTTGCCCAGCAAGAAACGGCGGTGGCGCTGCTCAGCGCGGCGCTGCCGCCCCTGGTGCAGGAATTCCGTCAATCCGTGTATGCGCTCGCGGTGCTCGTCGGCAGGACGCCGGAATCGATCGACGTGACGTCCGGCTCGTTGACGGAGCTGGCGAGCCCGCCGATCGCGGCGGGGCTGCCCTCGCAGCTGCTGTCGCGCAGGCCCGACGTGGCCGAAGCGGAACAGCAGCTCATTGCCGCCAACGCCGACATCACCGTCGCGCGCGCCGCGTTGTTTCCCAGCATCGAACTGACGGCGGCCGGCGGCTACGAAAGCGGCACGCTGGCTTCGCTCATCAGTCCCGCCAGCCGCGTGTATTCCCTCGGCGCGGGCCTGACGCAGCCGATTTTTCACGGCGGCGCGTTGCGCGGTCAAGTCGCCTACAGCAAGGCGCGCTACACGGAATTATTGACGACGTACCACAAGGCCGTGCTCACCGCATTCAGCAATGTCGAGAGCGCGCTGGTCGCGGCGCGGCAGAGCGCCGAACAGCTCGAACGGCAGCGCGATGCGGTCGCGACGGCGCGCCGCGCCTATCAATTCGCGCAGGCGCAAATGTCCGCGGGCACCGTGAACATACTGACCGTCCTCAACACCGAAAACGCCCTGTTCAGCGCGCAGGACGTGCTGGTCCAGGTGCAGTACGCCCGCTTGCAGGCGTTGGTCGATTTATTCACCGCCCTCGGCGGCGGCTGGCATCAAGGGTGACGTACCGATGAAGAGCTACTGGTGGAATCGCGTCACAAAGACAGGGGCGGCGGCGGCGCTCATCGTGCTCGCTGCCGTGACCTGGCGCATGCTGCACAAACCGGTGGAAGCGGCGACCCATGAGTCGCCTCCGGGCATCGCCGTCGATACCACCGCGGTGACGCAGGCTGACGTACCCATCTACCTCGGGGGCCTTGGAACCGTGCAAGCGTTCTATACGGTGACGGTCACCGCACGCGTGGACGGCGAGCTGCAGAAGATCGGGTTCACCGAAGGCCAGACGGTGCGCAAGGGTGACCTTCTGGCGCAAATCGACCCGCGCCCCAATCAGGCCGCGTATGAGCAGGCGGTGGCGACCAAGGCGAAGGACGCGGCGCAGCTTGCCAACGCGGTGCGCGATTTCAATCGCTATACCGTCCTGCAGCCGCAGGACCTGGCGAGCAAGCAGACCGTCGACACGCAGCGCGCGCTGGTCGATCAATTGACGGCGCAGCTCAAATTCGATCAGGCGCAGATCGACAATGCCCGCACGCAGCTCGACTATACCCGCATCACCTCGCCCATCGATGGCCGCACCGGGATTCGCCTGGTCGACCCCGGGAACATCGTGCACGCGGCCGACACCACCGGGATCGTGGTGGTCACCCAGGTGCAGCCCATCGCCGTCATCTTCACGCTGCCCGAGGAGGACCTGGGCGCCGTGGGCGCGGCGCTCGCGGCCGGGCCCGTCAGGGTCACCACGGAGGCGCGCAACGGCGGCAGTGCACTCGATGAAGGACTCTTGAGCCTCATCGACAACCAGATCCAGCAGGCCACCGGCACGGTGAAGCTCAAGGCAATCTTCAAGAACGAACGCAACACCCTCTGGCCGGGCCAGTACGTGAACGCCCGGGTGCTCGTGCGCACCGACCGGCACGCAATCATCATTCCGACGGCCGCCGTGCAGCTCGGTCCGAACGGGCCGTTCACCTACGTGGTGAAGAGCGATTCTACGGTGGAGGCACGGCCGTTGAAGATCGGGGATGAAAGCAACGGCATGACCATCGTGACCGGCGGCCTCAATCTGCTCGAGCGCGTGGTCACGACCAATCAATACCGCCTGCAGGCAGGCAGCCATGTGCGCGAGGCGGCTGCGCCCGCGCCCGCCGCATCATGAGCATTTCCGCGCCGTTCGTCCGCCGTCCCATCGCCACGTCGCTGCTGATGGGCGGCATATTTCTGGTCGGCTTGGTGGTCTACCCGCTGCTGCCCGTGGCGCCGCTGCCGCAGGTGGATTTTCCCACCATTACGGTCTCTGCGTCGTTGCCCGGCGCCAGTCCCGAGACCATGGCCTCCTCGGTCGCCACGCCGCTCGAATATCAGTTCGCGGAGATATCCGGGTTGACGCAAATGACGTCCACCAACATCCTCGGAAACAGCCAGATCACCCTGCAATTCGATCTGAATCGCAGCATCGATGCCGCGGCCCTGGACGTGCAGACGGGCATCGACGCCGCCGGTGGACAACTGCCCAAGAATCTGCCGACTCCGCCCACCTATCGCAAGGTCAATCCTGCCGACTCCCCGATCCTGCTCATGTCGGTGCATTCCGACGTGCTGCCGGTGACCACGGTGGATGACTATGCCGAGAACATTCTCGCGCAGCAGATTTCGCAGATTCCGGGCGTGGCCCAGGTATCCATCGGCGGCCAGCAAAAGCCCGCCGTGCGGGTGCAAATCGATCCGATCAAGCTCGCGGCGCTGGGGCTGCAAATGGAGGACGTCGCCAACGTCATCACGGCCGCGACCGTGGATGCCCCGAAAGGGTCGATCAACGGACCGAAGCGCGCGCTGACCATTTACGACAACGACCAACTCCTCAAGGCCGCGCCCTGGAACGACGTGGTCGTGGCCTATCAGAACGGCGCCCCGGTCCGCATCCGCGACATCGGAGTCGCCGTGGACGGGCCCGAGAACACGCTCCTGACGGCGTGGCAGAACGGAAGAAAGGGAATCCTGCTTCTGGTTTACAAGCAGCCGGGGGCAAACGTCATCGACGCCGAACAGCGCGTGGAGAAATTGTTGCCTCACGCACTGGCGTCGATACCTCCCTCCGTCAAGGTCGACATCGTCGCCAACCGCACCACCACCATCAAGGCGGCCGTGGAAGACGTCGAATTCACGCTGGCGCTCACGATTGCGCTCGTCGTCATGGTGATCTTCCTGTTCCTGCGATCTGCCTGGGCGACCATCATCCCGGGAGTCACCGTACCGTTGGCGCTGTTCGGAACCGCCGCCGTGATGTACGTGCTCAACTACAGCCTGGACAACCTGTCGCTCATGGCGCTCACCATCGCGGTGGGCTTCGTGGTCGATGACGCGATCGTGATGCTCGAGAACATCTATCGGCACATCGAGGACGGACTGTCGCCGCTCGACGCCACCTTGAAGGGTGCGGGCGAAGTCGGCTTCACCATCATGTCGATCAGCATATCGCTGGTGGCCGTATTCATTCCTCTACTGCTGATGGGAGGAATCATCGGGCGGCTGTTCCGCGAATTTGCCGTCACCATGAGCATGACCATCGCGGTATCCGCGTTCGTCGCGCTCACCTTATCGCCGACCATGTGCGCCTTGTTCCTGCGGGACGAGAAGCACGCGAAGCACGGGAAGGCCTACATGGTGGTCGAACGTGCGTTCGACCGGCTGCTCGCCTGGTACACGCGCGGCCTCGACCTCGCCCTCGATCACCAGCGCACGACGCTGGCGGTGTTCCTGGTAACAGTTGCGGTTACCGTGTTCCTGTACGTGGAGATTCCGAAGGGATTCTTCCCGCAGCAGGATACCGGCATCATTGCCGGATTGTCGGATGCTCCGCAGGACATCTCCTTCGACGAAATGGTGCGCCGGCAGCACGCTTTGTTGGACGTTGTCGCCAGAGATCCCGACGTCGCCAGTTACGGAACAGGCCTCGGGGGCAGCCGCCCGTTGAACAACGGCTTTGTGATCATCGGTCTCAAACCGCGGAGCGAGCGCAGCGCCAGCGCCGACGAGATCATCACTCGCTTGAGGCCGCAGCTCGCCCAGGTTCCCGGCGCCACCTTGTTCCTGCAGGCAGCGCAGGACCTCAACGTCGGCGGCCGCACCACGCGCACCCAGTATCAATTCACGCTGACGGATTCGGACATCGATGAACTCAACGCATGGGCCCCGAGACTGCTTGCCAAGCTGCAGCCGCTGCCGATGCTGCGCGATGTGGCCTCCGACCAGCAGACGACCAGCGGCATGGTGTCGCTCACCATCGACCGCGACCAGGCGTCGCGTTTCGGCATTCAACCGGCGGCGATCGACCTGGCGCTTTACGACGCCTTCGGACAGCGCCAGGCCGCGCAGTTCTTCACCCAGGCCAACAGCTATCACGTGGTGCTGGAAATCACGCCGTCGCTGCAAACCGACCCGGCGTCGCTCGGGAAATTGTACTTGAAGTCGCCTCTCACCGGACAAATGGTGCCGTTATCGGCGATGACCAAGTACGACACCCAGCACGTGACTTATTTGTCCATCAACCATCAAGGTCAATTTCCCGCGGTCACGCTGTCGTTCAACCTCGCCCCCGGCGCCGCCCTGGGCGATGCCGTGGATGCGATCAGCCAGGTCTCCGCGCAGATGCGCCTTCCCGCCACCATCACCGGCACGTTCCAGGGCACGGCGCAAGCCTTCCAGAGTTCGCTCAAGAGCCAGCCGTATCTCATCCTGGCCGCTCTGGTCGCCGTGTACATCATTCTCGGCATGCTGTACGAGAGCTACATCCATCCGCTGACCATTCTCTCCACGCTGCCGTCCGCGGGCCTCGGGGCGTTGCTGGTGCTGTTCATCTTCCACATCGACTTGTCGGTGATGGCGCTGATCGGCATCATCCTGCTCATCGGGATCGTCAAAAAGAATGGGATCATGATGGTGGATTTTGCCATTCAGGCCGAGCGCGAACAGCACCTGTCGCCGCACGACTCGATTCGTCAGGCCTGCCTGCTGCGGTTTCGGCCCATCATGATGACCACGATGGCGGCCCTGCTCGGCGCCCTGCCGCTGGCGCTCGGCCATGGCACGGGCTCGGAGCTGCGCCGGCCCTTGGGCTACACCATGGTCGGCGGCTTGGTCGTCAGTCAGGCGTTGACGTTGTTCACGACGCCGGTCATTTATCTGTACCTGGATCAGTTCAGCCTCTGGATGAAGGGCCGCCGCAAATCACATCCTGTCGAGGACATCAAGGCGGCGCAGGCTGCCGGGGCAGGGGAACCCACGTGAAGATCCTGCTGGTCGAGGACAACGAGAGGGTCAGCCAATTCGTGGTCAAGGGATTGCAGGAAGCCGGACACACCACGGATCATGCGGGCAACGGACGCGACGGCATGTTTCTTGCGGCGAGCGAGCCCTACGACGTGATCATCATGGACCGGATGCTGCCGGGCGACATCGACGGCCTGGCGATCATCGAAGTTTTGCGCAAAACCGGCAAGCGCACGCCGATCCTGATCCTGAGCGCGCTGTCCGATGTCGACGACCGCATCCGCGGACTGCGCAGCGGCGGCGACGACTACCTGACCAAACCGTTCGCTTTCGGCGAGTTGTTGGCCCGGTTGGACGCCCTGCACCGCCGGGCGCACGGAGTCAATCATGAAGCTCCGCTCACCGTGGGCAACTTGCACATGGACCCGATGACGCGCAAGGTGAGCCGGGGCGACCGCCAGATCACCCTGCAACCGCGCGAATTCAAGCTGCTCGAGTACCTGATGCGCCACGCCGACCAAGTCGTCACGCGAACCATGTTGCTGGAGAACGTGTGGGATTATCACTTCGATCCGCAAACCAATGTCGTCGACGTCCACATCAGTAAGCTGCGTCAGAAGATCGACGCGGAGTTCGAAC
>JBEKYO010000241.1:0-5884 GCA_049510875.1 Steroidobacteraceae bacterium
CGCTGCGCGTAACTCAGTGTCCTCTGACAGGACGGCCTTCGCACGTTCCGCAAAGCGGCTGAGCACTAATCTGATAATTCTCGAGCGTCGAATGCACTCGTCGTCGGTGTACTCGTGCAGACCGTCGCCGCAGGCGTCGTAAAGGAGTTGAAACGGATTGTGTCCATCCACGTACAGGCTCACCGGCACCGCGCCCTTGGCTGAGTCCATAGACCTGGTAAACCTAGATTCGGTTTGTGCTGCTTCAAGAGATGCAATGCGGTCAGCCGCGCTCTCTAAACGAGCGACTTCCAGCAGCCGTGTGAGCACGCGCTGCCAAATGCGTTCCACAGCCCGGCGGTAGTAAACGAAGGCTCCTATTCCGAGACCTTGCAATTCTGATCGGCGACCGTGCAAGTACAACGTCCACTGGTCTCCTAGAAGGTCTTGCAGCGCCCTTGAGGCTGGGCCGATGTTTGGTGGGTCCTCGCCGAACTTCATCACGTTTAGCGGCTTATTTTCGGCATTGCCGGGAGTAAATATGCGAAGCGCGAATATTTTTTGCGTGACATTACAGTGTCTACAGTGATAGAGCACAAATCTCAATAACGTATGAGCTTTATCGTCATTGCCGAGGGATATGGTGTCGTCAGTCCCGCTCGGGTCAAAGAAGCAGATGTCTTCGCAGGCTTTGTGTGCGCAGTAGAGAGCTAATCCAGGCAGGCTTACTCGCCAACGCGGATAGTTCGCGAAGTACGACACCTCAGCTTCGACATTTTGGCTCCTGAACGCCGGGGCTTCTTCGAGAAAAAGCGCGAGGGATGGCAGTTCTGCCGCGGGCGGTTGAGACGCAGGCGGAACAGGTTGGTTTTCCATGCGTTTTTCCCTCCCTAATGAACCCGCGATACTTACGTAAAAGTTACGTAACCCAATCTATTGCGTTGCATCAGTATCGTAACCCATTGATTCAATGGCGCTCCCTACGGGATTCGAACCCGTGTTACAGCCTTGAGAGGGCCGTGTCCTAGGCCTCTAGACGAAGGGAGCGGTGAGGTCGGATCTTGAGCCGCCTGAACCCAAGCGGGCTGGTAGTATAGCCAGCAATTTTTTGGACTCAAGCGGAACTCCCTTTTTTGAATCAAGCTTCGACCCAATTTCCCCATCTGGTCATCCCCAGAGCCGACCATTCGATCTCGCGCGCGGCGATTTCCTCCAACGCCTTGAAAGTGCTCTACCGGCTGAAAGAGGCCGGATATCAAGGCTTTCTGGTCGGCGGCGCGGTGCGCGATCTGCTGCTGGGGATCACGCCCAAGGACTTCGATGTTGCCACCAACGCATTGCCGGACGAGGTGCGCCGGCTGTTTCGCAACTGCCGCCTCATCGGGCGCCGATTTCGCCTGGCGCACGTGCACTTTGGTCAGGAAATCATCGAAGTGGCCACGTTTCGCGCCGCTGCCGCGCCGGAACGCGAGGATGCCGAGGACGATGGGGACGAGGAGGCCGCGGCGCGCGCCCCCGCGAGCACTGCTGAGGATTCCACGCACCGCGCGTTCGACACCAGCGGGCGCATCCTGCGCGACAACATCTACGGAACCATCGAGGAGGACGTGTGGCGTCGGGATTTCACCGCCAACGGGCTCTACTACAACATCGATGATTTTTCGATCTGGGACTTCGTCGACGGGGTGAGCGACGTGCGGGCGCGGCGCTTGAAACTCATCGGCGATCCGGAGACGCGCTACCGCGAAGATCCGGTGCGCATGCTGCGCGCGGTGCGGTTCGCGGCAAAGCTGGATTTCTCGATCGAATCAGCCACCGAGCAACTCATCCCGCGCCTCGCGCACCTGCTCGACGGGGTGCCGGCGGCGCGATTGTTCGATGAGTGCCTGAAATTGTTTCTGGCCGGCTTCGGGGTGAAGTCGTTCCGGCTCCTGCAGCAGTATGGCCTGTTCGAGCACCTCTTTCCCATGTCGGCCGCCGCGATGCAGCTGCCGCCCTACGCCTACGCGCAGGGAATGCTCGAGCTGGGCCTCGCCAACACCGATGCGCGCATCGTCGAGGAGAAGCCGGTCACGCCCACGTTCCTGTTCGCCATCCTGTTGTGGGGCGCGGTGCTGCGCGAACTCAATGAGCGGCAGGCGGGACCGGCGCCCGATCTGGCGCAGCTCATGCAGGCGTGCGACACCGTCCTGCGGGCGCAGCAATCGCGCGTGGCCATTCCGCGGCGCTTCGGTGTGCCCATGCGCGAACTGCTGATGCTGCAGCCGCGGTTCAACCGGCGCAGCGGCATCAAATCCTTGAGCCTGCTGCAGCATCCGCGCTTTCGCGCCGCGTACGATTTCCTGCTGCTGCGCGCGCAAGCGGGCGTGGCCGATCCCGAACTCGCGCAGTGGTGGACGGATGTGCAATTGTTGCCGCAGGAGGAGCGCGTCGCGCTGGTGCAATCCCGTCCCGCCGATGCCCCCGGCGCGGCCGCGCCGGGCGCGGGTGAGGACGGCGCGGCGGCGGCGCCGGGCCGGCGCCGCCGGCGGCGTCGACGCGGCGGAGCGGCGCGAAGTTAGGAGCCTGTGTGAGTAATCTACGCGAGCCGCATTGGCGCTCTGCGTATGTGGCGCTGGGCAGCAATCTCAATCACCCGCGCGAACGGGTCCTGGAGGCCTTCGAACGGGTCTCCACGGTGCGCGACACGCGCCTCGAACTGAAATCGCGGATGTATCTCACGCAGCCCCTGGGGCCGCAGGATCAACCGTATTTCGCCAACGCCGTGGGTGGTGTGTTGACCCTGCTCGGCGCACGGGAACTGCTCGATGCATTGCTCGACATCGAGCGCGCCATGGGGCGAAATCGCCAGGCGCGCTGGGGCCCGCGCGTCATCGATTTGGATCTTCTGTGGATGACCGGCGCACCCGTGGATGAGCCGGGACTGAAGCTTCCGCACCCCGGAGTGTCTGAGCGCAACTTCGTCCTGTATCCTCTCAGCGATATTGCCCCTACCTTGCGAATTCCCGGCCACGGGCGAGTCGTGGATCTGAAGTCGCGCGTGACGGGCAGCGGAATTTCGGTACTTTAAAGTCGTGGGTCCTCAAGTGAGCGCAATTCCGCAGAAATTCGTCGTCATCGAAGGCCCGATCGGGGTGGGTAAGACCAGTCTGGCGCGCCGCTTGGCGCAGTCCTTGAGCGCGCAGCTGGTACTCGAACAGGCGGACCAGAACCCGTTTCTGGAGCGCTTCTACAAGAACCCGCGGGCGGCGGCGTTTCAGACGCAGCTATTCTTCCTGTTCCAGCGCGCGCGGCAACTGGAAGAAGTGCGTCAGGAGGACCTGTTCGGCGCGGTGCGGATCGCGGACTATCTGCTCGACAAGGATCGTTTGTTCGCGCGCGTGACCTTGGACGATGCGGAGTACGCTCTGTACGAGCGTGTCTATGAGCGGGTGGTGGTCGATGCGCCGAAGCCCGACCTCGTGGTCTATCTGCAGGCGCCGGTGGATGTGCTGGTCGACCGCATCGCCAAGCGCGGCATTCGCTATGAGCAGCATATCGAGCGCAGCTACCTGGAGAAGCTCACCCAGGCGTACGCGCGTTTTTTCCACAGCTACGATGCCTCGCCCCTGCTCATCGTCAATTCGGCGGCGATCGACCCGGTGACCAACGACGTCGACTACCAGTTGTTGTTCGCGCAGATCACCAAGACGCGCCGCGGCCGGCATTTCTTCAATCCCACCGGCAGCAGCTTACTGCAGGCTAATTGACGCGGTCAGGCGCGCTGCCGGTCATGCGCGCGCTGCTCGTGCTCGGCGAGCGCCCACCCGACGTGCTCGCGCACCAACGCGGACGGGTGCTCCGCGCGTGCGCGCAGCGCGCCGACGATGAGTTCGGAACTGGGTGCATTGCCGAGCGCCACCGCGAGATTGCGCAGCCAGCGCTCGTACCCGATGCGCCTGATCGCGCTGCCGCGGGTGTTGTGCTCGAACTGCGCTTCGCTCCAGGCAAACAGCGCCGTGAGCTGCGCGTGGTCGAGCCCGTGCCGCGCGGCGAAGCGCGCCTCGCGGGCCGGGCGCGCGAATTTGTTCCACGGGCAGACCAGCTGGCAATCGTCGCAGCCGAAGACCCGATTGCCGATGGCGCGGCGGAACTCGAGCGGAATCGGGCCTTTGAGCTCGATGGTCAGATAGGAAATGCAGCGCCGCGCATCCAGCCGATAGGGCGCGACGATGGCCCCGGTGGGGCAGGCGGGGATGCAGGCGCTGCAGCTGCCGCAGTGCGCGGTGGCCGCCTGATCGGCGGGCAGGGCGAGGTCCACGTAGATTTCGCCGAGGAAGAAATACGAGCCGGCGTTGCTGTCGATCAGATTGGTGTGCTTGCCGATCCATCCCAGACCGGCGTTGCGCGCCAGTGCCTTTTCGAGGACCGGGGCGCTGTCGGCGAACGCCCGGTAGCCGAAGGGGCCGACGGCCGCGGCGATGCGATCGCACAGCCTCTGCAGGCGCGTGCGCATCAGTTTGTGATAGTCGCGGCCCAGGGCGTAGCGCGACACGTACGCGAGGGCGCCGTCCGCCAGCACATCCGCCGCAGCGGCGGCGGCGGCCGGCCAGTAGTCCATCCGGACGCTCACGCAACTGACCGTCCCCGGCAGGAGTTCGGCCGGCCGTGAGCGCTTGGTGCCGTGGCGGGCCAGGTACTCCATCTCGCCGTGGAAACCCGCGCGCAGCCACTCGCGAAAGTGCGCCTCATCGCCGGCGAGATCGATGTGGGCGACGCCCACGCGCGCGAATCCGAGCTCGGCGCCCCAACGCTTGATGTCCGACGCCAGAGCGGCGCCGTGCGGGGTCGGGTCGGCCTCGTGAGAGCTCATCGCGCTTATAATGCGCGATAACGCCGCCAATCGGTGCTTGAATACAGCGGCATGTCCGATTCCCACCTCGAGCTTTTGTTAGGCGACGCGCACGCCACCGAGATTCTCGGCGCGGCGCTTGCCCAGGCCTACCTCCGCGGCGGCGCGGGCGGAGCGGTGGTGTATCTGCAGGGCGAGTTGGGGGCCGGGAAGACCACCTGTGCGCGCAGTCTGCTGCGCACACTGGGTGCCGCGGGAGTGATTCGCAGTCCCACCTATACCTTGGTGGAGGTGTACCAGCCGCGCGGCATCACCTGTGTGCACGTCGATCTGTATCGGCTGCAAGGACCCTCCGATGTGGCCGAACTCGGCCTGCGGGACTATTTCGACGGCGAGTGTCTGTTGCTGGTGGAGTGGCCCGAGAAGGGCCGGTCGGTGCTCCCGCCCGCGGACCTCGACCTGGTGCTCCGCTACCACGAGGAGGCGCGCCGAGCCAGCCTCGATGCGCCCACGGCGCGCGGACGACAGTGGCTGAAGCTCCTACAGCATGACACTAGCTTAACTTCCTATGTATCTAATCTAACTTGAAAAAACTCCTTGTTAGGCGTTAACTTGTCGCCTCATGGCCAATCGACGCGGTTTGATGGAATTGCCGGCGCTCCTGGCGGCCGCGCTGGCGTTAGCCGTGCTGGCGTTGCCCGTGCACGCGGCGCCGGTGCACCCCGTGGAGGTGCGTGAGGTCCGGTTGACGGTGGGGCCCGACGGCACGCGCGTGGTTCTCGACCTGTCGGGCGATGCGCCGCATAGCTTGACGGTGCTGAAGAATCCGGACCGGGTGGTGCTCGACGTCGCCGGCGCCCGTTTGGCTCGCGGCGCCCGGACATCGCCCGCCGCCGCCGGGGCAGTCAAACAGGTGCGCATGGGGAGGCGGCCGTCCGGCGAGCTGCGCATTGTGTTCGATCTGTCGCGCCAGATTCGTGCCAAGAGTTTCCCGGCGCCGCCCGACAAGCGTGCGGGCTATCGGTTGGTCATCGATTTGAATGGCGCCGCGGCGGCGGAGACTCCCGTGAAGGC
>JBEKYO010000242.1:0-11424 GCA_049510875.1 Steroidobacteraceae bacterium
TGCGGCAGATGAAACGCACTTCGACGAGCTGTTTCGCGTCAATGTGCGCGGCCCATACTTCTTGATCAAATACGCAGTACCTGTCCTTCGAGACGGCGGGTCGATCATTCTCACGTCATCCCTGGCTGCGGTGCGGGGGATGCCCGCGTTGAGCGTTTACGCAGCGACCAAAGCGGCCCTACGCTCCTTCGGGCTTAGTTTGGCGGCGGAGCTGGCGCCGCGTCGCATCCGGGTCAACACCATTACCCCGGGCCCCATCAACACTCCGATCAGCCTGAAAATGGGCCTGAGTCCGGAACAGATTGCGGGCTTCGGGCAAATGGCTGCGAACGGCCCGTTCGGCCGTGCGGGCGAGCCGGAAGAAATAGCCGCGGTCGCGCTCTACTACGCGGCGGATGGATCTCGGTTCACGACCGGAACGGAACTGCGCATCGACGGTGGTATCTCCGCGGTCTGAGCGGCTTGGCGCCTGTGTCCAATACAAACAACGAAGGCATTGATCATGATCAAATTCTACTACCATCCCGCGCCCAATCCCGCCAAAGTAGCTCTGTTCCTGGAAGAGTCCGGTTTGCCGTACGAGGTCGTGCCGGTGGACACTCGCAAAGGCGAGCAATTTGCGCCAGACTTCGTGGCGATCAACCCGAATAGCAAGACACCCGTCATCACGGATGGCGATGTGCGTGTATTCGACAGCACGGCGATCTTGCTGTACCTGGCGGAAAAGACCGGGAAGTTTCTCCCCGAGAACACTCCCAAGGCGCGCGGCGAAATGCTCTCGTGGCTGATGTTCATTTCCAGCGGCATCGGCCCGTATTCCGGGCAGGCCGTGCATTTCAAGCATCACGCGCCCAAGGGCCTCGACTATGCGGCTGACCGGTATGCATTTGAAGCGCGCCGGCACTACGGCATCCTGGATGCACAGCTGGCCACCGGTCCTTTCCTGCTGGGAGTCACCTACACAATTGTCGACATGTCGGCGTGGGGGTGGGCGCAAGCCGTTCCGTTCATTCTCGGCGACGATGCGTGGAGCACACTGCCGCACCTGAAGCGCTGGCTGGACCTTGTGAATGCCCGGCCGGCTGCGGTTCGGGCCGAAGCCCTCAAAGACCGATACACGTTCAAAACGGAAATGGATGCTGGAGCTCGCCGCCACCTGTTCCGCCACGCCGCGGCGCCCTAGCGGACGCCAGTGCGCGTTCGCCGGGATGAGTGTTTCGCCGATCGGAGATTCCCCATGCACATTCAAAGCCACTTCCTCATACTCGCCGCTGCTCTGTGGACTGTGAGCGCCTTTGCGGACATTCCGAGCGACCCCGCTCAAGTTCAGCCTCTGGCGGTGGGTGTGCGGGCGCCAACATTCAGCGCTCAGACCAAAGACGGGGTGCTACGGACGTTCAGCCCTGAGAGTTATCAAAAGCCCACTGTGGTGATCTTCTACCGCGGCGGCTGGTGCCCGTATTGCAATATGCAGCTGAGCGATCTGCGTCTGGTCGAGCCGAAGCTCCGGCAGAGCGGATTCGAGATCGTGTTTTTGAGCACTGATCGCCCGGCCATCTTGTACTCCAGTCTGAAATCCGAGCATATCGACTATACCCTGCTGTCGGATAGCCGGCTCGAGGCGGCAAAGGCGTTTCATATCGCCTTCCACCTGGATGACGCAACGATCGCGAAGATGAAGGGCTTTGGGGTCGATCTAGATTCCACCACTGGCGAGCCGCTACACGAGCTCCCAGTGCCGTCCGTCTTCATCATCGACCGAACCGGCGCGATTCGGTATGTGTATTCGAACCCGGACTACAAGATCCGACTAGGGGCAGATGCGCTGTGGGCTGCTGCAGCTCCCTACGCGGCAAAGCAATAGAATTTAGCCTACGAGGAGTTGAGAGATGAGCGAACTGGTCTGCCTGGAACTGAGCATCCTTCTTTGGTACGCGCATGTCCTTACGCAAGGCGCGTTCGCCGGGGGCGCGCTCGGTCTTCCGTATCTTTCGGGTCCCCGGGACGACCGGCGTGAGCCCAAAGGACAGCTATTTCCACGGGCCACCCGGGCACTTGGCAACTACGTGGAAAACCTTGCCCCTTTTGTCGCAGTCGACCTCGGTCTGATCGCGACGCAGCATACGGGCGGTTTGGGGGCGACAATCTGGATTGTGGCGCGCATTGTTTATCTGCCCCTCTATCTTTCTGGAGTGTCTTACTTGCGCACGCTGTGCTGGCTTGGCTCCCTCGTTGGACTGGGCCTGATGCTTGCGCGTTTGGCGGGCACGTAGTCGACCGCCGGTAGTGAATACCGAACTCAAGGACGACCAATCCACTCGAGTGAAGTGGTAATACATGAACTATGCCATCAATCAGGATCGGACCGTTCTCGTCACGGGGGACCGGACCGACCGGGGAAGGCTTGATTTGCGTGCCAAGAGTGCCGGCAGAAACAGGGGGTTTTTCCCGAGCGACACGGATGTCGCCCGCGCAAGTCATTGATTATGGTTCGGTTCCTGTTCCGTGAAAAACGTTGAAATTTCCCGAGAAAAATACCGTCAATGAAGCGGTTTTCGCGAGGGAATTGTGCGCGATTTCTGCGGAAAATACGGCGGTCTCCTGGCGAACAGGAACTCTCCCACAATCCGCAGGTTGTGAACGGCACACTCTATAATTCTCGGTATTTCCAACCGGCACTCTTGGCACGCAAATCAAGGGGAGGCCGGCTATGGCTCCGGCGAGCGATCGAGGATCGAGATTGTAACTAACTGAAATTCATGGAATTGTTGTAGATTAGCGTTGTAACTTACTGAATAAACAGGGTTTCTCTAGCGTGTATTTTCCTGTCTTGGGACCGGTTACCCCTTATCGTATAAGCGTGCAAATGTCTCACACGTAGCTGCTCCACAATCCCGCTCTTTCCCGCATCGGGACCGCATGGGTGCCCGCAAATCCCGCAATCCATGGCATGCCGAACTCACAAAAACATAGAGCGTTAAGCTCATTTGCCAAAAAGGCCACTGGTCAGAGCCGTAGCCCCTGATGCGATGACAAGACGCACGCTAAAGCCCATAACGAGTAAGCACTCCAGCATCCCCGTACTTTCCACCGTGATCTGAGCGGGCGAAGCTTTCCACCGCGGCACTGTTGCCGCAGACCTGGAGAGCACGATGACCGAGCGGAAGGTTGAAGCCCTAAGCGAACGGGAGCGAGCGTGTTTGGCCCATTTGGAGGAGGCGAAGAAGCTGGGGCTGAGCTTTTCTCGATATTGCCGAGATCGGCAGATCAGCATGCACCAGTGGACTTGGATCAAGCGAGCACTGGTGCGCAAAGGGGTGATTGGCAAGCGAGGCCGGGCCGATCGATCCAAGGCGACGGGATTCGTGGCGGTGCGCGTCGCCCCGCCGGGGGCGGCGATGCCGGTGTGTCGGATCCGGCATCCGTCGGGGTGGACGATCGAGTGCGCGAGTTATCCGGAAGTCGCCTGGATGTCGGCGTTGATGTCTGGAGTAGCGGCATGATGCGGCCCACGGCGGATGTGAAGGTGTACCTACACCGGGAACCGATCGACATGAGGCGGGGCCGGAACGGGCTCGCGGCGCTGGTGCGCGAAGGGATGCAGCAGGATCCGTTTGCCCCGCAGGCGCTGTACGTGTTCATCGGACGTCGATATGACGCGCTGAAGATTTTGAGCTGGGATCGCAACGGTTTCGCCGTGTGGTGGAAGAAGATCGAGAGCGATGAGAAGTTTCATTGGCCGAGTCTGTTGCAGGAGGAAGTGATCACGTTGACGGCGGAACAATTGAACTGGCTGCTCGATGGCTACGATGTGTGGTCGGCACCGCATCGAGTGATTCGGTTTACGCATGTGAGTTGAGTGTTATTTTCATTGAGTTTTTTGCTCTGCGCGTTACAATTTATGGGTGCTCGCGCCGAACAAAAATCCTGCCGCACTCGCGGATAAAAACACCGAGCTTGCCGTCCGTCTGAAGGTTTCCGAAGAGCAAATCCGGCTGCTGCGCGAAGAGAACCAGAGGCTCAAACAGGTCGAGCTCGCTCACGAGCAGCTGAAGAGTGAACATCAGCAGACCGTTGAGCGAAAGGTGCTGCTCGAGGAGGAAGTGCGGTGGCTGAAGGCCCAATACTATGGGCGTTCCACGCAGAGCACGGATGCCGCTGAACAGAACGCTGACCAGCAGATGCTGTTCAACGAGGCCGAAGTGCTCGCCGCGATCGAGGCGGCCGATGAAGCGCACCGCCAGCGGACCACGAAGATCGACGCTCACGAGCGCAAGCGTTCCGCCGATGCGGGCCGCAAGGCGATCCCGGATCATTTTCCGCGCATTGAGATCGAGCACGACCTGGCGCCCGAGCATAAGCTGTGCACGAAGTGCGCCGTGCCGCATCCGCTGACCCGCATCGGCCAAGAGATCCGTGAGTGCTATCGCTTCGAGCCGCCGAGGATCCGCGTCGAGCAGCACATCCGTCCGACCTATGTGTGCGAGGAGCGGCACGAGGCCCCGATCACGGCGCCGGCGCCGCCCGTGATCCTGCCGAAGTCGATGGCGAGCCCGTCATTGCTCGCGCACATCATCAACTCAAAGTACAACTTGGGGCTGCCGCTCTACCGAGTGAGCCAGGATTTTAAGCGCTACCGCATGGACTTGGGTCCGGGCACCCTCGGCACCTGGGTCAGCACCGTCGGCGGCGAGAACATTGTGCCGGTGATCAATCTGATCCGCGACGCGCTATTCGCCGCGCCGTTCATGCATATCGATGAGACGCCGCTGCAAATCTTGCGCAGCGACAAGGCGGTCGGTTCCGACCACTACATCGTGGTGCGGGCGGGCGGTCCTCCGGGGCAACGCATCATCTTGTATGACTACCTGGCGTCGCGCACGACCGAGGGCTTAAAGCAGTTCTTCATTGGCCCGGACGGAGCGTATCAGGGCAAGCTCATCAGCGACGGACTAGAGCGCTACGATGACATCGCCGCGCAGCTCAAGCTGCTGCATTTTGGCTGTTTAACGCACTGCCGCACGATGTTCTTCAAGGCGCGCAAAGTGAGCCAACTACCATCCAGCCGCACGCTCGCGAACGCCGCGATCGAGGATTACATCGGTCCGGTCTATCACATCGAGGGGCAGATCAAGGCGCTGCGGGCAGAGTATCAGCAGCGCGGAGAGCCCCTGTCGCTGGAGACGGTGCTGCAGCTACGCCAGCAGAAGTCCAAGCCCATCCTGGAGAAGTTCAAAGCCTGGATCGATGATCTGCTGCCCGGCACACCGCCGAACAGCGCACTCGGCAAGGCGCTCGGCTACGCGCATCGCCAGTGGCCGAAGCTGGTAAGGCATTTGGATCACGCCGAGATCCCCGTCGACAACAATTACAGCGAGCAGCAGATCAAACACTTTGCCACGGGCAGAAAGGCCTGGCTCTTCAGCTACGATGCCAGCAACGCCCAGGCGAGCGCCAATCTGTTCTCGCTGGTGATGACCTGCCGTGTCAATGACGTCGAGCCCTACGCGTACTTGAACTATATCTTCGAGCATCTGCCTGCGGCCAGCACCGTCGAGCAGATTGAGGCGCTGCTGCCCTGGAACCTCAAGTCGATGCTGGACGAGCAGAAAAAGAGCAGCATCGACAGCAATCCGCCGTCTGATGCGACCTCGCCTACCCTGAATCCCTGAAGACACGCGAGTACGGGGTTAATCGAACCCCAACGGGCGATTAGATCCCGGCGAGGCCGGAGCCGCCAGCGCTCGCGTCATCACACGGGGTTTGCGGAGTGGTTACACGTCGCCGAGTCATTGATTGGCTTCAAGCTCCTTATCGCTTCCGTCAGGCGTTCCTCGTCCAGCAAGCCCGGCTCCTTCTCGGCGATACTCGCAATGTGGTGTGCTGCATGCTCGCGTTCGTCCGGCGCCGCGCTTTGCAATCGCGAGAAGAAAACATTCAAGACGTCCGGGAAGGTATGGGCCATTGCCTTCAATGCCGCACATGCCGGTGCCTCGACGTACCAGTCCTCGTCATAGACGGATAACCTCACTAAGATGTCGAGCGGAATGAGTGCCGGCGCCGAATGTGCAAGGTCCATACAGATAGACGCAGCTACCGCCCGTACAGAAAAGCTCTCATGGCTTGCAAGGCTACTCAGGTCCTGACGCGTAAGTAACCACGGGGCAATCTTTAGACAACTCTCAAACGTGTTCATGCCACCCCAAAATCTGTCGTCTTCTTCCGGGCAATCGCAATACGTAATCAACGCTTCAAATAGTTCATTCCGGCCCGAAGAGGAATCGGTGCCTTCCAAAACTCGTAATGCCGCATCTGCCGCTTTGTTCCATTCCGCCAATCCGATCCCGTGTATGAGCGACTCGACGCGGGGGTCTGGTTGAAATGATTTCTTGACTGGTTTGTCAGGACCGAGTTCGCTCGCTGTGCTGGTGTGACTCTGATTGGAATGTGCCAGCAACTCGAAAGCAAATGCACTCGCAGCATTGGCCGCCAGTTCTTGAGAACCGTGAGCATCCGCAGAGGCTTTGGCATCAACTAGATCGGAAATGCCACGAATCACCAAGGCATCAACACCGGGATTCATATAGATGCCTCGAAGAAAGCTGTCGACATCAGAATTCTCTGTCACCTACGGTGATTTAGGGGAATAGCGGCTAATTCACTGATTTAACATAGATTTTATGAATTTGACCGCCGCGACATTAGCTCGATGTTCCTAGCCAATATTTCAGTAAATATTTCAACAGTGGATGTCGCGAGTAGTATTCTTATCAATACTGCATGTCGCCATCCGCGGAAAGATTTACGGAGCAAGACAGCCTCAATTCGGCACTTCGGCTCGACCTGCGCCCCGGCGAATGGGTTCTTTGGAGTGGCCGTGCCCATCGATTTGAGTCACTGCGTGGTACGCGGGCGCGTATACGAGACTCCAAATCCAAGGAGCTCAGAGAAGTTGACGTCGCGGAAATCCGAGGGCTGCCCACGCTGGCGCTCGAGGATCTCGATGAGCGATTGGATCTTCGGCGTACCGCGGACTACCCGACCTGGCAGACGGCAATACAACGCGAAGAGATCATTCGGCAGACTATGATTGGGCCCGGTCCCGCCAAGCCGCGCATCCGCTCCGCCGCACAGTCACTGAAGGTGTCGACGCGCACGATTCAGCGACTCATCGCCCGATATAAATCATCCGCGCAGACCACAAGCTTAGTACCGCATCAACCGGGTCCCCGCAAACTACATCGGCGGCTAGGTGCGGTGCGCGAACGGCTAATCAATGAGTCCATTGAAAAGCGCTATCTCGTTCGGCCCAAAACGCCCATGGAAGAAACCTACCGGGAAGTCGTGCGCCGTTGTCGGCGCCTGCATGTTCCGGCGCCTGCACGGAATAGCGTCCTCACGAGAATTCGCGCACTCGATGCCCGATTGGTCGCCCGCCGGCGCATGGGATCGATGGCATCCGAAGGGATTGCGCTTTCGACGCCGGGAACTTTAGAGGCCACGCAGGCACTCGAACTCGTCCAGATCGATCACACCTTGGCCGACGTGATCATTGTAGATTCCCATCATCGCCGATCGATTGGACGTCCCTGGCTCTCGCTGGCGATTGATGTCGCGACCCGCAGTGTCTTAGGATTTCACGTCGGCCTAGAAGCGCCGTCCGCATTGGCGGTCGCGCTGTGCATCGAGCATGCGGTGCTGCCTAAGCTTAAGCCACGGGGTCACGCAGCGGAACCGCTCTGGGAACAATTTGGTCTTCCGCAGCATATCCACGTGGACAATGGTCCGGAGTTCCACGGTGAGGCGCTCACGCGCGGCTGCCGTGAATACGGCATTCGCTTATTGCACAGGCCCATCGCACGACCAAGATTCGGCGCGCATATCGAGCGATTGATTGGCACGTTGATGGGCCGCGTGCACTTGCTTCCCGGGAGTACGGATTCCTCACCATCGAAGCGCGCCGGTTATCACTCTGAGAACGAAGCGAAACTTACGCTCAGAGAATTTACCGAATGGCTCGCCCTTGAAATCGCTGGGGCCTATCACCATGGCGTGCATCGCATGTTGGGAACGACCCCGGCCGCGGCCTGGGCCAAGAGCATCGCGGCCGGCGCCATCCCTGCCCTGCCGGCGGATCCTGAAAGCTTCGTGATTGGATTTCTTCCCGTGATTCATCGGAAACTGCAGCGCAATGGCCTGTATTTCGAACGCATCCGCTACTGGGCCGATGTGCTGCCCACGATCGCACAGCCCCGAGAGCCGCTGCTCATTCGCTATGACCCTCGTGATTTGTCAAAGTTGTACGTGCTTGGTCCGCATCATCACTACCATGCGATCCCCTATGCGGACGTCTGTCATCCGCCGATATCTTTGGCGGAACTTAAGCATGCGCACGCAATGCTGCGCAAGGAAGCCAAGGCAAGCATCAACGAAGATAATCTCTTCGCCATGCACGAGCGTCAGACGCAGATCTTGACCACCGCCACCAAGGCGACCAAGGCGGCTCGACGCCGGCGCGAGCCACGCCGTGAGCTCCCGGCGGTCGATCTTCACTCGATGAGCGCCATTGATTTTAGTCGCGAGCCGCCACCCCTGCCGAGCGAACTCTGGGAGTCATGACAATGCTTGACCTCTCGCATCTCTCAAGCGCTACTCGGGAACAGGCATTCTTGGACACGAAATCTCGAATCAAGCTGGTGCAAACAGCGCGTTGGGTCGGCTTTAACCGTGCCCAATTGGCGGTCGATGAATTAGAGCGCCGCTACCACTATCCGAGTTGTGCGCGGATGCCCTGCATGTTGCTGTATGGCGATAGCGGCATGGGCAAGACCATGATCCTGGAAAAAATGGAGCGCCAGCATCCCAATTCTTATGAGGAGCGCCGCGGTATCACGTTGCGCCCGGTGGTCAGTGTCCAAATGCCGCCCAGTCCCGATGAGCGCCGGTTTTACACGCGAATGCTGGAGGTGTTGGGCGCACCCTACTCCATTCGCGATCAGATTGGCGCCTTGGAAGGCCGCGCTTTGGATCTGCTGAAGAAAATCGGCACCAAGCTGCTGTTCATTGACGAAGTCCATCATTTGCTCGCCGGCAGCCAGCGCGAGCAGCGCCGCGCGCTCAATTTACTCAAATTCGTGGCCAACGAACTGAAAATCGTGGTCGTCGTGGTCGGGACGCAGGATGCCTTCCATGCGCTGCAAACCGATGCGCAGGTCGCAAGTCGTTTCGAGCCCCTGCTGATTCCGCGCTGGACCGCCACCGATGCGTTTCGCGCTTTTATCGTCGCTTATGGCAAGCTGCTGCCGCTACGTAAAGCCTCCTGCTTCGGCGAGCCCGCGATGATCCAAGAGCTGATCAAGCACTCGAGCGGTGTGACCGGTCGGGTCACATGGCTCCTCGGGCGGGCAGCGGAACGGGCGATCGAAGATGGCAGTGAGCGAATCGTGGAGACGGATATCGAGCGCGTAAGCGAGCGCCTGCGGATCGCGGCGGCATGAGCGCGCTGCAACCCTGGCCGGTGTGTCCCCGGCCACAGCCCGATGAGTCACTCCCGTCTTGGTTTGAGCGAATTGGCGCGCAGTACCGGATGACGCCTAACGCTCTGTTATCGTCATTCGATCTTAGCGATGGACCCGTGGCTGCAACGGCACCGAGATTGGCGCGTCAAACTGCTGAGCGTCTGCAAGCGCCGCACGTCCGAAGCAAGATCGCGGCACTCTCGCGTCTGCCCGATACTGCGTGCAACACACTGTGGCCCTCGGCCACAGGCTGGGAATTGATCGACGGCGCGTTCCGGAGCTATTGTCCGCATTGCTGTTTGGCCGATCTTGGCGAACAGCGGACCCCTTATGGGCGTCGCGTTTGGCTCCAGTCCTGGTGTACGCTCTGTCAGTACCACGGCACAGCCCTGGTGCTCCGTAATTGTCATCATCGACGTGCGGGTACGGAGTGGTCGCCGCAAACGCTTCGCGGCGAGGCGCAGTATTTAACGCCAGATCGGTACCGTACTCTCAAGGTTGCTCGCGAATCAAACCTGCGCTGTGTCATTCTGGGAAGCCTTGTCGAAATAGAGCGTGCAATCCTTAATGCCCTCGCGGGGCTCTCGCCCAATCCGCTGTGCTGGGGACCGCTCACCCCGACGGAGTTCTTGCGTATCGTCACGGATCTGACCACCTGGTCGTTGACCCATTTCGAGCCGGTACGGGCCTGGTCTCTTGCTGAGGATCTGAGCGCCGCGGAGGAGCAGGAAGGTTACGGACTGATTGGCCGCAGGCGCCGACTTTCGACCGCCGACTATCCACCCGGTCATTCAATACGCACCTTGCGGGAGGTCACCGAGCCCAAGATTCGCGGCAGTGCGCTCTGGGTCACCCACGCCCTCATGTCGGCTAGCCACGTTGGCGCCTCCGACCGCGACGCCAATTCACCGCTGCAGGAGCGACAGGCGTTGTACCTCCGTCGTACCGCACCGGCTGCACGCGCGTGGTTGGCGAATCAGCAGCGGCAGTGGCCTGCGGAGTACCTACGTCGGTGGTGGATAACAGACCCGTCCTCGGATAATTCCAGGTACGATCCTCAACTCTCGGTGAAGCATTAAGCACAGGCAGGAAAGCACATGAATTGGCAGCAGTATATCCAGATCACCCCCGGTGTCCGCAGCGGCAAGCCCTGCATTGTGGGCACTCGCATCACCCCCACCGATGTACTTGAATATCTAGCCGGCGGTATGACTGAGGATGAGATCTTAAAGGACTTTCCCAGCCTGACGCGCGATCACATACTCGCGGTCTTGGCATACGCCGCGGAACGTGAACGTCGCTACGCCAGTTACACCACCGCGTGAAATTGCTCTTCGATGAGAACTTGAGTCCTCGGCTCGTGGGAGAACTTGCCTCTCTCTGGCCCGGTAGCACGCACATCGAGCAGCTCGGCATGCGCGGCGCCAATGATGCGGCGATTTGGGCGCATGCGCGAGATGGCAATTTCATTATCGTGAGCAAGGACGATGACTTCCGAAGCTTGGCCCTCGTACGCGGTCCACCGCCGAAGGTGATCTGGCTTCAGATCGGCAATTCATCGACAGCAGCGGTTGCCACTCTGCTCCGCGCCAATGCGTTATTGCTCAAAACCTTTTCTCTGGACCCTGTGGAAGCTTTGCTGAGTCTGGAGGCCTAATAATCGACGAAAAACTTCGTTCATCGCCTTGGTGCCTCGCTCAATCTCAGCAGTCATATTTGCTGCGCCGCACTCCAATTTGCGACATTCTTGCTGAAATAAACGACAGAGAATACTGAAATCGACACCAGCGCCTTGAGTCGCCGGGTGATGTCGCGGTAGCGAAAGCCGGCGAGCCGTCCCATCAGGTGGCGACGATCACCGGGTAGTCGAAGGACTCCGCGACGGTGGGGAGAGAGGTGCCAGTCT
>JBEKYO010000243.1:0-5819 GCA_049510875.1 Steroidobacteraceae bacterium
ATGCTCGTCGTCGGCGCCGGATCAACCGGTGGCTATTTCGGTGGCCGCCTGGCTCAGGCAGGCCGGGATGTCACGTTTCTGGTCCGACCTGCCCGGGCGGCCCAACTGGAAGAACGCGGGCTGGAGATTCTGAGTCCCCACGGGGACTACACCTTGCGCCCGCAACTGGTCACAGCCGATCGGCTATCCGGGTTCTACGATGCCATATTGCTCACTGTGAAGGCCTTTTCTCTGGAGTCCGCCCTCTCAGACATGGCGGCGGCCGTGGGACCCGAGACCATGATCCTGCCCGTGTTGAACGGCATGAGACATGTCGACATTCTTGCCGACCGGTTTGGCAAGAGATCCATCGTCGGGTGCGCCTGCAAAATCACTGCATCCATCGATGACCGGGGCCGGATCGTGCAACACAATTTGCTTCAGGACATCGCCTATGGAGAAATGGACGGCGTGGTGTCGCCGCGTATTCAAGGACTCGATCACTTCATGCGCGATGCGGGATTCGACGCAAGACTGTCGAGTGCCATCAAGCGCGAGATGTGGGAGAAGTGGATCCTGCTCGCCGGCCTCGGCGGCATCAACTGCCTGATGCGCGGTACCATTGGGGAGGTGGCGCAAGCACCGCGCGGATCCGAATTCGCGGCCCAACTCCTGGAAGAGATCGTCGCCGTGGTGGAGGCCGTCGGTGTCGCTCCCAGTCCCGAGCTCATTGTCGCGGCGAAGGCGGCGTTGACGGCAACCGGTTCGACCCAGACTTCCTCCATGTATCGGGACCTGCAGAGAGGCGTGCCCATCGAGGCGGATCAAATCATCGGTGATCTGGTCGAACGCGCTCGGTTAGCCGGCATCGAGACGCCGCTGCTCGCGGCGATCTACACCCATCTATGCGTCTATCAGCGTCGGGTAGTTGCGTGAGTTTTGTGGGACCCGGTGCTGCTTTGTTGTGCTCGCTGGGATCGGGCGACGCTCTAATCGTAAAACACGAGAGTTCGCAGCTCGATACTCTCCCGCGGCGGCGCTCCCGCCGGTGTCGTCGGATCCACGAACGCAGAATGCGGCACGAATCGCGCGCGCCCATCCTCGGCTGAATCGTAACACTTGATCAGCATGATCTCGTCGTTATGCATGGCGGGCGCATAGAACCATCGATGCGCCGGATTGAACTTCACGTAGTAGATCTCGCCCGTCCGGTCCGGATAGATGAGGTCGGTTGCCACGAGATCCTGGTCATCGACGCTGCGCGCATCGCTGACCGCCAACGGGGCATCCTGAATCGGGCCGCGGATGGGTCGCCACACGTTGATCACCGAAAAGCGCTTCCGCAGCAGCGCGCCAGCCTCGCCACCGAGCAGGTCACGCACGCGCTGCGGGCCGGACTTCACGGTGTAGTCGTTGTGTACGCGCGGCACTGGCTGTCGTGGGGTGCCGGCGGCACGGTCCGTCGCACCCGGAATCCGGCGGCGAATCGTATGATCAAACACCACCACTCTCGATGCGCCGGTCAATTCCTCGAGCAACAGTATTGTCTCGGGGTAGTACCGCGTGCGGATGGCCTCTTCGTCATCGAAATCCTTGACGCAGGTGGGCGCCGTCAGAAGCTGGAAGCCTTCACGCTCCAGCGATAAGGTCGATGCCATTGGCCGCACATCCCGGATCTCGACGGTGTGCTCACGATAGACGGCCGTGGTCCGCGGCACGCCCGGGGGCGGCTCGAATTCGAGCGAGCGTGGCTTCCCGGACGTAGGCTCGAGATAGCGCAGTCCCGCCTCGACGTGCGGCAGATGCTCGATTGCTGCAGTGTTCATATTGTTCCAGTGTGATCTGTGGGTTACGGGTGGAGGTCCCTCCCTCTGGGCAAGACAATGCGCCGGAAGAGGCGGAGCAACAAACACAGTCTGTTAAGGTCGGTTTAGTTTTTCTTATCGCAGGGTTTCATCGACATGACCGGGTCGCCGTTCAAATCTGTCCGAAGCCACCAATTAGCCGGCTTGACTGGCAGCTTGGGGGCGGGCGTTATATAGCTGTGCGGCAAACTGCACAAGGTCCGATCCGCCCAGATCTCAGACGTATGCTTGCTCCAGCCAGCGTCGACAATCCAGTTGGTGTTCATGCGACCGGTCCTTGCGGCGGCTAGGCAACGGCACGGTAAATGTATTAGCCGCGTTTTTTTCGATGGGGTTGAACGCGCTTGCGGGCTGCGCTCTGCGATCCTTGCTTGAGCCGATCAATGAACCACCGTCCCGCAATTCCGGGTGGCGCGTCCGTGCGATATACCGCACTTATGGCGACGACATACCCCTCGGGTGCATCTGCGGCAACAATCTTCACCAGGGTGCCCCGTGATATGTCGGGTTGAACCAGTTCTGCCGGCATCCCGCCCCAACCCAGTCCGGCCCGTAGAAAGGCGTGTTTGGCGCCAAGATCCGCAAGTCGCCACGTTCTGGCAGACAGGACGCCAATGTCTCGTCCCTTGGACATTGTGGAGCGGTCCGTGAGCACGAGTTGGATGTGTCTCGTCAGCTCGCTTGCGGGGATAGGCCGGCCATAGGCCGCCAGAGGATGTTGCGGCGAGGTGACGTGAACTAGGGGTACCTTGAGCAGGGGTTCCTCGGTGAAAAGAGCAGGAGCGCTGGCCAGCTGCCCTGAAAGGCCGATGGTGCTGCGTTCATCAAGAACCGACTGCATCACCGCTCCCAAGGCCTCCGCATGAAGCCGCAGGGGCGTTAGTGGAAACGCCGCATGAAACGCCGTCACTGCCGCCGTCAGCCTCGCCATCGGAAACAAGACGTCAACGGCGATCGAAAGCTCCGGCTCAAGTCCACCGGCCAGGTGCTTGGCAAGCGCCTTGAGTCGATCGACGTCGCCGGCCACCGTGCGCGCGTGGGCCAGCAATACCTGACCTTGCGCCGTGAGCACCGGCCGGCGACGCGTGCGATCAAACAGCTTCACTCCGAACTGTCCCTCCAGATTTGCGAGCGTCTGACTGACCACAGACTGAGCGCGCCTGAGCTTGCGGCCGGCGGCTGAAAAGCTGCCCTCATCCGCAGCGGCAATGAAGGTGCGCAGTTGATCCAGGGTTACAGCGTCCAGCATATATCGTCCTACACGATGGTTAGCATCTAGAAATATAGGCTACCACTATACATTGGCGCGCCTTAATCTGCTCCCGAAGTTAGATGTGTTCACTTACAACCCGAGGAGACAAACGTGAAAGTCGCTCTCTATGGTGCTACCGGCAACGCCGGAAGCCGCATTCTCAAAGAGCTCGCAGCACGCGGGCATCAGATCACCGCAATCGTGCGCGACCCGGCCAAGATCCCACAGCCCGGTCCGGGGGTGCTCGTCAAGCAAGACGACCTGTCCGAGCCCAAGAAGATCGCCGCCGCGATCAATGGAGCGGAAGCGATCATCAGTGCTTACGCGCCACCGCAGGACGATCCCGATGCGATCGTGGGCGTTACCCAACGTCTGATCGATGCGCTCGGCGACGAAACCAGTGCCCGCCTCATTGTCGTCGGCGGAGCCGGGGGCCTTCTCGTGGCCCCGGGTGTAACGCTCGTGGACTCGGGATACATGCCCGAGCCCTATCTGCCGATCGCCAGAGCACACGTCAAAGTCTTCCACGCGCTTCGCGCTTCGACGATCGACTGGACCTACTTGGCTCCGGCCGCCTATTTCACACCGGGGGAGCGCACCGGCAAATTCCGCCTCGGCAGGGACGAGCTCATTGCGAATGCGCAGCAGGAGAGTCGCATCTCGATGGAGGACTACGCGATTGCGCTGGTGGACGAGCTCGAAGTGCCGAAGCATCACCGGCAGCGCTTCTCCGTCGGCTATTAACCCACGATTCCCGTCATTCAATCGACACCATATGGAGTCTGCAATGAATACATCCCCCAGTGTCTCGGCCCCGGATTTGAGTGCCTCGGTTCCCAACAACAAACGCAATGCCACCCTTGCGAGCACCGCCGAAGCCGCAGGCCGGTTTCTCTTGGGCTTGCTGTTCCTACTCTCAGGGCTCGGCAAGCTCGGTGCGTACGGCTCAACCGCCGCCTACATGTCTGCAACCGGTGTTCCTGGTGCCTTACTGCCTGCGGTGATTGCCACCGAGGTCTTCGGCGCGCTGGCCATCGTCCTGGGTTGGAAGACCCGAGTCGCCGCTTTCCTCCTCGCGGGCTTTTCGTTGCTGACCGCGGTCGCTTTCCACAACAACCTCGCCAACCAGACGCAGATGATCATGTTTTTCAAGAACCTGTCGATTGCAGGCGGCTTCCTGCTGCTCGTGGCCAACGGCGCGGGCCCGCTGAGCGTAGACCGACGTTCTGCAAAAAAAGGTTCGCTGTAAGGAGTCACGGCCTTCGAGGCGGATCAAATCATCGGTGATCTGGTCGAACGAGCTCGGTTAGCCGGCATTGAGACGCAGCTGCTCGCGGCGATCTACACGCATCTATGCGTATATCAGCGTCGGGTACTTGCGTGAGTTTTGCGGGACCCGGTGCTGCATTGTTATGCACCCACGCGCCGTTCAATTCTGTCCGAAGCCACCAATATGCCGGCTTGACCGCCAGCTTGGGGGCGGGCCTTATATAGGTGTGCGTATAGCTGTGCGGCGCACTGGCCAAGGTCCCAACCGCTCAGTTCTCGTTTGGCCGCTTTGATGACCTTGATTCCACCGAAGGGTCTGAGAGACATTGCACGGAGCGCGTATTCCCGGCATCTCGGATACAGAGACGACCCTGGTGCAACGTGCCTGGTTCGCAAGGTCCTGTTCGAGTTCCTCTCTCACCGCCGTAAAATCAAGCACTTGCGCCCGGACTCCCCGCGTTGGTCAAAGCCTGACTTTTGCGTGCTCCCAGCTCCCAGACCTTCTCCGAGGCTTAAATCAGCGCCCCGAATTCGGGTGCCTCAAGCGGACACCGAAGCGAATCATTTAGTCGCGGAGCCAAGTCACGGAGCCAAGTCACGGAGTCAAGTCACGCGACCCCACTGCACGTGTCGGATCGGGGCGAGTTCACCAGGTATTCCAGAACGCGTGGAACGCCGGGACACCACGTAATTTCGTCCAACAAAAAACCGCGCCCCCCTTTAAGGGGATGTATCTGGCTTACAAGAGCGTAAATGATGAGAAGCAAATTTGGCGACGAGAGCGAGCGCAGAGGTGGCCAAGAGTGGTCGCTGCTATGCGCGGCGTGCGTGCTGGCGTCCGCGTCAGTACGGAGTTGCATTGGGTTCGGAAAATGATCGCATTCGAGTCAGTAAGCACACCTGTTTACGGAGGATTCCCATGCTCCCGTTCATCACTGTGATTTTGTCTTTGGGTTGCTTGTCCATTCTAATCGGTATGGTCATCCACACGCTGTGGGATCCCGGCGCCATAGGGACGCCCCACTTCGCGCCATATTCGGACGTCGACGATGATCAATATGAGGAAGAGGCGGGGGGAGGCGTATCTCCGACCGTGGCGCGGAACGCCGAGTTCGTCGCTGAGACAACGCGTCGTACAACACGATGAAGTTTCGAGAACAGATCTCCACGCCAACAATTACGCGCAGAGAGGTCGTAATCGGCAGCGTGAGCGTGGCTGCCCTTGCGACGCTGTCGCCCGCAATTCATGCCGCCGGAGATCCGAGGAAAATCGGCGGTGATTCAATTAACGAGTATCAAGGAGCGCATTCGATGAATAAGGTGAGCACGAAGGATGGCGTTGACATCTTCTACAAGGATTGGGGCAGCGGGCAGCCCATTGTGTTCTCGCATGGCTGGCCTTTGTCTTCGGACGACTGGGATCCGCAGATGATGTTCTTTTTGAATAACGGCTT
>JBEKYO010000244.1:0-5804 GCA_049510875.1 Steroidobacteraceae bacterium
GGCCCCGCATATGGAACGAGATTACTCATCTGCTCCAGGCACCCATTGCGCTCATGCTGGGCGCCTACGCCCTTGAGACGCTTTTGAAGATGGTTATCGTCGATGAGTACTGCCTCATTCATGGCGTGACGTTTGAGTCAACGTCTGCCAAAGAGTTTCTTCCCACAGTCCGCGACTTGAGGGAACTCGCTAAACGAGCAAACCTTCGCATCAACGAGGCTGACCGGAAACTCCTGACTGAACTGACGCGCTACTCGACGTGGGCAGGCCGATATCCAATTCCAAGACACTATGCCGGATATAGTGGCCCGGCGCTCAAGGAGGCGGTGCCAACGCCTCCCGCATCGGTCTCGCACCAGCATCCGACTTGGCCGAAATTTGTCGCCTTGTATGTAAAAGTTCATCGCTTGGCGGTTCGGAAATCGCTCAAGCGTCATGGGATCATCCTAAAGCCAAGAGCAGGAAGCGTCGCGCGAGCGCGTCGACGCACCCGACCGGCTTCCGCGTGACGAGCTTTACCGACTAGAGGTTAGCTCACCACCCACTCGTGTCATGGTCCGTCCGACCGGGCGAACGCAAGGAGCGGCGCAAGATCGCGATGGTCCGCGGCCACGAGGGCGTCGATATACGCTTTGCGCTTTGCATCTGGATCGCGCAATGCACTTCCGCCCCAGGGCAACGGCTCCAATCCAAAATGTCGAACCATGGCAATGTGCGCAAGCATGCGCCCATGTCGGCCATTGCCATTTGAGAAGGAATGTATCGTAACGACTCGATACTTAAGGCGGATCACGATCTCATCCGGAGGGTATGCCCGATACTCCAGCCAACCGCGAACTTCCGCGTATAGCTCGCGAAGACTCGTGCGAATCAGATGCGATGGCACGCCGATGTTGGTGTCGCGCTCGCGAAACTTTCCAGCCCATTTCCACACGTCTCCGAACATTTCCTTATGAAGCCGCAGCAGGTATTTATCGCTCAACATGTCGGAGAGTGCACTCGTGCGCGAGCGGAGCGCCCATTCCTGGCCGCGAAGAATGTTCTGCGCTTCCGCCTCGTTGAGCTCTCCCTGAGTGGTAATGCTCGCGAGCTTGAGGCCGCGGATGTCCTCCTCGGTGAGTGGCGTGGCGCCGGGCGCATGCGCGCCGGTTAGCGCCATAACTCTCGGGGGTTTCGCTCTAACTCAAGAGCAAGTTCGGTGATTCGCTCCTGCAGATCTTTGTCGGCTAGGCCCTGGGCCTCGAGTTGCATGGAATGGGCAACCGAGCCGACGCGCTTTCGCGCGACGTCTTTGGCGCGTTCAGCGATTGTCTCGCGCAGGGGTTTCCGCGGGATGATCGCGTAAAATAGCTCCGCGTCGAGGGCTTCTGCGGCGCGGCGGAGTGAAGCTAGGGTGATTGCACCTGCGCGTTCGTTTTTTTCTAACTGATTGACACTTTGCTGCGCGAGGCCCATCCGGCTGCCGAGCGCGGCGGCAGACAGCCCGAGCCCTTGACGCAAGGCCCGAATCCAACCGCCGGCGCTGGACGGACGAAGCGACGCCGCAACGGCGCGGAGCGGAGCGAGCTTTCGGTCAATCTGAGTTGCCATAAGCAGGTGGGTTTGCTTTGCCATGCGGTTAGTATACCGTATTTAGACGGTGAAACAGTGAATATTAACTGTTAAAACACGGTAAAATGTCACACATATACCGTTTATAGACAGTTAAATAGCGCAGATGGCTCCATTTCCGCTTGAAACAACCCTCGAGCGACCTGGGCGTAGCCGCACCGGGATCGAGAACGAAGAGACGCTCATCGCTCACAAAAAGGACCCCGCGCTGCTGCTTGGCAATCTGCCAGGCGTTGCCTCAGGGATCGACGATCGCTCTAAAAAGCTGGCGTCAGCAGTCGCCCCACATATCCGTGTTGTCGTAGCAATTCATTCTCTTCGGGCTCGCCGAAACTGAAGTCTCGTTCAAATCGGACGTCGAGGAATTGCACGAGTCCGGGATAGGGCGGCGATCCCTCGTCGCCTTTGTATTCGGCGCGGTAGGTCTTGTAGGGTAAGCGTGTGGTCCAGGCCCATTGAGGCACGCCGGCCTGCATGTTAGGGCTTGCGGCGCCGTTTGATCTCCGGCAGCACCTCGTCGACGACGGTGTTTTCCGCGAGCGCTTTCCCGAGGGACACATCCAGGCGTTGCAGCAGATCGGCCACCGTTTCATTGTCCCGACACACGAGGGCGACGCGGACTTTCTTTCCCTCTGCGGCGAGAGTGGCGCGGCGGATGGGTGGTATCTCACCGATTGTGATCTGGCCGCGGGAGTTATCGAGAAAAGCCTGGATATGTTTGAAGGACGCGACCGATGAGAATGGGATTTTCATCAGGCCGCCAACGCCGTCGTAACCTGCGTGGGCTGCCTCAATTGATCGGCGATATTCCATGGCAGTAGCTCGTCGATGCGATTGATCGGATGATCCGCGATGCGCTCGAGGACGTAATGAAGATAACGTTGCGGATCGATGTGATTGAGTTTGCAAGTCTCCACGAGACTATAAATGATCGCCGCGCGCTCACCGCCGCTGTCGGATCCGAAGAACAAATAATTGCGTCTCCCAGTACCGATGCCGCGAATGGAGCGTTCTGCAATATTGTTATCTATCTCCAATCGACCATCCTGGGTATAGCGGCACAGTGCTTCCCAGCGATTGAGTGAGTAGCGAAACGCCTCGGCGAGCTCTGATTTTTTCTCGATCTGCGAGAGGCTCTCCATCATCCAGGTATGCAAAGCATTGAGCAGTGGGACCGCGTATTTATGCCGTATCGCCAGGCGCTGCTCGGGCGAACTACCGCGGATGTGATCTTCGATTTGATACAGACCGCCGATGCGCGCGAGCGCCTCTTTGGCGAGCGGCGAGTCCTGCGCGACATGCACATCAAAGAAATGCCTCCTGGCGTGCCCCATGCAGGAAATCTCTTCGATGCGCGCAGCCACCCCCGGCTTCGTCGGCAGGAACAGCGGCTCGAAGCCCGCGTACGCATCGACCTGCAGCTTGCCTTGAAAGCTCGCCAGATGCGTTTGCGGATACTTGCCATGCCAACTCGGCGAGTACTGATACCACACCGCCGGCGGATCGGTGGATCCCCACGCAGTGCCGTCACGAACATAGGTCCACAAGTGACCGCGTTTGGTCTTGCCAGAACCGGGGGCGAGCACCTTGATCGGCGTGTCATCGGCGTTCAAGTTCTTGGCTGCCAATACGTACTTGGCTAATGCCGCGACCAGTGGACCCAGCAGTTCACTCGATGCCCCGACCCACTGCATGAGGGTCGTGCGGCTCAAGGTCATGCCCGCGTGCGCGAAGATCTGGCACTGTCGATACAGGGGCAAATGAAAGCCGTACTTCCAGGTCAACACCAGGGCGAGAAGCGAGGCCCCCGCAAAGCTGCGTTCGATCGGGCGGGAGGGCGCCGGCGCCTGCACGATGCAGGAGCACTTTGCACAGCGCTTCTTGGGGCGGATGTGCCGGGTCACCGTGAAGGTGACCGTCTTGACCTCCAGCACCTCGGCTTCGTCCGGCTTGCCGAGATCCTTTAGCTCGCCGCCGCAGTCCGGGCATGCACACTGCGCCGGGGCAATGAGGTTATCGATGTGTTCGAAGTGCTCGGGCAACTTCTTGCGACGGACCGGTTGGCCTTTGGCTGGCTCCGTGTTATCGATGGCGGTGTCGGTGTGCTTGGCTTCGGCCACCGCTGCGATCAGTTCCTCGAGGGTCAAGGGTATCTGACCGCTGTCCATCTGCTCGGAGGATTGACCGAACCGCGCCCGGCGCAGCTTCGCCAACTGGAACTTCAAGTGCTCGATCTGCTGATCCCGCTCGCGTAGCTGAACATCCTTGGCCTGCGAAGCGGCGTGATGCTCGACGACGAGGCGCTTAAGTCCCTCTACATCATCAGGCAGAGCGTTGATATCGAGCACGGGTAGATTTTACCCGCAGCTCAAGATAGATGCGCGGCGTTTTGCCTATGTTTATAGGTGTTTTGATATTTATGTTGTGGCGATCAAATCACCTGCGCGCCTCTACACCGCACGCGTCGGATGGACACGATCCGGATCCTGCGGTGCCGGTGCACTGCGCTTCGGTTGCCGCCAGTCGATCCCTTCCAGCAACATCGATAGCTGTGCTGCGCTCATTGACACCGCTCCGCTCTGCGCCTGAGGCCACACGAATTTGCCCTCGCTCAAACGTTTGCAAAAAAGGCATATCCCATCGCCGCTGTGCCACAGCACTTTCAGCTTGTCGCCGCGGCGGCCGCGAAAGACGAAAATATGACCCGAGTACGGACTTCCATGCAATGCCGTCTGCACCAACGCACTCAGGCCATCCATGCCTTTGCGAAGGTCTGTGAATCCGGCCGCCAGCCAGATCCGCGATCCCGACGGCAAACCCATCAGCACCGCGACAGCTCCTCAAGCACCGTGCGCAGTAGCCCACCGTCCACCACACCGCGTATCGTGAGTCGCTGGCCAGCGGGGAAACCGACTTCCATCGTGCCAATCTCGGTGCCGGCGATCGTGGCTGGAGTCGGCCGACTCGCCCCTCGTGATGGTTGTGATTTACGAACCTGTACCGGCAGTAACCGCACTGGCTTGACCGTCTTTTTGGCAACCGATGCGCCGCTCAGTTGCTCGGTGCGCCATCGGTTCAAGACGCTCACGTGAACACCGTGGCGCTGCGCGACCTCCTGTCTCACTGCGCCGGGTCTTTGCGCCTCGCGCACGATCCGTCGCTTATCTTGCGCCGTCCAGAGCCGACGAGTCCGCTTGCCGGGCGCCGCTGCCTGCCGACCCTCACCCTCTACCCCGATCCCGTCCATCCTGCCCCTCGTGCACCGCCAGGTGCTGTTGCTACGAAGAGCCGATCATCACACTCGCGGGTGACCTTCATCCATGGGCCTGGGCCACACGCTTACGGAGAAGCACGGTGGACAACCGAAGCTCCCGGTTGAGGCGATCGCAATGATCGAAGGCGGCGAAATCGCCTTGGACACTGATCCTGATTACATCAAGGCGTTGATGACTAAGAGTCTGATGCATTACGCCTGGGCGATTTACAACGAAAACTGGACTCTCGTCCGAGCCTATCCGGATCAGCCGTTCCTAACATCCGACAATCCGGTCGCCTTGAAGTACTCTGGAGCCGCCGGCGAACCGGTGCGTCGGTTCTTGCCGATCACGCCCCAGCTTTCTCTGGCGATCAAGTTCGAACCAGTCGTAGATCCCGCGGCCGCGCGTTTGCGGCCCGAGGAATTGAGAGCCGGCCTCGAGCGCCGACCGCAGGGCAAAATTCACTACGTCACGGGCGATGAGGAATTGTGCTGGCATATCAACCGTTTCCAGGCCCAGTGCGCAGAGGAATTGTTATTCTCCAGTCGACTCGAGGACGCTGAATCGCGACTCGTCGCAAAATACGCTAGATTCAGGTTGGACGTTGAGTGCGTCCAGTTTCCCGATCCCTCTGGCGAGGAAGATAGCTTCATTCAGGGTTCAATCTTGCGCGTCCGAGAACTCGACGGATAGCGGCCGGCCCGATCACCCCCAGCCCCCAGCGCACTGCCCAGCGTGTGAAACATGGTATTGACAACATATGGTGTTAAAGCCATAATAGTCCATGAGCTGGAACGTCGACCTCGCGGATGAATTGGAAGCGGAATGGGATCAATTCCCAGTCGACGTCCAGGATGAGATTTTGGCGCACGGAAGGTTGCTCGAACAGTTTGGTCCGCAGCTGGGCAGGCCGCGGGTGGATACCTTGAAGGGATC
>JBEKYO010000245.1:0-5787 GCA_049510875.1 Steroidobacteraceae bacterium
CTTGGCAGGCGACCGTGCGTTCGTAACGGTACCAGGCGAGGCCCCCTCAACGCCCCGCCTGCCTGATATTGCCCCCAAAGGTGCCCCGCAAAGGTACCGCCAAAGGTACCGCCAAAGGTACCGCCAAAGGTGCCGCCCATAAGGTGCCGCCAAAGGTGCCGCCCATAAGGTGCCGCCCAAAGGTGCCCTCAAATAGGCCCCCCGAGGTGCCCCAAAGGTGCCGCCAAAGCAGCCGTTGCGGTCGATCAACGCCCTGCGGGCACCCGCCCGGGCGTTTCCCGGACCATATCAACCGAGCGTTCTTCCCGCCACCCGGATCCCGCGAGGACTAGTTGAATCGAGCATCACCGTTGAGTCATAGTATTGTCATAAATATGTAATCTGCCGTGCGTAAAAACTACACAGCGGAGAGCGTCGGGCCGAAGTAGGGATGTATGGAGGCTCGATTTTCCTGGGAATAATTTGATTGGATCTTCGTCCGTAACGATTTCGGTCGTCGCGTTGTATTTTTGTTGCCACTCGAGTCTTTAGGGAGACCCGCTTGAACTACAACCAGAAGCTGGCATATGCGATTTCGGCGATCCTTAGCGGATACACCGGCAATTCCTTTGCGGCCACGGCGACCGATGCCGACACCGCCGGGGCATCGGGAATCGAAGAGATCGTAGTGACCGCGCAACGCCGCTCTGAATCGATCCAGGACGTGCCCATCACGATTCAGGCGATCACGGGCGAGCAACTCGGTCAGTTGAATGTGACGACCTTCGACGACGTTCTCAAGTACCTGCCGAACGTGACCTTCGGCTCGAACGGCCCGGGCCAGGGGAATATCTACATGCGTGGCTTGAGCGCGGGCTTCGCCGGCAACCAGTCGAGCGCGGCGGTCGCGCCTTTCCCGAACGTCGCAACCTACCTCGACGATCAGTCGATGACGTTCCCGGCGCGCAACGCCGACGTCTACATGGCGGACATGGAGCGCATCGAGGTCCTAGAGGGTCCCCAGGGCACCCTGTTTGGCGGCGGCGCTGAAGCGGGCGCGATCCGTTACATCACGAACAAGCCGAAGCTGAACGTCACCGAAGGCAATGCCGAGGCCTCATACGGCACCACGGCCCATGGCGATCCCAACACCGCGGTCACCGCGGTGATCAACATACCGTTGATCGAGGACACCCTGGCCGTTCGTGCAGTCATCTACGACGATCGCCGTGGCGGCTACATCAACAACGTGCCGAGCACGTTCACGCGCTTGCCGACGGATAACGGCCCGGCCTCCTATCACCTGGCCTACCCGGCGAACGCGGCCAGCGCCAACAATTACGCGCTCGCGGCGAACGCGCAAAACCCCGTGACCTACCAAGGCATCCGTGTCTCGGCGCTCTGGCAGGTCAACAGCGATTGGAGCGTGCTGATCCAGCAGAGCTACCAGAACATGGACGCGGAAGGCATGGATGAGCAGTACCCGATCGGGTCGGAAGGGCAGCCACTCGGGCCCTGGCAGGTGACGGCGTTCTCGCCGTCCTACGACAAGGACAAGTACGAGAACACGTCCTGGACGGTCAACGGTAAGGTCGGCGACTTAAAGCTCGTGTATACCGGCGGCTACCTCGACCGCACGATCGACAACGCGATGGACTACACGAACTATGCCCGCTCGCAGGGCGGGTTCTACTACACCTGCGCCGGCGGCGGCGCCCCCATCGGCAAGGGAGTGGGTCCGCTGACCTGTTATTCGCCGGTCTCCTCCTGGCTCGACCAGGTCGAGACCACTCACCAGAGCCATGAGCTGCGGCTCAGCACACCGGATGACTGGCGGCTGCGCGGCCTCATCGGCGCGTTCTGGGAGGACTACGTCATCAAGGACGACATGAACTTCCTGTACAAGTCGATTCCGTCCTGTACTCCCGCCAACCTGGCGCTGTACCAGGCGGGTACCCAGGTATGTGTCGGCAACGTAATTCCCGCCCCGGGTTACGCCCCGGTCGATCCGACCGTGCGCAACGACGATGTCGCGTTCGGCGAGGACATCGATCGCGGCTACCATCAGACCGCGTTTTTCACATCGATCGACTACGACCTGATCCCGAAGGTCCTGACGGCGACCGCTGGCACGCGCTACTACCGCTACACCGAAACCTTCTGGGGTTCGCAGTACTCCACGGGCACCGGGTCCGCGGGCGTTCCGAACGGGCAGAACGTGGGCTCCGCGCTCACCGCGGCGACGCATGACGCGGACTATAGCGGCTTTCGCAGCCGCGGCAATCTGACCTGGCACGTCACGCCGGACGCGATGGTCTATTACACGTTCTCGCAGGGCTTTCGCCCCGGCGCCGCCAATCGCAAGGACAGCGCCGAGATCGCGGTCGCCGTCGTCGAGACGTCCCCCGGCGTCTACGCGCCGGCCGCCGGCACCGTCGCGGGCCCGACGCTTGTCAAGCAGTACAACAAGCCCTACACATATCCGCCCGACACGCTCATCAACAACGAGATCGGCTGGAAGACGGAGTGGTTCGACCACCGGCTGCTGGTCAACGGCTCGGCGTACGTCATGGATTGGAACAACGTCCAGACGCTCATTTACAATCCGCCGGTCTCCGGCAATACGACGTTCGGCGTCGAGGGGCCCGACTACCGAGTCAAGGGCGTCGAATTGCAGATCGTCGGGCGGGTCACCGACAGCCTGACCCTGCAGGGTTCGCTGTCTCACAACAACGCCACTCAGACCAACTCGCCGTGCCTCAAGTCGTCGAACGCAGTCGCGAATAACCCGACGCCGATCGGCAGCTGTATCACCGAGTACTATAACAGTGCGCTGAGCGAGAACGTGCCGCTGCTGAACCCGCTGGGCGCCGTCGGTTCGACGCCCGCGTTCTCGCCGACGATCGAGTACAACATCCGCGCCCGCTACGACTGGAGCCTCGACGCCTACAAGATGTTCTTCACGGTCGGCGCGCAGCACGTCGGCGACATGCAGAACGAGCCGAGCAGCTTCGCGTCCGGAGCAGGCGTGCTCAACCCGACGACGACCTGGCTGCGCTACGATCAGCCGGCGTACACGACGTACGACGCGGCCTGGGGCATCGCGAAGGACCAATGGCACGTCGAGGCCTTCGGCCAGAACCTCGGCAACTCCGACGCGAGCCAGTTCACAACGTCCGGGCAGTTCATCGAGGCGCAGGTGCCGCTGCGGCCGCGCGTGCTGGGCATCAAGGTGGGCATGAAGTTCTAGAGAACGGCCGCATCCGGCGGGCCGCGATCGGCCGGTCGCGGCGGTGGCAATGGCGGTGGCGTTGGCCGTTGCGGTAGACTCAGAGGCGGTTGGCGCTGCCCACCCGTTTCTTGAATCTGATACCCATGACTGCCACCGTAACCGCCCATGTGACCTCGACCGTGGAGTCCGAGGTCGCGCGCATCCGCGCGCTCCTCAACGAGCGGCGTTTCGCCGCGGGCGCGGCGGCCGCGAACGCGCTGCTTGGCCAAGTGCCCGAAAACCGCGATGTCCTCTATTTGCTCGCGCTCGGCCAGCGCCAGCTCACGCGGACCGCGGAGGCGCTCGCAACGCTTGGCCAGCTCGAGCGGTTCCATCCCGGCTACAGCCGCCTATATCAGGAGCGCGGCCATTGCTACGTGGCGATGAAGGACGCGCCGCAGGCTATCCAGGCTTTTCTCCAGGCGGTCACGATCAACCCCGCGCTGCCGGCGAGCTGGCGCATGCTGGAAGGCCTCTACCGGATGTGCGGCGACGCAGACAATGCGGGCCGGGCCGCGGCCCACGTCGCAAAACTCAAGACCCTGCCGCGGGAAGTGCTTACGGCGACCGGGCTGTTCAGCGACGGCGACCTGGCGGCGGCCGAGAAAACCATCCGCGCGTTCCTGCTCGCGCACGGCGATCACATCGAGGCGATGCGTCTGCTGGCGCGCATCGGCGCCGCCATGGAAGTGTTCGACGATGCGCAGCTGCTGCTCGAAGCGGTGCTGGAACGCGTCCCTGACTACGTTGCCGCCCGCTACGACTACGCCTCGGTGCTGCTCGGGCGGCACAAGTACCAGGAGACCCTGGCCGAGCTCGACAAGTTGCTTGCGATCGATCCGGCCAATCGTCAGTACCGGACGCTGTACGCCACTGCCATGGTGGGTCGCGGCGAGCACGTGCGGGCGGTCGCGCTGTATGAGGACCTGCTGCGCGACGCGCCGCCGGGGCCGCCCAGTGCCGAACTGCACCTGTCGATCGCGCATTCGCTGAAGACTCTGGGCCGCCGGACTGAGGCGATCGATGAGTACCGGGCGGCGGCCCGGGAGCGTTCGGATTTTGGCGACGCGTACTGGAGCCTCGCCAACCTCAAAACCTACCGCTTCGGCGGCGCAGAGCTCGAGTGCATGCGCAGGGCGGAGGCGGCGATGACGACCGCGCTGGCCGACCGCGTCCACCTGTGTTTCGCGCTCGGCAAGGCCTACGAGGACCTTGGTGAATACGCCGAGTCGTGGAGCTGCTACGAGCGCGGCAACGCGTTGAAGCGCGCCGCGAGCCGCTACCGCCCGGAACTCATCGAACGAAATACCGCGCACCAGAAGAAGGTCTGCACCCGGGAATTCTTCGAGCGGCACCGGGGCTATGGCGTGGCGAGCACGGCGCCGATCTTCGTGGTCGGGCTCCCCCGTTCGGGATCGACGCTCATTGAACAGATCCTGGCCTCACACTCCGCGGTCGAAGGCACGCAGGAGCTCGCCGACATCCCGCGCTTCGTGCTCGAGCTGCAGGGCCGCGACCCCGATTTCGAGTCGCCGCGGTACCCCAGTGCGCTCGCGCAGCTCCCGCGCGAGGAATACCAGCGCTTCGCCGAGAAGTATTTGCGCGATACCCGCGTCTATCGCACGGGCAAGCCGCGCTTCATCGACAAGATGCCGAACAACTTCCGGCACCTCGGTTTCGTCCACGCGCTGTTTCCGAATGCGAAGATCATCGACGCGCGCCGCGAGCCGATGGCCTGCTGCTTCGGGAACCTCAAGCAGCTCTTTGCGCGCGGGCAGGAGTTCGCCTACAGCATCGGCGACATCGCCCGCTATTACCGCACCTACCTCGAGCTGATGGAGCACTGGGATGCGGCGCTTCCGGGCCTCGCGCTGCGGGTTCTGCACGAGGACCTGGTCGACGACCTCGAGGGCAATGTCCGGCGCATCCTTGAATTTTGCGAGCTGCCCTTCGAGCCCGCATGTCTCGAATTCCACCGCACCGAACGCAGCATCGTCACGGCAAGCTCGGAACAGGTACGCCGGCCCATCTTCCGTGAAGGGCTCGACCAGTGGCGCCACTACGAGACCTGGCTGGATCCGCTGCGCGATGCGCTCGGCGACGCGCTCGCGCGTTACCGCGGCTAAAGATGCCGCCGGGACGCAACGAGGCCTGCCCCTGCGGCAGCGGTCGCAAGTTCAAGCACTGCTGCGGCAATCCGCCCCCCGCCGCGCCCGCCCCGAAACGGTCGCTGGCGGACGCAGCACGCGCGTGGGCCCTGCTTCAGTCCGGGCGGCCCGCCGAGGCCGAGATCGAGTGCGAGCGTTTGCTCGCCCTCGAACCGATGCTCGGCCAAGCGCTCCTCTGCCTCGCGCTCGCCCAGCGCGCCCGAGGCAAGGACGCGCTGGCGGCGCTCGAGTCGGCAAGCCGCAGCCTGCCGGGCGATGCGCAGGTGCACCACTTGCTTGGGCAGACGCTCGAGGACCATGGCCTGCTCGACCGGGCGGCCGAATGCTTCGCTCGCGCGATCGTTCTGCGTCCGGAGTTCGCCGAGGCGC
>JBEKYO010000246.1:0-5771 GCA_049510875.1 Steroidobacteraceae bacterium
ACTATATCAAACCGGATCGTCTTCCGTCGAGGCGCGCGAAAAGCTCGAGACCACTCACGCTCAGCTCGAGGCGCAGCTTGCCCAAAATCGGGCCCAAGCAAGCGCGGCGGAGCGCGCGCTCGCGGTGCTCGATGGTCAACTGGCTCAGAACGAGGCGGCGCTCGATACTGCTCGCGCCGTTTTCGTGGTGGCGCAGCTCAACTTGGACTACACCCCCATCACCGCTCCGCAAGACGGCGTCCTCGGCCATCGGCAGATCAAACCGGGCCAGCTGGTCGGTGCCGGTACTCAAATCACCACCCTGACACCCAAGAGCGTCTGGATTATCGCCAATTACAAGGAGACTCAGATCACGCACATGGCCCTCGGCCAGCAGGCTGAAATCACCGTCGACAGCTTTCCGGGACACACCCTGCATGGCCATTTGCTCGCGTTCGCACCCGCTTCCGGAGCGGAATTTGCCCTGTTGCCGCCCGATAACGCCACCGGCAACTTCACCAAGGTGGTGCAGCGCATCCCCGTCAAGATCGCGATTGACGACACGGACGGCCTCGCGGAGCGGCTCGCTCCTGGAATGTCGGTTGTGGCGAGGATCGATGCCCGGGACAAACGGCCATGACGGCGAGCGCGGCCTCGCCGCATATTGGAGGCTCCGCGCCCAACACTCCCGCGCCGCCGACGACCATCCCGTGGCTGGGGTTGGCGGCAGTTCTCATGGGCGCTTTCATTTCAACGCTGAACGGACGTCTGTCGAGTTTCGGCTTAGCGGATATCCGCGGGGCGGTCGGCGCTGGGTTCGACGAGGGCGCCTGGATCACGACCGCGCAAACCGTGGCGCAGATGTTCGTGACGCTCCTCGCGGTTTGGATGGGAGCTGCCTACGGTGCACGACGCGTGTTGATCTGGACTTCTCTCTTGTTCGCGATCGTATCGTTGTTGACACCATTCTGTGAAACCTTGCCCACTTTTCTGGCCATGCAGTTTCTGGGGGGACTTGCTTCCGGCTTCTTCATCCCGCTGACCTTGAGCTTCGTGTTGCTCAACATGCCCCCGAAATTTTGGGCATTCGGAATTGCGGTGTATGCCCTCAACCTGGAACTGTCTCTAAACATTTCTGCCTCCCTCGAAGGGTGGTACACCGAACACCACTCTTGGCGCTGGATTTTTTGGCAAAACGTGCCTCTGGCACTGATCATGACTCTGTGCCTTCACCGAGGCATCACTAACAAGCCGATCACCACCAAGCCTCCCTCCGATATCTATGCACTTCTGGCGGGAGGGGCCGGGCTCGCGCTGATCTATGCAGCGCTCGACCAGGGTAATCGACTCGATTGGCTCAACTCGGGCTTGGTGTGCTCGCTTCTTGTCGGCGGCGCCGTACTTTTGGTGGCTTTTTTTGTGCACGAGGCTCGCACGCCTAGTCCGCTAATTAACCTGAAGGTCGTTTTTGGCTCGCCTATGCCCAGCCAGTTTCTACTGATCGCGTTTCTCCGCTTGACGGTATTCGCCACCAGCTATTTGATCCCGCTCTATCTCGGCGCCGTACGGGGCTATCGTGCCCTTGAGGTGGGCGACACGCTCATTTGGATTGCCATGCCGCAGCTCATTTTCTGTCCGCTCGCGGCGCTCATGCTGCGACGATCCGACCCGCGCCTAGTCGCCGCGATCGGCTTCATCTTCATCAGCGTGGCGTGCCTTATGGTCGCCTACAACCTTACGCCGATATGGGGATCGACCCAGTTCCTTCCATCCGCGTTGCTGCAGGCGCTCGGACAGAGCTTTGCTCTCTCAGGCGTCATCTTCTTCGGGATTCTCCATCTGCAATTGAAGGATGCGCTCACTTTCGGTGCAGTACTGCAGACCGCCCGCCTTATGGGCGGAGAGGTGGGATCGGCTTTCATCACGACACTCACCCGGATACGCGAGCAAGTGGCATCGAATTTAATTGGTCAGCACCTACAGAGCGGCGACTCCAAAGTGCTACAGAGACTCGGTGCTTACGGGTCAGCTACGACGCGTGCTATTGACGTGGCGGGTGCCGCGCAGCGCGGTCAACTCGTGCTTGGCAATGTGGTGCGTGCCGCTGCGACCACCCAGTCGGTCATGGACGGCTTCGTCGCAGTGGGCTTCTTGAGCGCCATTGCACTTCTGATCGTGGTGTTTCGAAACGCCGCCCCTGAGGGGCCGGCATCTGCGATGCCTCTGTTCCCGACGCGCCGCTCGGGGTCCCGGTGAGCCAAGCCGTCTTTGCGCGTCGGGTGGCCGCGGCAGCGCTGGCGGCCCTTGCCTGCAGCTTGATCGGGTGTCACGTGGGGCCGAACTATCACCCGCCACCTTTGCCCGTCGGCGCCGACGCGCCGCTGGTTTCCCTCGACCCGACTCTCGAGACAACCGCCGTACCCGCCGATCGCTGGTGGCAGCTCTACAGCGATGCTCAGCTTGACGCATTGGTCCGCGAAGCATTACTCGCGAACCGCGATTTGCGCGCGGCGGATGCCAATCTGGCTGCCGCTCGGGCCGTCGTAACAGGGGTCCACTCCGCTCGCTACCCCTCAACCGAGGCCATCGCGGGCGGCGTCTATGGGCGCGACCCGGTATCCGATGAGATCCTGGAGATTGGGGGCCATCGGCCGCAAACACTCTGGCTTTTCGAGGATCTATTTGAGGTGGCCTACGAAGTGGACCTGTTTGGTCGCGTCCATCGAGCCATCGAGCAGGCAAATGCGAACGCCGATTCGGTCGCGGCCACGCGGGATGGGGTGAGAGTGTTCATCGCGGCCCAGACCACGCGTGGCTATGCCGAGATCTGCGCGCTCGGCGAGCAACTCGGTGTGGCGCATCACTCACTTGAAATTGTGTCGCATCAAGCCGAGATCACTCAAGAGCGTTTCAAGGCTGGCCAGGGTTCTGAATTCGACGTCGAGCGGGCACGGGCTCTGGTCGACCAGGTAGGGGCGACCATACCCCAGCTGAGTGGTCTTCGGAGCGTTGCGCTCTTCGAGGTCACGGCACTGCTCGGCCGCGCGCCCGCGAATGCGCCCCGTGAACTTGACTCCTGCACGGCTCCGCCCCGCCTGACTGTTCCAATTCCGGTCGGCGACGGTCGGTCGCTGATTAGCCGTCGTCCCGACGTGCGTCAGGCCGAACGTCGCCTGGCCGCATCGACCGCTCGAATTGGTATTGCGACCGCCGATTTGTATCCGACTATTCGCTTGAGTGGCTTCTATGGGGGCACGGGAACCGAGATATCACAACTGAGCACGAATGCCGGATTGTCGTGGGGGGTGGGCCCGGTGATCAGCTGGACCTTCCCGAATCAGGTACGGGCCCGGGCGCAGATTCGGCAAGCCAAGGCCGGTCAGGCGGCAGCGCTAGCCACTTTTGATTCGGCCGTCCTCACAGCGTTGAAGGAGACCGAGCAGGCACTGACCACTTACAGAGCCGCACTGGACCAGCATCAGGCCTTGGTGAGTGCCCAGGCCAGGATCCACCGCTCGTTCGACATCGCTCGCGATCAATTTGCAGCCGGTTCCCTGAGCCCCCTCGATCTACTGACGACCGAGCAGTCGCTGGTGGCGCTCGATGCAGCGGTTTCCGCATCGGACTCCACGTTAATCGAGGATCAGATCGCGACATTCAAGGCGCTGGGTGGGGGATGGCAGAGCGATACATCGGCGCCACACTAAGCCGAGCGAAAAGTGCGAGATTGTTTGCCTGCGACGTTGTGGAATTCAACCGGCAGCACCTAGCCATCGTCTGATGAATAAGAATTTACAAAATCGAAGGATTCCCGCAAGCCGGTGAGCTCGAGCGGTTGCTACGTTGTCAGCCTACTGCCTATGGCCAAAGTGTTGCCCGAATGGCGGGCCCCGGGTGAGGTGAGACCAATGATGGAGACAAATCCGCGACTGCTGCAAGGAACAAGATTCACCGCATCGCCTCAGATCTCCGTATCGATCGCGGGCGCCCAAACTGAATGCTCCCCATCGCAAGAGCCGGCTAACCGAAAGGCGGATTTGGCACGCTTGCGGAGTGCGGTCGCCGAGCTCCTTTGCGCAATCGACATCCGCCGGCGGGGGAATCGCACTCTATCTGAGCAGCGCATCTGGATTGCGGCCGAACAGGTCGAACTCGAGTTGCGCGACGTAGTAGCTGACACGCCCGTGCTGCCAACACCAAGCTTACCGCTTCGAGGCGGACTTCCGCTCTGGGGAATGCGCAAAATATGCGATTTCATCGACGCGAATCTGAGTTCGACGCTCCGCATTAGCGATCTGGCGTCAAACGCTAACCTCAGTCACTCACATTTTGCCAGGGCATTCCGCCAAAGCTTTGGAGAGACGCCACATGCCTACATAGTGCGCATGCGCGTTCAACGCGCACAGACAATGCTGCTGACAAGTGTCGCACCGTTGCAGCAGATCGCGCTGGATTGCGGACATTCTGACCAATCACACTTCTCGAGGCTTTTTGCACGACTCGTGGGAGAAGCTCCCGGCGCTCGGCGGCGCGCGCGCGTCCCGGTAGCGCAGACCAACGGCAACGTATCGCCTCTGATGCGGACATCGAATCGCCAGCAATGCCCGTTCTACGAGACCCCTCTAGGAGGCAGTCCCGAAAACCCAACAAATGCGTGGGTCTACCACCGAAAACCACAAAAGCGCAGGTTTTTCGCAAGCGTTGAGATCCGCTGATTGATACAACTTCGGCGCCGGTGCCGACCGCATCACTTTCGGCTGCTTCGTGCTCAATTAGGAATTCAAGCAGATATTCGCCGCCGAACTGCAGTTTCAAGTCTTGCTTAGGAGTTAGTTCCATGTCGACTAAGTATGGCCCCAGCATCGTCACCACCCCCACACGATTTATTCAGGCCGGAAACGAGCGGTACGCATATCGGCGCTTTGGCTCCGGGTCGAAACTTCCGCTGCTATGCCTGCAACACTTCACGGGAACGCTCGATAATTGGGATCCCGCCGTGACAGACCCGCTCGCGATGGACCGAGAAGTAATCCTGTTTGAAAACGCTGGTCTAGGGCGATCCAGCGGCTCGGTGCCAACGACCATCGCCGGCATGTCCATGCACGTCCAGGCCTTCCTGGACGCGTTGAAGTTGACGACGTGCGACGTCCTTGGTTTCTCGTTAGGTGGCATGGTCGCTCAGCAAATGACGCTCGAACGACCTTCGAGCTTCCGTAGAATAATTCTCGTCGGAACAGCGCCCAGAGGCGGTGAGGACATCATGCACCTCGACAAGCCCCGGATTGCCAAGCACCTCGGGGATCCGACCCTCAAAGGGTACGCCGTGCTGCAGAAGATCTTTTTTGCACCGACCAACTCGAGCCAGTCTGCCGGCGCTGAGTTTATTCAGCGGCTAATGCAACGCAGCGAAGATCGGGAGCCTGGCTCTGGGCCGGCAGTGGCGCAGGCGCAAATGGCAGCATTTCGTGAATGGGAGCTAGTATCGGGCGAGCGGTTTGCGGAACTCAAGAGAATCGACCATCCAACGCTCGTGATAAACGGCATTTTTGACGACATGATTCCCGTATCGAACTCATATTGGCTAAGTGCCCATCTGCCGAACGCCGTTCTCATGACCTATCCGGACTCCGGGCATGGGTCCCTGTTTCAATTCCATGAGTCCTTTACCCGCCAGGCTATCGCATTCCTTGCATCCGAGTCTGCATACGCACCGTATTGAAACTGAAGTTCGCTTTCGGCCCCATGGCAAATAAGCTGATTACCGTCGTCGGTGTGCAATTTCCCGACACCAC
>JBEKYO010000247.1:0-5722 GCA_049510875.1 Steroidobacteraceae bacterium
CCGCCGTCGGCAGCTCTGCGCTCAACTACAACACTAGCGGCAACGGCAACACCGCCACCGGCAGCAGCACTCTTAACTACAACACGACCGGCAGCTACAATACGGCCAACGGGAATGGCGCCCTCTTCAATAACACGACCGGCTACAGCAACACCGCAACCGGCGGTAGCGCGCTCTCCGCCAACACCGTTGGCTCCGGCAATACCGCCGTGGGGATTAGCGCGCTCGAAGCGAACACAACCGGCAGCAACATGGTCGCCGTTGGGTCGGGGGCTTTACAGAACGTTAATCTCGTAGCCGAGTCTCCGAATACCACCGTACCGGGTAACATGACGGCGATTGGCTATCAGGCGCTGTCCAACGATACGACGGGCGTTGACAACATCGCGTTGGGATACGAGGCCGGCTACAACGTGACCATCGGCAGCAACAACATACACATCGGCAATGTGGGTGCGGCTGCCGATAACAAGGTGATCAAGATCGGCACCGAGGGGACGCAAAAGAAGACGTTCATCGCGGGCATTTACAGCAATACCACGGTCAGCGGCCTTGCCGTTGTGATTGGCTCGAATGGGGAACTCGGCGTGGTGGCTTCCTCGGAACGCCTGAAGACGGACATTGCGACGATGGGATCGGCAACGGAAAAGCTGCAGGAGTTGCGACCTGTGACGTTTCACTACAAGAACGATCAGCAGGGCGAGCTGCGCTATGGGTTGATCGCGGAGGAAGTGGCCAAGGCATACCCGGAACTTGTGGTCAGGGACGAGAACGGCCGCATCGACGGCGTTCGTTACGACGAGCTTGCACCGATGCTGCTCAATGAGATGCAGAGAGAACACAGCGCATTGGTAGCGCAACATGAGGCAGATGCCGCGAGGATCGGTGCACTTGAGAAAAAGGTCGCCGAGGTGGATGACCTGAAGCAGCAACTGGCCGCAGTAATCGAGGAACTGAAGGCGGGGAACAAGCTGGTCGCGCAACGCTAGGACACTGCCTACTGGCGGATGAGAGACCCGGCCATGCGCCGGTTTTTTCATTTTTGCGCTAACGCAGTGGAGATTTCACTTCCCGATAGCTGACGTTCGCGACAGGCAGGATTGCGTCGATTCCGGGAGTTTACCGCATCGGCCAAGCAGTCGCCGATGGCGCTTCGGGCGCCGTCGAACGTCGAACGCGATCTACCGACCCAGAGTTTGCCCTCCGTCGCTGTCTGCTTGGGCGCACTCGCATGTGCTTCTGCGACGTTCAGGCCATTAGTTCAACTTCGATCGACGGCTTATCCTTCCCTTCGGCGAGGCAATGGCGATTCGAACGGCCAACGGCCTTGAAGCCGAGCTTTGCTAGCACGCGGCCTGACGCTGGGTTATCGGTGTAATATCCCGATGTGAGCTTCGCGTAGCCGTATTCCTCAAGAGCCATGCGCACGATGGCTTGCGCAGCTTCGGTCGCCAGTCCGTGGCCCCAGTGCGGCCGCCCAACATAATAGCCGAGCTCCGCGCTTCGGCTTTCGCCATGTGGAACCAGGCCAATCACTCCGACCAGCTCGGCGCTCCGCCGAACCACGATGGCCCAGGTTGGCTCGCTTGGAACGACGCGCTCTATGAAGAAGCGAAAATCTGCTTGCGTATAAGGATGTGGTACGCGGCCGAGTCTTCGTGCCACGTCCCAATCCCCTGCAATGGCGATAATCGCCGAGGCATCGGCCTCAACCGGGCAACGCAGATGCAGCCTCTGGGTGAATAATTCTCGTTCGTTGGACATTGTCACGGCTTTCGTGTGTTCCCTGCAGTTTTTTTCAAGACGGCGGCAGCTAGTGTCCACTGGGCAGGCTCCAAATATCCAGCACGCCGCTGGTGGCGTGATCGTTGGCGTTGCCTTCGGGGAGGATGATCTCGCCCTGCAGCACAATGGGGCTGTTCCAATGGCCGGGGCCACACGGCAGCGTGGCGATATGGTTGCCCGAAGTCGCTTCATACACGTTCAGTCCGCCCTCGCGCGCGTACACGAACAGCAGGCCGCCGGCCTCGAACGGACTGGTGCCGCCGGTAGCGTTTTTCCATTTTTCCTGAAGCTTGTCATTCTCCAGCGCCCAAGCTGCGGTGCCGCCGTTGTCGGCGGCGAACATCCAGGTCTGGCCGTCGTGTTCCCATACCGCAGGCTGGGTGAACAGATCGGTGCCGCTGGGAGTGGAAACGGTTTGCAGTTCGTGGTCCTGATTGGGGCCGTCGCCGGCGATGGCTTTGCGGCTGAGCAGACGGACCTTGCCATCCTTGCCCCCTTGGGCGATCAGGTCGCCGCCCAGCAGCACGGGCGAGCTCGAGCCCAGGTCGAGATCACGCGCATTCAGTTCTTCGGTATCGGCCGGGGTGTAGTTGCCCAGCATTTTTATGGCACTGGCATCAATCTCGATGAGCGAGTCGCCCCAGTCGGTAGTGCCGTTCCACTCGCCATTGCCGGTGGCGATGAAGATGTCGCCGGTGCTGGGATCGATCACAGCGCCCGCACGCCCCCAGATGGCCGATTTTGTTTGCGGGCAGGAGGCAGGCTCAAGCAGCCCGGTGCGGTTGCTGCACAGCGAGTTCCACACTTGGAGGAGCTTGCCGGAGTTGCCGTCGAGAATGGCGACATGGCCCTGATAGGGCGACCGGTCGCCGATGTAGCCCGCCGTAACGGCAATCACGCGGCCCCGGAAGAGCTTCAGGGGCGAAGCCATCTTCTCTCGCTGTGGCAGCCTGGTGATGGAGGTGCGCCAGACAGGCTGGCCATCGCCGACGGCTAGCTTTTGTATCGCGCGTCAATCTGGATGGTAGGCTCGCGTCAATCAAGCTGGTAAGGGATCACGCGGCTTTCGGATCATGCTGTAGTTGATTGTCGCTGGCAAGCTCTGCGTTCCGCTCTTTGATCTTTCTCTAACCTTTCATACAGGCGCGGTCTGCCGCCGCAGGCGGCAGAAGTTCCAATGTTTTTCTTGTTTTGTCTTTGCGGCGACCGAGTGTAAAGCTCCAGGAGCCACGATCTGTCGTGACCCCTGGGGCTTGGTATCCCCCCTGGATTGCTATGTCGCCGGTTGATTGTCGCTCGGCGTCACCGCCGCCACATTCTTGACCGTCGCGTAGTTTGCGGGCCGTCCTGCGCCGCTTCGTTTCTTTCGACCGAGCGCCTCCCGCCGCCGGTAGCTCTCCACGTTCATTTCAAAAATCGTCGCGTGATGCACGAGACGATCGACTGCGGCGAGGGTCATGGCGGGATCTTGAAAGATTTTCCCCCATTCTCCAAAGGGTTGATTCGCCGTGATGAGCAAAGATCGGCGCTCGTAGCGGGTGCTGATCAACTCGAACAGCACGGAGGTCTCCGCCTGGTCCTTGGCGACGTATACGAGATCGTCCAAGATCACCAAGTGATATCGATCCAGACTCTGGATGAGCGCCTCGAGGACAAGATCGCGGCGGGCGCGCTGCATCTTTTGCACCAGTTCAGAGGTGCGGGTGAACAGCACCCGCCAGCCCTTCTCCACCAGCGCGAGTCCGATTGCCGAGCCCAGATGCGATTTGCCACCACCGGGTGGCCCGAACAGCAACAGATTGGCGCCCTTCTCGAGCCAGCCGTCGCCGGCGCACAGCGCCGAGACCTGCGCCTTGGAGATCATCGGCACCGCCTCGAAGTCGTAGTTCTCGAGCGTCTTTCCGGGCAAGAGCTTCGCTTCCCCGAGATGGCGTTCGATGCGTCGCCGGTCACGTTCGGCGATCTCGTGTTCGGCGAGCGCCATCAGCAAACGGGCCGCCGTCCAGCCTTCCTTGTCGGAGCGCTCGGCGAACTTCTCCCACAGGTGTTTGATGGCCGGCAGGCGCAGCTCGTTCAGCAGCAGCGTCAGGCGTGTCGTGTCGATGGTGTCCTTCATGCCGCTGCTCCGATGCACGAGTCGTTCAGCGCCTCGTACAACTTCAGCGGTGTGAGATGCACACTGACCTGCGGCAGGCTCGCCAGATCCGGCACAAAGCGCGTGCGCAGCTCGTTGAGGTCGGGCAGCCGATGGGCGTCGAGGTCGGCGCTCAACATGCTGGCGAGCTCGGCCTCGCACGCGCGGTCGTGGGCGAGACTCAACAGTTCCACCATCAGTTTGCAGGCGGCGCGCGCGGACAGCCGCTCGCGCAGGTGATCGAACATGTGACGATACGCCTCGCGCGGCCAGAGTTGGTCGCGGTACACGAGGTTCAAGAGCGCCATGGGCTTGCGCCGCAGCGCGTGGATCACGTGGTGATAGTCCACCACATGACCGTGCTTGCCGTCCCGGCCAGGCCGGCCACGCACCAGAGTGAGCACGCGCGTGCCGCCGACGATGAGTTCCACGCGATCGTCATACAGACGCGCCCGCGGCCGATGCCGGATCAAGCGCGAGGGCACGGTATAAAATACCTTGCGCAGCACGAAGCCGCCCGAGCTGGTCACGTAGACCAGCTCTTCCTCGTAATCGGCGGTGCGGATGTCGGGCAGCGGCTGCAGCACAGCACGCTCGGCATCGATACGCTTCAAGTTGCGGGCGTTCTTGCGGCCGATGATTTCATCGATAAAGGATCGATAGGCCGCCAAGTCCGCGAACTCCACCGTACCGCGCATCAGCAGCGCATCGCGGATCGCGTTCTTCAAGTGCCCGTGAGGGCTTTCGATCGCGCCGTTCTCATGGGCGATGCTGCGGTTATTGCGGGTCGGTTCCATGTGGTAATGCTTGCACAATGCATCGTAACGACTCGTCAGGTCCTCGCGGGCGTCGGCATCGAGATTGCAAAACGCCGCCGATAATGAGTCGCTGCGGTGCTCGAGCGGCGCACCGCCCAAGGCCCACAGCGCATTCTGCAGCCCTTCGGCCAAGGCCACGTAGCTCTCCCCGCCCAAGATCACGTGCGCGTGCTCGAAGCCCGAGCAGGCCAGGCGGAAATGGTACAGGCGGTGATCGAGTTCGATGCCTGAGACTCGCACCACCAGATCGCCCATCTCGGTAAAATCCGATAATCCCATCCGCCCCGGCTCCTGCACCTGACGGAAGATCACCTCCCGATCTTGGCCGTTCAGCGCCCGCCAGTGATGGATTCGCCGCTCCAGGGTGCGGCGCACGCAGTCCGGCAACGCCGGGTGACGACGCTGCATCTCCTCGAAGATCGCGATGGGGCGCAAACCCGGCGCGGCTTGCAGCATCGGCACGACTTCAGGATCAAAAATCTCGATCAGCGGGTCCGGTCGGCGCCGGCCGCGGGGCAGGGCCTTTTGTGAGGGTAATCGGGGGTCGCTCTCGATGCGGTAGGCGCTCATCAGGCTCATCGCCGCCTGGGCCGCCGCCGCCGGCTTCGTCTCGGTCAATCTGGATTTCATGTACAGCCTCATCTGGTGATCGTTGATGTGTCGACCGGGCATAAGGCAGGTACTCCGTACTTGGGAACACCTCCTCAATACCCCATCGGCTGCGATCACCGACGAGTCGGACCCCAAATAGGTCCAAAATCGCCTTCTGGCGGTCAAATCCGGTGCGAAAGCTCCGAAATCCGACCTGCCAAAAACTTACCATCCTGATTGACGCGCTTTACCATCCTGATTGTCGCGCTACAGGTTGCGGCGGCGCACGAAAAAAATGGTGACGGATCACGGTTCCGTGGTGGCACGGACCATCGGCACAGTGGTGGCCGGTCAGATAACCGCCATCCCCGAGAGGATCGATGATCCCGTCTGT
>JBEKYO010000248.1:0-5700 GCA_049510875.1 Steroidobacteraceae bacterium
TTTCCCTCCGACGCGATCGGCTACGAATGTGCCGCGGCGTTGTTTCGCCGCGGTGTGTTGGTCGCGGGAACCTATTCCAAAGCGCGAACCATTCGCATCGAACCCGCACTCGACATTCCGACGCCACTACTGCTCGAGGTGGCGAACCGGTTGGAAGATGTGTTCAAGGAGATTCAAGTCAAGCGATTCGGATGCGACGACCGGCCCGAACCCGCGGTGCCGATCCATCGGGCGGCCGGCGCCGTCCACGTGCAGATGCCATAGGTCGCAAAATGACCCCTCAGTGGTCGGTGAAGATAGTGGATTGACTGGATCCGGCATAGCTCGCCGTTGAGAAACTTAGGCTCTTTCGAGATGCTAGTGACGTTTTGTCTGCTGCAGGTGCGGGCATTGGCGCTGCCGGGGGAGCCATCGCTGCCATATGCATGATCGACAGCACAGCTGTGGAAAGAATCATGCGGAATGAGAGTCTCTTCATGTTCCCACCTATCCCCACCCCAGAATCTGCCGTGTCTCCATTGGATGAGAACGTCGATGCTTCGATATTGCGGACATGGATTACGGCAAATTCATTATTCGGGCGGCGATACCGAATGCTGCAAAGCGCCGCCTGACGCGGCGCTTGCAACGCAACAACCGGCATGGGAAAAAGCCGTCCAAAGCACAAGGAATCAAGAAGCATGGTGTCACGCTGGCTGCTCACGGAGCGCGCGCGGCGCTACTACCCGTGCGCATTGGCGCTGGTATGGCAACTCGCCGGATGTCCGCTCGCCTGGGGTCACGAAACCGGTTTTCTGAACCGTACGCTGAAACTGAATGGCGGGTACTACCGGTACGCCGTGTATGTGCCGCGCGAATGGACTCGGACCAGGCACGCGAAATGGCCGGTAATCCTCTTTCTGCACGGCTCCGGCGAGGGCGGCAGCGACGGTCTGCTTCCCACCGAGGTCGGTCTCGGGACGGCCCTTCGGAATCATTCGGAACGCTTTCCGTTCATTGTCGTGTTTCCTCAAATTCCGTCCGAGCAGCTCTGGAGGCAGAACGCCAGCGCACGCATCGCACTCGCAGAGCTCGACGCGGAGATCAAGGAATTCTGGGGTGATTCCACGCGCACTTATCTGACCGGACTCTCCATGGGTGCGTACGGGACCTGGCGCCTCGCCGCGCAATTCCCCGGCCGGTTCGCCGCGATTGCGCCGGTTGCCGGCGGCATTCGCATCACGTGGGATGACGGAGAGATGCGTTCACCCGATATCTACAGCAGAAGCGCGGCGCAGATCGGCACGACACCCGTGTGGATGTTTCACGGCAGTGACGACAAGACGGTCCCCATCGGCGATGCGCGCGCGATGTTCGAGGCACTGCAGCGCTCGGGCGGCACGGTGCGCTTCGACGAATACGAAGGTGTCGGGCACAGCTGTTGGGACAGGGCGTACTCGGACGCCGAGTTTCCCCTCTGGCTTCTGCAGCATCGCTTGGGTGAGCGCAGCGAGGCGCAGGCGCAAAGACGAGTGTTCCCGCGGCCTGCGGCGCCGGAGCCCGCGCCGGTGGACCCAACGACCGGGGTGAACGCGCCTCGCTGAATCCATTGGCGGGTGCGCACGGACGCATATGCGTGCCCGCATGGGGAGAGTCGCTTCCGGTATAATCCGGTCAGGCGTGTCCGAAACCCGAGGGGTGAGATTGCGCAGCGAAGCGAGGAGGGCGTTTAAGATCATGAATATCGTCCAGCGGTCCGCCGGGTACCCAAGGTCCGGCTTGGGCACGCAGATTCTGGTGTCCCTGTTGTCGTCGGCTATCGTGTTCGCGGTTTGGCCTCGGACCTTGATGGCCGATCAGGACGCGCAAGCCCCGCCGGCCCCACAAGCCCCCCCGCACTCTCAACAGTCTCCCGACCAGTTGCAGCAGCTGGTCGCGCCGATAGCGCTGTACCCGGATTCACTGGTGGCACAGATCCTGGCGGCGTCTACGTTTCCCGAACAAGTCGTCGAGGCCGACAGATGGTTGCAAGCGCATCCCGACTTGAAGGGTGACGCTTTGGGTCAGGCTGTAGACCCACAACCCTGGGACCCGAGCGTCAAAGCGCTCACCGCATTTCCGTCAGTCCTCGGCAATATGGACAAGAATCTTTCTTGGACCTCCTCGCTTGGCGACGCCTTCTTCAATCAGCAACAGGATGTGATGGATGCGGTACAGGCGATGCGCCAACGGGCGCAGGCGGCGGGCAATCTGCGGACCACGCCCCAGCAGACGGTGGACGACCAGGGTTCGACGATTGTTATTCAGCCGGCGAGCACCGAGGTGGTTTACGTTCCGGCGTACGATCCATGGTTGATTTATGGTGCTCCCTTGGTGGCGTGGCCCGGTTGGTACCCGTACCCCGGAATCTGGTATGACGGCCCGTACCTTACCTTCGGCGTCGGCTTCGCCATCGGTTTCGTAGGGGCCTTCGGCTGGGGTTGGGGTCATTGGGGGTTCGATTGGCGCAACCGCTTCCCACTCTATAACCACGGCAGATATTACTCGCGGAGTAACACGTTTTATAATCGAAACAGCTATTACCGGGGCGGAGGCGCGCCCGGCGTAGCAAGGGATGTGCAGCACGGAATCAGCGCCAATCGCGCGGGATTAGCCGGACGCGCGGGCGAAGATCCAAGAAATCCGGGAGAGCCCCGAGGCGATGCCTCAGCGGCCCGACCTTTCGGAGAAAGTGCCGAGGCGGCTCGAGGATACGCCGAGCCGAGCGGCGAAAGCGGCGTTCGCTCCGGCGCCTTGAGCGGCTACGACCATGGAGGAGCTACACGCAGCTTCTCCTCACGCGGGAGCGCGAGCTTCGGTGGCGGCGCGCCTCGGGGCGGCGGCGGCGGGCGGCATTGATCGACTGTCATGGTAGCGCTGACCCCAGGAACTTCGATGTGGAGAGATGCCCCATGCAGCGAATGAATTTGAACATCGATACATGGTATTCGACCATGCTGCGTGACTTGGCCGCGCTTGCAATCCTGCTCGGGTGCGTGCCCGCCGCCACCCTGGCGCAGCCGCCCGGCCAGAGGACATTTTCGTCGCCGGAACAGGCAAGCAACGCGCTGGTCGCGGCAATGCAGAGTAACGATGAAAAGGCGCTGCAAGAGTTCCTCGGTCCCGACGCAAGGCAAATCATCTCCTCGGGGGACGAGGCCGAGGATGCGCATGCTCGCGCTAATTTCGTGCAGAGATATCTAGAGATGCACCGTCTGGTGAATGAGCCGGATGGAACCACTATTTTATACATCGGCGCCAGGAACTGGCCCACGCCCATACCGCTCGTGCACCACGCCAACGTGTGGTATTTCGACACCGAGGCGGGCAAGAGCGAAATCCTGTATCGGCGCATCGGCCGGAACGAAATGTCGAGCATTCGCGTCTGCCGGGAGCTCGCGGCGGCGGAACTGGAATATCACGACGCGCAGCACTCGGAGTATGCCCAGGCCATCTTCAGCGACGAAGGGCAACATAACGGTCTTTATTGGAAGGTGGCCGCGGGCGAGCCTCCGAGTCCCATCGGCCCACTGGTAGCACACGCCGTCGCGCGAGGTTACGATCTTGGAAGAGGCGGCGCTCCGACTCCGTACCGCGGTTATTACTTCCATATCCTCACGATGCAGGGGAAAAATGCCCCGGGCGGGGCAAAGCATTACGTCGTAGACGGAAAGATGACCGCGGGATTCGCATTCGTTGCCTATCCGGCGGAATACCGCTCATCCGGCGTGATGACGTTCATCGTCGGCAGCGACGGGGTGGTGTATCAGAAGGATCTTGGCAAAACGACCGATGCCATCGCGGCCTCGATGAAGCAATTCGATCCAGATTCCACCTGGCGAAAAGCGGACGACACGCCCGAGGCGGCTGCTCGCGATTCGAAAGCCAAGTAGAAATGACCGGCGCGCAGGACGGAACTTCATCCATTCCGTCCTGCGGCGGCCGTTCGAACGCAAGCCAAATCAGCCGCGGTTGGCGCTGCCAACCAGAATTTTCACCAGTCGAGGATTATGGATTTGACGCACCGCCCTCGCGATGGACTCTTCCTGGCACTGGCGTGCGGCTGCGAGGCGTGACAGATCCCGACCGGATTCCTCGGGGCAGACTTGACGCGCGGCGGCCGCGAGCCGGCGATAGAGCGTGCGGGCGCCGTTCTCGGTGGCCAGACTCTGGGCGTCATACTTGACGACGAGACTCGGCGCAGGGTCGATCGACGCGGCATTCACCGGCACGCTCAGCGTGCTGAGCAGGCAGCCTGCCACCAAGCTCATGGCGAAGGTAATTCCGGTTCCGAAAGTTCGCGGTGTGGCAACAGTGTTCATCGTAGATCTCCTGTGTAGTGAGTTGCGGCGAAACCATAAGACCCGGGGAGCGGTTTCCGTTTTGAGGGTCTTATCTTTCCTAAAGCAAGGCGCATGCCAAGCGCCGATTCGCGGTAAGTCGGGGTTTTTACGAGGAATGTCGGCGGAGGATTTGTCGTCCACCGTTCCCGGACACTGTCCGCGGACAGGAACTGCGGACACTCGCGGGTCGGGAACATTGGCGGCCGCTGGGATCGACTATACTTTGCGGGGAAAACTAACATGCAAGAATTGAAAATCACGGGCATTGCCAGCTTGACACTGCTGAGCGCTGCGATATTCGCGTACTCGGGAGTCGCCCTGTCGAGCGAAGGTCCCGCAGGCGAGCCCCCTGCACCCGCCGCGCTGTGCAAGGAGGCGATCGTCAATCCGGTCAGCGGCTATGCCGAATGCGTCCGCCCGCTCGGTGCTCCGGTTGACCCGCCCCCGCCGAGGCCGTCAGTGGTCAAGCTCGCCGTCTTTGATTTCGAGCTGGACGATGTCAGCCCTGCGGCCGCGCTCCTGGGCCAGACCACCAGTAACGAGGCCGTCATGGAGAAAGTCAGCAGCGAGGCGCGGCGGATATTGGCGCAGTCGGGACGCTTCATTCTCGTGGACGTCAGCCATGTCGACGCAGAGCCCGTCAAGGCAAAGTCGCTGCGAAACTGCGACGGGTGTGAGGGCGGGATCGCGTTGCAGGCTGGCGCCGAACAGGCCCTTATAGGAGTGGTGAGAAGAGTCACGCAGACCGACTACTATGTACAGGTTCTCATCAGTGACGCTCAGACCGGCAAAATCCTCAATCAACAGGAGGCCAACTTCGCGGGAGGCCCGGACGGCTGGGCGAGCGGAGTCCGGATGCTGCTCAAGCACCAAGTGCTGGACCCCGCCGATGAGCCGTGATTGCACCCCGGTATCCTTTGGCGTGGGAGCTACCGTTGCGCCCATTGTGGGGTGAGCACGCGAACCGAGCAGGAGCATGAAGGGGATGGGATCTTTTTTGCGCCCGCGGGCCTGCCTAAGGTCGCTTGTGCGGGACTTGCCCGGCATGGGCGATGGTCGGCTCCATCGAGTTGGCGACCGGTGAAATGTCTGGGGCTTCCTGGGTGTCGCTGTGCCGGGTTTTCACGACGACGGCGTTTCCTTGACAGTCATGCTTGACGCGGCCCCCGCTGTCATTGTGGCGGCGAGAGAACAGGGGGCGTTCAATCCTAACGGTGTCGGTCATGGGATTCAGGTGCTCTTCTGGATCTTCGAAACAAACAACACGCGGTTGATGCATGGTAAGCAGCAGTGGCCGCCATAACTGTGAGTATGGTCATGTTTTTGGATCCCGAAAGCG
>JBEKYO010000249.1:0-10335 GCA_049510875.1 Steroidobacteraceae bacterium
AGTGCGCGGAGCGATAGAGCTCCCTCGAATGCTCGAACCAAAGGACGACTGACTTTCCGAACGCATTGAAGGCGCGCTGATCGGCGGGGACGTCCTCCTCTGCAAACTCGAGGATGCCCGCCCAGAGCTTACGCGTAATTTTCTTCCTCGCCGGCAACTTTGAATCAGTCTGTGTCATGGCTATCCGTGGCGGTGCTCAATCGACGTCAGTTCACCTTTGAGGCAGGTAGGCTGAATGTGCAGGTCATGGATTTTTGAGCAAGCAGTTCTTTGGCCCATTCGCCCAGACTCTGCTCACTTCTTTCACGTACGCGAAGCCATTGTAAATCGCGGTGACACTGCGATCGGAGTGACCCAACACACGCTTTGGCAATTTTTCGCTTCCTCGCCCGTGGCCTCTGCAATCCGGTAACAGGTGCGCTTTGTGACCAGGATACTGGCGTATATCGGGTCCTCGTTGACAATAGTGCCCGCAACGGGCATCCCGCGGCTCAATCTAATAAGGATAAAGCCAATGGGAAACAGAAAGACGTCAGGTCTGACCAAACGCGGTCGGATTTGGCATTTAAATAAGCAGTTCAGAGGTGTTCGAATCCGGGGGAGTGCGGCAACGACCATCCTCACCGAAGCGGTGGAGCTATTGGCGAGCCGAATCGAAGGGGTTCGCCAGTCGCAACTCTACGGAGTTCGGCCGTTGTGGACTTTTCGAGAGGCGGCGCAGAAGTATCTGAAGGAGAACCAGCATAAGAAAAGCGTCAGCGACGATGAGAGGCATTTGGCCATGCTTGATCCTTTCATCGGCGATCTGTTGCTCTCGCGTGTGTACATGGACACGTTGCGACCGTTCATCGAGAAGCGGGACAAGGATGGGGTGAAGACGAAGACCATCAATCTGTCACTGGAGACCGTGCGTCGAATCTTGAGACTGGCGGCCGACGAATGGCGGGACAAGCAAGGGGCAACATGGTTGGAAATGGCGCCGAAGATCAAGCTGTTTCGTATTACGGATGCACGCAAACCGCATTCTCTCTCGGTTGTCGAGGAACAATTCTTGTTCAGCCAATTGCCGAGCCATCTGCTGCGTATGGCGTTATATAAGGCGAATACAGGAAGCCGCCAAGAGGAAGTATGTGGCTTGAGGTGGGAATGGGAAAGGAAAATACCTGAATTCGGCACTTCGGTTTTTGTAATCCCAGGAGAAAAAGTGAAGAACACCGAGGAGAGATTGGTTGTTCTAAATCGGATTGCCAGGTCGGTGATTGAGGAAGCGCGGGGTATGCATCCGGTGTACGTTTTTGTTCGACGGAGAAAGGACGGCCTCACCGTGCCCGTTAAAAAGATGAACAACACCGGATGGAGGAGCGCGAGAGAATGCTCGGCGGATGCTTGGGAGCGCGCGCATGGGACTGTCGCACCGGAGGGATTCAGGCGTGTGAGGGTTCACGATCTCAAGCACTATCTACCCTCCCTGACTATGTCGGGTAGCCCGGTTCGGGCCTAGGTTTTCCGCCGCTGCCGCAGCGAAGCAGAGACATAGTCTTGGCTCCTTTGGTCAGTCCCGATCCCGGGAGAGGAGCCTTTCGTGAAGTACCCCGTAAACGACCGGTTGGTTTTGATGCGACCGCCGGAAGGACCCCTCGCAGCATTCATTCGCCCGTTCTCTGACTGGGTAGTCGCTCAGGGCTACCGGCTGGACTCGTTGCAGCAGCGGGTCCGGATTGCGTGCGATTTCAGTCGCTGGCTTGGAAGGCGGGCACTGCAAGCGCCGGACATTCGGAGCCAGCATTCTGATCATTACCTGCGATGCCGTCGACGACGCAGGATGGTGGTTTCCGGCGATGTAGTTGGGCTGAGGCAGTTTCGAGACTACCTGTGCAAACAGGGAGTGATTGCAGCCGAGAGGATTGATTCGGACAGCGTTACAGCCGCCGGGCGATGTGCACGAGAGTTCGAGCGCTACCTTCGCGAGGAGCGGCTGCTTGCAGCACCGACGATCATCACCTACGTACTATTCGCCGGCGAGTTCCTCAAGGGTCGCTTCGGCACAGGACCAGTTGATCTGTCGCAGCTGTGCGCTGGGGACATCATCAGTTTCGTGCGACGACGAGCACCACGCCTGCATGCCAAGCGAGCGAAGCTCCTGACTACTGCTCTGCGATCCTTCCTGCGCTATGGGTGCTACCTCGGCCAGATCCGCGCGGATTTGATCACTGCGGTGCCGATCGTGGCCAGCTGGTCGATGCCGCTCATCCCTCGGGCAATATCGCCGGATCAAGTACGCCGAGTGCTCTCGCACATCGATCGCCGTAGCGTCATTGGGCGGCGCGACTACGCGATTCTGCTCCTGTTGGCGAGACTCGGACTGCGTGCCGGAGAGATCGTTTCGCTGGAGTTGGAGGACATCGATTGGAACGCCAGTTCCTTGACTGTACGGGGCAAGGGTGGTCGGCGCAGTCAACTCCCGCTACCCAAGGATGTCGCAGATGCGATCGTCGCGTACCTGAAGCATGGGCGACCGCGCACCCCCTGCCGGCGAGTGTTTCTTCGTGCCACGGCTCCGGTGCGAGGATTCCTCGGGCCAAGCGCGCTGAGCACCGTCGTTCGACATGCGCTCCTGCGCAGCGGAGTCCAGGCACCCACCCGTGGTGCTCATCAGTTCCGCCACGGATTGGCCAGCGAGATGTTACGCCACGGTGCTTCACTCGCCGAGATCGGCGAGCTGCTCGGTCATCGCAGCCCCGAGACCACGAAGATCTACGCCAAGGTCGATCTCGAGGTTCTGCGGACACTCGCCCTTCCCTGGCCGGGAGGTGCGCGATGAACACCCTGCGCGAGGCCTTGCACGAGTACCTGGCCATGCGGCGTAGTCTCGGATTTCGGCTGCGCAGGGTGGCTCCGAGGCTCGTCGATTTCGTCACTTTCATGGAGCAGCAGCACGCTTCATACATCACGGTGCCGTTAGCCCTCACCTGGGCGAAGCAGCCAACTGACGCGCAACTCCCAACCTGGGCGCAGCACTTGAGCTTCGTGCGATCCTTCGCGCGCTACCGACGTGCCACAGATCCGCGCACCGAGGTTCCGCCCGAAGAGCTCTTGCCGTTTCGCCCCAAGCGAGCCCGGCCGTATCTCTATTCGGACCGGGAGATCTGCGCGTTGCTGCGCGCAGCTCCGAGATGCCAGCGCCAAGGATTGCAGCCCGACACGTACTACTGCCTATTGGGCCTCTTGAGTGTCTCCGGGATGCGGGTCAGCGAAGTCCAGAACCTAAAGCTCCAAGACCTCGACCTCAATGAACGAGTACTCACGATCCGCGGCGCCAAGTTCGGGAAGGACCGTCTGGTTCCGCTGCACCCCTCGACCTGCCGGGTGCTCGCGCGTTACGTCGAACGGCGCCGGCGGTTGTGGGCGAAGCGCCCTGTATCGAGCTACTTGTTCGTCTCAAGCCGCGGTAACCGCCTGGACGATGGGGATATGCGCCGAACATTCCACGCTATTTCCCGCAAGATTGGGTTGCGCGGTCCAACTGACCGCCACGGGCCTCGACTACATGACCTCAGACATCGATTCGCCTCGATGACGCTGCTCCGATGGTATCGCGCGGGCGAAGATCCCGAGCGGCGCTTACCGGCCCTCTCTACTTACCTCGGCCATGTCCATTGGAGCGACACCTACTGGTATCTGAGTGCGCTGCCCGGGCTGATGCGCGAGGCCGTCTCGCGGCTCGAGCAACATTGGGAGGAGCGCGCATGAGCCCCGCTACTGACTTGGCGCCGCTCCTGGAGCGGTTCTTTACCCGGCGGCTGATGCAGGAACGGCGCGTCAGTCCTCACACCATCGGCTCCTACCGCGACACATTTCGGCTATTCCTGAGGTTCGTCCAAGAACACCTGCACAAGGCGCCCTGCCAGCTTCTCTTCGAAGACATCGATGCGCCGCTGGTCACCACCTTTCTCGATCACCTCGAGAAGCAACGGGGCCTGACTGTTCGCAGCCGCAACCTCCGCTTGACCGCTATCCACTCCTTTTTTCGGTACATGGCATACGAGTTGCCGACTCACTCGGCGCAGATCCAGCGCGTCCTCGCCATCCCCAGTAAACGATTCACTCGAGCGCTGGTCCGCTTCCTGACGCGCCCGGAGGTCGATGCTCTCCTTGGCGCCCCCGATCAGCGCACCTGGATCGGACGACGCGATCACGCTTTCATGCTGACCGCGGTCCAAACGGGCCTGCGCCTCTCGGAGATCACCGCCGCCACCCGTGATGACTTGGTGGTCGCAACCGGTGCCCACGTTCGCGTCCTCGGGAAAGGCCGCAAAGAGCGCTGCACTCCGCTGGCAAAGCCCACGGTGGCCGTCCTGAAAGCCTGGCTACGCGAGCCGCCACGTGGCGATGGACGATTGCTCTTCCCGAACGTGAAAGGCGAGCGACTGAGTGTTCACGGCGTCCAGTACATGCTCGTTAAGTACGCCGCAAAGGCCGCCGGCGTCTGCCCCTCTCTCAGGGGAAAACGCGTCACCGTGCATCTGCTTCGCCATACCATGGCACTCCGGTTGCTCGAGGCAGGCGTTGATCGCGCCGTCATCGCACTGTGGTTGGGACATGAGTCGGTCGAGACTACCCAAATCTATCTCGAGGCGACCCTCGCGATGAAGGAGAAGGCCCTGGCGAAGACAACGCCGCTATACACACCCCAACGGCTATTTCGGCCCAGCGATCGGCTGTTGAGCTTCCTCAACAGCCTTTAGCATCGAAACTATGTCGGGTCATTGAGAACACTTGCGCTCGAGCCGATCGGGAATTTCCGAGCGGCTCGATCGTCCTCGCAACCCTACCCAACATAGTCAGGGAGGGTAGATAGTGCCTCTGGATGCGTTTTCCTGAGAAGGTGAAGCACCAACGCGGGTGCTGTCCCCGCGTCGCTCCCAGTGCTGCCATGGCGTCCGCATTGAGCGGTATACCGCGACCGTCGCCTGACTTCGTCGTGCCGTGATCGAGCCAGGCCACTTTCCGGTCGAGATCCACTCGGGTCCATTCAAGCCCCAGGATCTCGCCCGCACGACAACCGGTCGAGAGCGCAAACTCCACAATCGGCTTCATGTGCTCCGGCAACGCCTCGATCAATCGGTCAGCCTCCTCACGCCTCAAGAAACGAACACGCCGGCGGGGTTCCTTCAGCATCCGAATCTTCGGCACCCCTTTGAGCCATCGCCAGTCCTGATGCGCGACGTTCAATATCCGCCGAACCACCTCGAGTGCGCGATTGACCGTCGCGTTCGAGACACCATCCTTCAACTTGCGATCGCGAATGAACGGCTGCAACACCGCCATGTCGATCGCATCCAGCTTCAAGGACCGCAGATAAGGATCGAGCTTTTTCAGATGATCCTTATCATCCGAGAGGCTCCTCTTGTCGGCGAACTCCTCGATATATCGCACGACCGCTTGCTGCCATACGAAAATGCCGAGAAGCCCCTGCTGCCGGGCTTCAATCGCTTCGTTCTTCAGGCGGACGGCGTAGCTTTCTGCATCGGTGCGGTTGATACACCCAGTGCTTTGGCATACGCGGCGTCCATCCGGGAGAACGAGGCCAATCCACCAGAACCGCGAATCCCTGCGGCGGTAGAGTCCACGTTCACGGGCCATAAAGTCTCCTTCCAGGCCCGCCCTCGGCACTTATCCTCCTGCATCCGGGCATCGAGATCAATCCGGTCGTAGACCTTGCAGCGGCCTTTGCGGATGAAGGGGAGTCCCATACCATCGAGGAACCGGAGACTGCAGCGGACATAGGCGGCGGCTTCACGGCGGGTGAGATACCGAGCGGGGGCGGCAGCTGGCGGAACCGCTTGGACGACATTGGACGACTTTGGACGTTGCGGTGGCAGCTTCGAGAAGTCGAGCGGCAGCTGACCCGAGAGCGGAGCGGAATCTTGTAGCAATGGCGAAGCGTTTGTGCGAGTCGGCATGACATTTACTTAGCTTCAGAACAGATCGTTATGTGTGCTTCCGAGCGATTTCATCGGCGCTTTTCTAGCATCGACTATGACGCAAGATGAGAATTTTGTCGGGGAGGGTTTCGCGGTATTTTCGGGGAAACTCTTACGGAGCCCGCACTTTCTTTTCAGCGCAGTCGTGAACAGTCGCGAAATGAATCGGGATGTCGCGGCACTCTTAGGCGGGGAGAGTTTCGAGGTATTTTCGGCGAAACTCACGCAAGGAGTGAAAGAACCATCTATGCAGGATAGCCATTGACTTAGCATTGGGGCCAAATGGGCCCCAATGCGTTGCACCGATACTTTGAAGACGCGGGTCTCGCCGGAGATGAAACTCCAGGCGAAGGTGATTGCGGATCGAGAATTCCTATCGGAAGCGACTTGGCTCAGGCGCCTTGTGATACGCGAGATTCGAGCTCGCAGCGACGCATCAGGTGCCGAAAGCGAACTCTTGCGGTCGGAGAGTATCCGTGGGCCGACGAGAGGGGCTCCTGGGAACAATGGTGCCGGCAAACCGATGCTGGTGCGCCTCACAGCCGAGGACAGGTTGCTCCTGGACGCTCGGGCCGAGGCCCTCGGCATGCGACCGACCACCTATGCATCAGTTCTGTTGCGTTCGCATTTGCGCCAGCTCACGCCGCTACCCAAGGACGAGCTGCTGGCGCTCAAGCGCAGCATCGCTGAGCTGGGATCGATTGGCCGGAACATTAATCAAATCGCGAGGGCGGCCAACGAGGGAGGTCGGATGCCGGACTCTGTGGGCGCGGAATTTCGCGCGATGCTTAAGATATGCGTGGCGTTGCGGGACAACACCAAGGCGCTTCTCAATGCAAACCTAGCTAGTTGGGCGGCGGGGCACGCACGTGATGACCACTAGACCTACCGGTCCGGTAACTCGCGCGTATTGGGCTCTTTTTGGGAATGTCTGGATCGTGGAAGTTTCGACCTGGAAGGCTCTGATACAAGAAGCCACTTCACGGCTTAGTCACCGTCTTGAACAGGGGCCTACTGGATCCCGAAGGGTACGCGAACACCGAAATGCCAAACGGGCGAAACCACATCATTATCCAAGTTAACAATACTGAGAGCGGCCAGCCGACTATTCCGATCACTCGAAATATTGGACCGTACGCCCCTCGCCGACAACCGTGCATAAACATCTGTACCGATAAGATATGGCCGTTGCGGATAGCTAACAGAAAAAAACGCTTCGACACCTTCGGATTGCGCTGCTTCTTTTCTAGCGGCGAAATGAACATGCGACCCAAATCTCCCATTGCAGGGGGAAATCCTTGTTTTGCTGCTTGAAGCATCCAATATCCAAAGCGCTTGTTGTTGCCCTTCTCGTGCTCAGACCATCCCACAACGAATTGAGCGAAGCCACTGCGACGATTTGCGGAATCAAGGCACTTTTCCGAGACTGCAGCCCGATCCGAGCCGCACAGAGACCCATCGCGTAGACACATATACGCTAAAAGGGCGGCTGCCGAGTTGGAACCTAACGACGATAATTTCCGCAGCGCCGCCGCGGCCTCTTGAATGCGTCCATCCGACAGAAGGGTACGAACATTTTGAAGATCCATAGGAACATAAATCGGTAAGACCAAACCGTTCCGCCAAGCCTTTCGATTGATCAGAAAATTCTTAAACAAGGCGCGGTCCAATTTAGTAGTTTTTAGATGCTACTCGCGAAAGCCGGGTGATTGAAACAACGTTCCCATTCCCGGTTATTAATGGGAAACTTTATCGGAAATTTAGCGGATCGATCCCCTCATGTCGGATCAGCTATGTATTGCAATGGTAGCGTCGTCCATTTCGGCGTGGGAAGCCTTCGGTTGCGTAGATGGATTGAGCGGATATTGGCGCGACTTGTTGAGGTGCAATGCAACGTCTCCTTTTCCCTTTGAAAAAACGATCAGCGTCCGCCAGCCGCGGACCGTCTTTTTTGATATTCGTATCGGCGTGCCGGTGATGGTGCTCTTGGAAACAAACTCGAAACCATTCTCTACACCCTGGAAAATGAACATCGTACATCCGCCGGAGCCGCACCAGGCAGGCTCCGACATGAGTACAATGGCATCCGCGCGACCGTCGCCATTTAAGTCTTCCAAAGCGAAACGAAACGTTTCGTCATACACGACGTCGGTGATGTTTTGATAAATGTAATTACGCACCGCATCCGAAAGCGCGCGAGGCGGCTCAGCGCTACCTGCCGTAGCTGAAATGCTCAGCGCGAAGACGAAAATTAAACAACGCGCCATCGAGGCGCGAAAACCCTCATACGCAAGGTGCTCAGAGTCCATCGAGCTAGATTATCCCAAGTCGCGAGTGACCGCTTAGCGGCGATCAAATCGGCACCGCCGCCGCCGGCCGGAGTTGGCCGATTAGCGACCGATTGTTCGCTCGGAAACTGCCATTCAGCCGGATTTGACAGTGGCGGTTTAGCACACACATCTGCGAATGGGCATGATGACCCTGAGCTGACCTCGGTGACAGTCTGCTAAGGGGGGAGGCAATTTTCTCACCAGACCCGCCCGCTAGAAATTTGCCGGCCTAACCGGGATAATCGCCAGTGAATGGACTTCCCGCTTATTCATGTGGCTCTGCGGATCATCGTCGGCATCGCCAGCCTGTGGTGCTTGGTAATGGCCGTCACCTGGTATCGAGCGACTAAAGAAATGCAAAGGACCGGCAACGCCCGCCGCCTACCGTTTCCGTTTCCCGCTGACTTCATGTGGCTTGATTTGATGTTGATGGCGATCCGGCGCAATCCGCGAGTACCGCCGGCTCTACAAGAGAAGTACGAACGCATTGAGTTCGTCACCATCATCAATGGCAATCTGTTGAGAGCCTTTTGGCTGCTCCTCTTCGCGTTTTCGGGCGCGCTATTCGCTGCGGGTGCCTTCCGGCACTGAGTCTCCTATCGTAGCCGGGGGTCGCGGAAGCCGCCGTTCCAGCCTCTCATGAACCCTGCAGCTTCTCTTGCAACCACACCTTGATCAGCGATTGATAAGGCACATCGCGAGCGTTGGCGGCTGTCTTGATCGAATCAAGAAGATGCTGCGGAAGCCGCAGCGAGATCGTCTGGGTAGACGGCTTCAGGTTTGGAAGCACAGCGAGCCGAGCTTTTTTCCAATCCAAATACCCCGTTGAATCGCTCTTTTCCCAGAACGCTCGTTCCGCGGACTCACTAGCAAACTTGGGGATCGTCTTAAGTCGCTTGCTCATAAATCACGCGCTCCTTCCGATGCATGTCTCTAGCCGATATCACTCGAATGAGCTGGTCGGCACCTCTCAAGGTAAAGGTGATGTGCAACCGCCGCCCTTCAATGGTCTTGCCGAGAGCATGAAAGCGCGACTCGGTCTCGTTGTGCTTGGCGTCGGCCAGCACCAGCAACGGGGCATTGAAAAAGACCTGTTCGGCCTCAGCCATCGAAACGCCGTGGTGCTCATTCTTCCTGGCGTTACCTTCATCCCATTCGAAGCCAATGACCTTCGAGAGATCGACCATTGGTGTATATTACAGTAATATACACCAATCGCAAATCTCACCAATTTGGTCACGCCTGGAAATCGTTCGGGCGAGCCGCTGCCCGTAGAGGTCCCACCAGCTCGGCGGTCCAATAGACGAATCAAACCGCTTTTCGAACGCTGAGCTTGACGCGCAGACCAGCCGCCGCTGCCATGCTCGCAAGCGCATCCAAGCCAAACACGTCGATCTTCCCGCGCATAAGATCTGAGACACGAGGTCGAGTAACGCCGAAAAGCGTAGCGATCTGCGCCCGACTGAGACCAGTACCGGCCAAACGCCCCCTCAGAGTGATCATCAGCGACGACCGAAGCTTCAAGTACTCCGCTTTCTCAGGCGTGCCTTCAATTGCATCCCACACGCTGGCGAATCGCTTTATGGTCACTTGCTTCATCGGCGCAACCCGTAGTCCCGGCGCAGCTCCTCAACTTCAGTGACGCGCCCAGCCTTCGCGTCGGCGAGCCCGGCCTCGACGTCGCCTCGCAGCTCTAACGCGTACAGCAGATCCTGCCAGGTTGCGTCGTCCGGCAACGCTTCAATCAATTCATGTGCTCGCTGCTTGATGGCCACTGTCATTGCGCCCTAGTCTCGTGGAAACGAGTGATTCCGTAACTTTACCAATTGTGAGCGCTGGGCACCGTAGCGAAAACGTAGCGTTTGATGCCTTTTCGTGCGCTACGGCGCCTGATTTGAGTGAGGGCGGGCCTGCTAAGTAGTTGAAAAATAAGAACCTATAAAATCGCCTATGCGACTACGAACCAGGAGGCCGGGAGTTCGACAACTTGGCCGTCCGGCCAAGTTGGACGTTGCTGCGCG
>JBEKYO010000250.1:0-7191 GCA_049510875.1 Steroidobacteraceae bacterium
TGCCCTGTGCGCTCGAGGCACCGACAGATCGGCTTACTGCCCCTGGGCTCCCAATTGCCGCAGGAAACTCCTGTAGTCGTGCATTCGCTATCGAATGCGAAATGGCAGGATTTACCACTGGGAGTTTGAGCGCCGCGACCAATCGGCAGACGTTGACGTACCTGGCATGCTCACGCTGGATGAGGATAGGTTGATGTTGGATGCCGCGATCAAAGGTCTCGGGATCGCTCTTGTTCCCGAGCGCGCCGCGAGTGAAGCGCTTGCGAGCCGAAAACTTTCGCTGGTGCTTGATGATTGGTGCCCGCGGTTTCCAGGGTTGTGCCTGTACTATCCCGGGCACCGTCAAGTTCCGGCTGGGCTTCGAGCGTTCGTCGACGTCCTAAAAGACGTAGCCACCCCGCGTTAGGGGCGTAATAATCGCTGAACTGCAGCCTTGCGTGACACCGGAGTATTTCTCTAGTCTTCCTCTCAACAACAATACTGCGGTGCAAGTGTGCTCGGATTCGCGGACCCTGCAGACACATTGAGGGACCGATGAAGAGAGGTGCCGCGGCAGCGGCGATGGATTCCGATGCACTAGGGAAGCTCTGCACAGGTACCCCAAGATGACCGATACTGTGTGCAGTAAGCAGCAGCGGTGGAGCTGACAAATTCATGAAGCAAACGACGTTTGCCTCGGTTGCGTGGGAGAAGAAGGGCAAGATCACTCGACGTGAGCGATTTTTGGCCGAAATGGACGCGGTGATTCCGTGGTCGAGATTGCTGGCGCTGATCGAGCCGCATTACCCGAAAGCGGGTAACGGCACGCAGCCGAAGCCGATGGAGCAGATGCTGCGGATCTACTTCATGCAGAACTGGTTCAATCTGTCGGACCCGCAGGCCGAGGACTCCTTGTACGACATCGAGTCGATGCGCCGCTTCGCCGGGATCGAGCTGATGGGACACGATATTCCCGATGAGACGACGATCCTGCGCTTTCGGCATCTGCTCGAGCAGCATCACCTGACGGAACGGATCTTCGCCGAGATCCGCAGTCTTCTGGAAGAGAAGCGGTTGTTGCTGAAGTCCGGGACGATTGTCGATGCGACGATCATAGCCGCGCCGCCTTCGACGAAGAACGAGCAGAAGGCGCGTGATCCGGAGATGCACCAGACTAAGAAGGGGAAAGACTGGCACTTTGGCATGAAGGCGCACATCGGCACCGACCGACACGGCATCGTCCACAGTCTGAGCACCACCGCGGCGAACGTGAGTGACATCACTCAGATGCCCGAGTTGCTGCATGGCGAGGAGCGGGAGGTGTTCGGCGACCAGGCGTACTGGAGCGAAGCGCATCGTCAAGCTGCCCTGGCCAAGGGTATCCGTTACCGGGTCAATCGACGCTCGCGTCACTTGAGCGAGCACCAGAGATTCATCAACCGTCGCCGCTCCGCGGCTCGGGCCCGCGTCGAACATGTTTTCCACGTGGTCAAGCGCCTGTGGGGCTTCAGCAAAGTTCGCTACCGCGGACTGGCGAAGAATACGGCGCGCCTGTTCACGGCCTTCGCGCTCGCGAATCTGTATCTGATGAGACGACGATTGCTGCCATCGCAGTGGACGTACGCCTTGTGAAGATGAGGATATCCAAAAAGCGACAGACGAGCGGCGCAAATGCGTTGCTGCGACTTGAGCCGCGCTCTTTGCTATGAATTTTCCTCTTTCATTCATTTTATTTTCCGCTCGCGCATCCGCCTGTGCAGAGCTTCCCTAGGTAGGCGAAGTACGATCGAGCGCGGTCAGTCGGTTTAGGTCATTTTGGAGAAGAAACATGAAGGCAGTCGGGTCGCAACCGATGACACTTGTCGCGATCTCGATCTTTGCGACGCTATTACAGATCTCGACTACGATCGCTCAAGTGACAACGGGGGCTGTCAGTGGATCGCTGGCAGATGATTCCAATGGATCTGAAATCCCGGACATCGTCGTTACGGCCCGTAAGACGACCGAGCGCTTACAGGACACCCCAATGAGCATTGCGGTTATCACCGCGGATGCGATAGAAAAGACCGGCGCGACGACATTGGAAGACTTGGGAAGGGAAACACCGGGGCTCACCATCATTTCTGCAGCGCCGGGCCAAAATACGATCACCCTGCGCGGTCTATCCGGCAATAATACGGTCGGCTTTTATCTCGATGACACGCCGCTCTCGATCGGCATTGGGAATGCAGTGCAGCCAACCAACTTCGACATGGATCCAGCCCTCTTCGACCTGGATCGAGTCGAGGTCTTGCGAGGGCCGCAAGGCTCGCTATACGGTGCGAGCTCCTTCGGAGGGACCGTGCGGTATATAACGAATCAGCCCAATCTGACCGAAGAACACGTAACGGCCAAGATCACCGCTTCCGACACTGATAGTGGGGGCCCTAACGAGGAGGTGGATGCGCTCATCAACCAACCGCTGATTCCTGGATACTTGGCTGTTCGCGCCATGATGTTTGATCGTAACAATAGTGGCTACATCGATCAGTATCCGACCGATCCCCACAACTATCTCGCCGTTCTTCCGGGCCCGGTGGACAGGGACATCAATACAGAACAAACATTTGGCGGACGCATCGCGATCGAGGCGAAACCCACCGATGAATTCTCAGCAACCCTCGCGGCGTACTATCAGCATACGGACCTGGGCGCACCATTTACCTTTGATGCGCCACCGGGGACCTTCATCGACCCCATTCAGAGCCGCTTAGTTCGCGAACCATCGACTGACCAGGTGCAGTTGTACACACTGACGCTGCAGGATGATGTTCACCCCGTGCATCTGACTTCTTCCACGTCCTATATGGACCGCTATATCTTCAACGCCGAGGACGACTCGAAAGATCTCTACTTCTTTTTCCCGCAGGGGGCCGTCTATCCTTCCACCTTATACGCCGAGGCAGGTAATCATAACTTCGTAGAGGAAATGCGGGCCTCCGGTGGAGGGGGCCCAGTGCGCGGCGTCGTTGGATTGTTTTATGCCCACGCGGTGGCGTACGGCACCCTCAACTGGCCGACGCCACCGCAATACGAAGCGGCCTTTGGGTCAGAGCCGGTGTATTACAATTGGAACGACTTCCTTGATGTCCAGAAAGCGGCGTTCGGAGACCTCAATATCGATTTGGCACCCGGGCTACAGGCAACCCTCGGTGACCGCCTTTACCAACAGAGTCAGCGCTACACCGTGTATATCAACGGGATTTTCAATGGCGGGGTTGAGACGCCCGCGAGTTCGTATACTAGCGAGGCGAGGGGGACAACCCCAAAGTACGGCCTCTCCTATCATATGACGCCGGATATTCTGACCTATACCACGGTCGCAAAGGGTTATCGCGAGGGCGGCCCGCTATACCCGTTCCCCAGTAATTGCGCGGAAGGTCTCGCCGCGCTCGGTCTCTCGACTCCGCCGACGGCGTATAGACCCGATTCGATCTGGAATTACGAATTGGGCGCGAAGACCGAATGGCTCGAACACCGACTCACGATGAATGGCGCTGTCTACTATATCGACTGGACCAATATTCAGCAGACCATCACCTTGCCCTGTGGTTTTGACTTCGTCGGAAATTTCGGGAAGGCTTCCAGCAAGGGAGGCGAATTTGAAATGAACTACGATCCAACAAGGGCGCTGAAGCTGACTCTCAGCTTTTCCTATAACGAAGCGAAGCTGACATCAACGACCCCCGGCGCGACCGGACAGGCAGGCCAGACGCTCGAATACGCGCCGCGCTGGATGGGTGCTGCATCCGCGGAATATGCGCGCGCAATCGATGCCGATACATCCGCGTATTTAAGGGGTGACTTCAATTCCACGAGTCGCGAGGACACGAGCTACAATTCCCAAAGCATCTACTACAACATTGCGGGCTATAGTTTGCTGAATCTGCGTCTGGGGGTGAAGCACTTGGCGTGGACTGGCGGCTTATTCGTCACCAACGCCCTGGAGAGGCGCGCCGAGACCGAACTGCCGTTGTCGAATGCCGTGGATTTGCAGACTCAACGGCGGATTGCTCTGAATCGGCCCCGGATAATTGGGCTGGACATCCGCTTCGATTACTAGTTGAGTGGATATCCACGCGCCGGCGCCCGCCCCAATCTTGAGTAAGGGCGATCGAGGTATCCGCGATGGGAGGGACTGGCGATGCGCGCGAGCTTACTTCACGCGTTCTGGCTACTCATGCTAGCGGCGCCACTGTTGCAGCCGTCGGGCGGCCACGCTTCGGACTTGCCCGAGGCGCCGAAAGTTACTGCAGCAGTGGTGAACATTCCCGTCGTCGAGGGCGGAACCGCTCGATTTACCCGCGTCTCGACTGCGGAAGGTCTTTCTCAATCCCGTGTTTCTCAGATTGTCGAAGACGACCGCGGCTTCATCTGGTTCGGCACGCAGTACGGTATCGACCGCTACGACGGTTACGAATTCAAGGTATTTGTGCACGAGGCGGGTCGAGTGAACAGTCTGGCCGGAGCCTATGTTTATTCGTTGTTCAAAGACCGCTTGGGCATGTTGTGGATCGGATGCAATCGGGTGCTGGACCGTTTTGACCCGCGTACCGAGACCTTCACCCATTACCGAGTCGAATCTGATGAACTGGCCAATCTAGGGAGCACCGTCGTTCATATTTCGCAAGACCGCAGTGGCCTGCTCTGGTTGGCGACCGGTACTGGATTGCACCAACTCGACCCAAACACCGGGAAGATTGTCCATTATCGGCATTCCGCCAATAACCCCGGGGGTTTGAGTACCAACAACATCACGTGGAGTGGTGAGGATCGAAGTGGCGACTTCTGGGTGGGAACCGCCGATGGATTAGACAAGTTCGATCGTGCTACGGGCAAAGTTCTGCTTCATATCCCGATTCCCGACCCGATTCAGGTCGCGTTTTTTGAGGATCGATTCGGACAATTCTGGATCTACCACGAGTTCGGCACTGGCCTCGCGATCTACGATAGGGCGTCGAACACACTGACGAAGTACTCTTTTTACCTGCAGGAGCCATCTCCGGATGCGCTGACCGGTGTAATGGGCATGATCGAGGATCGCAACGGCAATTTATGGCTGGGCTCGCCCGGAATGGGGCTGTTGCAATTCGATCGCGATAAGCGTCGATTCATACGCTATCGCAATCGGCCCGGAGACCTGCATAGTATCGGCGAAGACAAGGTAATTGCGCTGTTTCAGGATCGTGAGGGAAACATATGGACCGGACTGCACTCGGTGGGACCGAATCACTTCTCACCCGATAAGTCGGCGTTCGAGGTCTTCAAGCACCAAGCGGATGATCCAAACAGCTTGAGCCTGGATTTCGTCAACGCGATTTTGGAGGATTCTCGAGGCTCGCTCTGGCTGGCTAACGATGACGGCGTGAACCGGCTTGATCGCAAGACCGGGAAGCTCACTGGCATAGCGGTCGGGATCGGAACAAAACCCATGATCATCGACATTACGGAGGATCGCTCGGGAATGCTCTGGTTCGGGACCTACGGCCGTGGTCTTTACAGCTACGACCCGAACTCAGGGCGCTCGAAATCATATCGGCATAATTCGGCCGATCCGACCAGCCTAAGCAGTGACCTCGTTTGGAGGACTTTCGAGGATCACGCGGGCAACCTATGGGTCGGCACCTCCGACGGGTTGGATCAATTGGATAGGGAAAAGCAAAGTTTCCACGTCTATCAGCCGGAGCTCAACGGCGGCCTCAAGCAAGTCTATGTCCGTATTGCGGAAGACGAAAAGGGAACGCTGTGGCTTGGCACCCTCCAGTCGGGTCTCCAGCACTTCGACCCCGTGACGCATCGGTTCACGATCTACAAATCCAATCCGGGCGATCCGAGCGCATTGCGGGACGACAGTGTCGGGGCCGTTTACATAGCCTCCACGCATCTCATTTGGATCGGGACCGGAAATGGTTTGAACCGACTTGATCCTGCGACAGGTAAATTTGCCGCCTACGACTTCCACAATGGGCTGTCGGGAAACTTAATCGACTGTATTCTTGAAGACGATCATGGATTTCTGTGGATGAACACCAACAAAGGTTTATCCAAATTCAATCCGATGAGTGGGACGTTTGCCAACTTCTCTGATGCCGACGGATTGCCTGGCATCGATCTCACCGGTTGGGCCGCGTGCTCTAAATCTCGGAGAGGGGAAATGTTCTTTGCAGGATTTGCAGGTGCGGTAGGGTTCTTTCCGGACAAGGTCGCGGAAGCTCCCTATAGTCCGCCGGTAGTCTTGACGGATTTGGAGTTATCGGGCGCGCCCGGCACAATCGGTGCCGGTGGACCGCTGACGCAATCGATCGCCTACACCGACCGCATCGTGCTGCCCCACGAGTTGAATATCTTCTCGCTGACTTTTGCCGGTCTACGCTACTTCAGCCCCGAGTCGAATCGCTACCGGTACAAGCTCGAGGGGCTGGATCGCAATTGGTACGAAGTCGGCAGCAATAATAGGCGGGCTGCTTACACGACGTTGCCGGCGGGCACGTACACCTTTCATGTGCAGTCCGCCACGGCTCGCGGTGTTTGGAACGAGCCCGGCACGTCGTTGCAAATCGTCATATTGCCGCCTTGGTGGGCGACCTGGTGGTTCAGAGCCACTTACGTCGCGCTTTTCGTTTTAGCCATATGGATCGCTTATGTTGTGCGTGTGCGGCAACTGTCGCGTCAACTGACGATCAGAATGCAGGAGCGCGTTAACGAGCGGTTTCGCATCGCGCGCGAACTGCACGACACGGTCCTTCAAGGCCTGGCGAGCGCGTCTCTGCAATTGGAAGTCGCAGACCGTCAAATTGGGTCAGATACGATTGCGAAACCGCTCGTGCAGCGGATTTCGCGACTCTTACGGCAGCTGATCGATGAAAGCCGCCACACGGTCCGCGGCCTACGTTTACAACACTCCGAAGAGGAGAGTCTGGAGCGCGCGTTGACGCAAATCTCAAATGATCTGGCGGCTCCCCGGAAGGTCAAATATCAAGTAATCGTAGAGGGTACGCCGCGCTCCCTCAGGCCGCCTGTGCGCGAAGAAGTTTTTCGCATTGGCGGGGAGGCACTCGCAAATGCGTTCCGGCACGCAGGCGCATCGGCGGTGGAGACTGTGCTGGAGTACGGGCGAGCCCACTTCCGCCTCCTGGTCCGTGACGATGGGCAGGGAATCGACCCTGAGGTCTT
>JBEKYO010000251.1:0-5618 GCA_049510875.1 Steroidobacteraceae bacterium
CACGCACCGCGCGGAGGTGTATGTTGACGAGCGGAACGGCGCAACTGCGTCCGTCCGGCATCGATGATTGCTCGGAGCCCGTTGCGCGACGCCGGCGAACGCCGGACAGCGAGTAGCAGGGCATCGCGTCCCGCGGGGTGATCGCGTCATTTCGGGGATAGTGCAGCACTCCCTCGGATGAATCATGCTCCAACTTGGTGCGTCGTTGCGGCGCAGTAATCGTAAGTACATGATTGGGTGCGATGCCACCCGCCTGGCATGGATTTCGCTGTAGCAGGTACAAGGGGATCTTTTGGGCAGCAAACCGTATAACGAAATGTACTTGAGTGACGGCGCCACGCGGCCGCACTATTTGAGCTATGACCACTGGCTAAACGAACAGCCCGCCGAGCGTCTGAGCCAGAAGCGCGCCGAGGCCGACGCCCTCTTTCATCGCGTGGGAATCACCTTTGCCGTGTACGGTCAGGAAGAAGGCGCCGAGCGGCTTATCCCCTTTGACATCGTGCCGCGCGTGTTGCCGCTCGAGGAATGGATACGCCTCGAAGGCGGCCTCAAGCAACGCGTGCGCGCCCTGAACGCCTTCATCCACGACATTTATCACGACCAGCAGATTCTGAAGGCGGGCGTCATCCCCCCGGAACAGGTGTTGTGCAACTCGCAGTACCGACCGGAGATGCAGGGGGTCGATGTCCCCGGCGACATTTACGCCCACATCGCCGGCATCGACATCGTGCGCGACGATGCCGGGGAATACTGCGTGCTCGAGGACAACCTGCGCGTGCCGTCGGGCGTCTCGTACATGCTCGAAAACCGCAAAATGATGATGCGCCTGTTCCCCGAGCTGTTCTCCGCCCATCGCGTGGCGCCCATCGACCATTACCCCGATGTGCTGCTCGATAACCTGCGCAGCGTGGCGCCCACCGGGGTCGCCGATCCGACGGTGGTGCTGATGACCGCCGGCGCGCACAACAGCGCGTATTTCGAGCACGCCTTTCTCGCGCAGCAAATGGGCATTGAACTCGTGGAGGGACAGGATCTGTTCGTCCGCGATGAAGCCGTGTTCATGCGCACCACGCAGGGACCGCAACGCGTTGACGTCATCTACCGCCGCATCGACGACGATTTCCTCGATCCGCTCGCGTTCCGCCCGGACTCGATGCTGGGGGTGCCGGGCTTGCTGACGGCGTACCGGGCCGGGCACATCACCATCGCCAACGCGATCGGTACCGGCGTGGCGGACGACAAATCCATCTATCCGTATGTGCCCGAGATGATCCGCTTCTATCTGGGGCAGTCGCCCATCATCGGCAATGTGCACACCTGGATGCTGCGCAAGAAAGAGGACCTCGCCTACGTGCTCGCGCATCTTTCCGAACTCGTGGTCAAGGAAGTCCACGGCGCGGGCGGCTACGGCATGCTCATCGGTCCCGCCTCCACCACGGCGGAGATCGAAGCCTTCCGCCGCCAGATCATCGCGACGCCCGAGCGCTACATCGCGCAGCCCACGCTGGCGCTGTCCACCAGTCCCACCTTTACGGGCCATGGGCTCAAACCCAGGCATATCGATTTGCGGCCCTTCGTGCTCTCCGGCCGGGAGATTACCATCGTCCCGGGCGGTCTGACCCGCGTCGCGCTGCGCGAGGGCTCATTGGTGGTCAATTCCTCCCAGGGCGGAGGCACCAAGGACACCTGGGTGCTGGAAGCTTAGAATGCTCAGCCGCACCGCCGATCACCTCTATTGGATGTCGCGCTACATCGAGCGCGCCGAAAGTCTCGCCCGCTTGGTGGACGCGCACTACCGCATGTCGCTGCTGCCGCACGACGACGCCACCCTGGCGCAGTCCTTGCGCTACACCATGACGGCGTTGCACATGGAACACGCGTATCAGGAGCGGTACGACAGCATCGAGCCGCGCGCCGTGTTCGAGTTCGTGAGCCTCGACCGCGAGTTCAGCGGAAGTATTTTCAGCTGCCTGCGCTCGGCCCGCGAGAATGCCCGCGCCGTGCGCGGCTCGCTCACCTCCGAACTGTGGGAGACCCTCAACTCGACCTGGCTCGACGCCCGCACCCTCGCCGCGCGCAGTGCCCCCCACGCGGACATCGGCCAATTCGTCGAATGGGTGAAGGAGCGCTCGCACCTCACCCGCGGCGTCACCATCGGCACCATGCTGCGCGATGAGGCCTTTCATTTCACGCGGATCGGCACATTTCTCGAGCGCGCCGACAGCACGGCGCGCATTCTCACCGCCCACCAGTCGGACTTGAAACCGGGCGCCGACGCGGGCGCCGTGCCCGACCCCTTCGAGTGGAGCGTGCTGCTGCGCGCGCTGTCGGCCTTCGAAGTTTATCGCCGGGTCTACCGCGACGTCATCACACCGGTTAAGGTAGCGCAACTCCTGATCCTGCGCGACGACATGCCGCGATCGCTGCTGCGCTGCTGCAAGGAGGTGTATTCGAACCTTCGGTCCGTGAAGAACGAGCACTCGGCGGAAACGGAACGCCGCGCGGGTGAGATGCATGCCGCCCTGCATTTCACCCGGATGGAGGACATCCTGAGCTCCGGCCTGCCCGAATTTCTCGCGCAGTTCCTGGCCCGGGTGCGCGACCTGGGCGATCGGATCGCGTATGACTTCTTGGTCCCACCGGCGGAGGCGTAACGTTCATGCAGATGCACATCCGACACGAAACGCGATATCGCTATGAGCGTCCGGTGAAGTACAGCGTGCAGAGCCTGCATCTGACCCCGCGCCGCGACCTGAGCCAGCGCGCGCTCGCCTGGAACATCCTGGCGCCCGGCCGGCGCCTGGAGCAGGTGGACGCGCACGGGAATATTTCGCACCTGCTCACCATCGAAGAGCCGCATCGGGAAATACAAATCCTGGTGCACGGCGTGGTCGAAACCGCGGACACCGAAGCGCGTCAAGACGACGGCCCGCTTTCGCCCCTCGCGTATTTGGCGCCCACGATGCTGACCGCCCCCACCGAAGAGCTGAAGGCATTTGCCCACCAGGCCATGGATGGCGCAGCGGATCCGCGTGCGCGCGCCGAGCGCCTCGCCGAAGCCGTCTTTGGCGCCGTGCGCTACAAATCCGGCACCAGCGACGTGCAGGACAGCGCCACCGTCGCCTTCAAGAGCGGCGAAGGGGTATGCCAGGACCACGCGCACGTGTACATCGCCTCCGCCCGCTCGGTGGGCATCCCCGCGCGCTATGTGAGCGGCTATCTCTACACCGGCAACACCGGCGACACCAGCGAGGCGGCCAGCCACGCCTGGGTCGACATCTGGTTGGGAACGGAAATCGGCTGGCAGAGCATCGACGTCACGCACCAACGGGCGGCGGTGCGCACCTATTGCCGGCTCGCCGTCGGGCGCGACTACTTGGATGCAGCGCCCGTACGCGGCGTTCGCCATGGCGGCGGGGGCGAGAAAATGGAAGCCAACGTATTGGTTGCGGAGTCGGCGCAACAGCAACAGTAAGAAGGAGTAGCGACAGTAGTGGCAGTGGTAGTGGTAGTGGCAGCAGCAACCGCAGCGGCAGTAGAGTAGAATTTCGCAGCATGACTTACTGCGTGGGCCTGCTGGTCGACACCGGTCTCGTCTTGTTGTCCGATTCGCGGACCAACGCCGGCGTCGATCAAATCAACACATTTCGCAAGATGGCGACGTTCCATCAACCCAACGAACGAGTGATGGTTCTGTTGTCGGCCGGCAACCTCGCCGTCACCCAGGCCGTCGTCAATCTGCTGCACGAGGCTCCCGCGAACCCGGATGAGCCGACGCGCATCTATCGCGCCAAGAACATGTTCAACGCCGCCCGGGTGGTGGGTGACGCGCTGCGGGAGATCCATGATCGCGACGGCGGGATGCTGAAAGAGCATGGGCACGAGTTCAACGCCAACTTCATCCTCGGCGGCCAGATCCTGGGCGAAGAGCCGCGGCTGTTTCACATTTACTCCGCCGGCAACTTCATCGAATCATCGATCGACACGCCCTACTTCCAAATCGGCGAGTCCAAATACGGCAAACCCATCATCGATCGCGTGATTTCCCGCAGCAGCAGCCTCGCTCAAGCGGCGAAGTGCGCCCTGGTGTCCATGGACTCGACCATTCGCTCCAATCTGTCGGTGGGCCCGCCCTTGGACCTCGCCATTATCCGGCGCGACGAGTTCAAGCTCGCGACCCACATCAGCATCGATGTCGAGAACGAATATTTCAAAATGATCCGCACGCGCTGGGGCTTCGCCCTTCAGGAAGTCTTCGCTGAGCTGCCGAACCCGAACTGGTAGGCCGCGGTCTTCGCCGAGCTGCCGAATCCGAACTGGTAGGCGCCGTCTTCGCTTAGTGCCCAACCCGAACTGGTGGCCGCCGTCTTCGCTGAGCTGCCCACCCGAACTGGTGGGCGCCGCCTTCGCTTAATGCCCAACCCGAACTGGTAGGCGCCGTCTTCGCCGACCTACCGAATCCGAACTGGTAGGCGCCGGCGTCGTTGAACGCTGCATTGAACACATCGCGTACTCTAATATACTGGGCACCGACCACCCACCACCACCGACTACTGGCCACCTTCCACCGACTACCGACCACCTTCCACAGGAGACTGCGTTGAGAACTAGGATGCTCGCCATGGCGATTTTTTGTGCAGCCACCGCTCCAGCGCTTGCCGAGAGCATTGCCCAACCGGCGGTTCAGCCCGGGGATTCGTGGACCTACCGCTCGACCACCGAACAACGCCCCAATGTCTGGAAACAGGTGCACTCGGAGAGCACGGTGGTGCGCAATTCCGGAGCGCGGATGTTGATTCGCAACACCGAGGTCGGATCCACGAATCCCCCCGTCGAGATCTTGATCAACTCGGATTGGAGCCGCTTCCGCAGCATTGCCGGCCAGGAAACTGCGATAAACAAGCCCTTCGCATTTCCGCTCTCCGCCGGCAAGACCTGGGATCTTGAATACACCGACGACCACCCCAGCAATGCCAACCACAAGACGGAGAAGCGCCAGTTCCATTATCGCGCGGTCGGTTGGGAGGACATCGAAGTACCGGCCGGCAAATTCAAGGCCTTTAAGGTCGAGTCCGACGGTACCTGGATCGGCGAGGTCGCGCCCAAGGTGGCCGCGAGCATCGGCACCCAGGCCAGCGCCGAGGGCAGTACGACGACAGCGCAGACCGTCAATGTAACCGCGCGCACAGTGACGGGCCGGATGTATCACGCCGCTTGGTACGCACCCCAGGTCAAGCGCTTCGTCAAGACCGTCGAGGAGTACTACGACACCAGCGGGGTGCGCACCGAGCGCATCACCACCGAGCTCGAGTCATTCAAGGTGGCCGACTGAGCGACCGATCCCGAGGGCGGCACACCCAATCAGGCTTCGTTCAAAACAGAAGCCACTTCAGCTGGACCAGGGACCCGCTCCGCTCTATCGCGCGCCGTTTACCGCCCATCGCACGGCTTGCCAATTCGTGAACCTCTGGCTGGATCGGGGAGCCCGCTCATGCCCACTCGTCTACTTATCGCGCCGCGCCGCCACCCCCGTCAAGCGCAATAAACCCTGTATTCGTCGAGAAAGGTCTCACGAAACGCTCCTCGCATGTCCAGATGGCAGCACCGGCACCGGC
>JBEKYO010000252.1:0-5548 GCA_049510875.1 Steroidobacteraceae bacterium
ATTTCGTCCGCGACCGCGTATCGGCAGACTGGTTGGTGGCGGAGTCCCGGGGCCGCAACACGCTGCTCTGGTGGACGTCGGCGGGCACCACGCTCGACGGCAACGTCAAACCCACCGCGCTGCCGGAGTTCTATTCGTTAGGCGGATTCTTGAATCTCTCGGGCCTGGCTCAGACCTCGTTGATCGGCCCGAACTACGCGATCACCCGCGCCATCTATTTTCGCAAAATCGGCCGCGGCGGGGAGGGCTTCTTCGAGTTTCCCGCCTATATCGGCTTGTCGCTGGAAGCCGGCAACACGTGGAACGAGCGGGGCGAAATCAGCTACGGGTCGGCACGCAAGGATGGGTCCATCTTCGTCGCGTTCGATACGTTTCTGGGCCCGCTGTATCTCGGCTCAGGCTACGACACACGCGGTACCAGCGCGTACTTTCTCTTCCTGGGCCGCACTTTTTAAGCGCTGCGCGCCGAATTTACGTGGTCGCCCCTTGGGGGCGACCACGCCTGATGGGCGCTCGCTGCGCGAGCGGAAGGAGAGGAGGCAGAGGAGGCAGCGGGGGAGCGGGGAGAGCTTGGAGAGCTTGGAGAGCGCGGCGAGCGTGGCGAGCGTGGCGAGCGTGGCGAGCGGAGCGGATTCGCTAGCTGAAGCTGCGGCTCTCGGAGAGGTTCTCCACCTTTTCAAACACCAACGCGGGCTGGTCGCCGATTCTCGAGTATTCATGCTTGCGCGCCATGTCTTCCAGCGTCTGGTCGCGCTCGGCGGCGGTGAAGAACCAGTGCGTTTTCTGCCAGTCGGTGCCGAGCAGCTTCGCGAACGGATCGCCGGGCCGCAGGCTCACGCGGATGCCGTACGGCCGGGGCAGGACCGGCACTCCCTTGACCAGATTTTGCGCATTCGCGATTCCCATGGTGGTGGCACGATAGCCGAATGCCGGCCCGGGTGCCAGGATGATGATCGGCAGAATCGCATGCTAGACTCCGCCGCCTTCGGCAGACGCGCACGCCGACTTGGAGTGACTTGATGGCTTCGTCTTATACGGCCTCCGACATCGAGGTTTTGAGCGGCCTGGACCCGGTGCGCCGCCGGCCCGGCATGTACACCGACACGACACGGCCGAATCACCTGGCGCACGAGGTGATCGACAACAGCGTCGATGAGGCGCTGGCGGGACACTGCGAGAACATCGACGTCACGGTGTACAAGGACGGCTCCCTGCAGGTCGAGGACGACGGCCGCGGCATGCCGGTGGATATCCACCCGAAGGAGAAAATCAGCGGCGTCGAGTTGATTCTGACGCGCCTGCACGCCGGCGGAAAATTCAATGACAAGACATACCAGCATTCGGGCGGCCTGCACGGCGTCGGCGTGTCGGTGGTGAACGCGCTGTCCCGGCACCTCGAGTGCTGGGTGCGCCGCGGCGGCAAGGAATACAACCTGGGCTTCAAAGGCGGAAGGCCTGAATCGAAGCTCGAGCTGGTCGGCGAGGTGGCGAAATCGAAAACCGGCACCACCATCCGGTTTTGGCCCGACGGCAAATACTTCGACACCGACAAATTCGCCATTCCCAGCCTCAAGCAGGTGCTGCGGGCCAAAGCCGTGCTGTGCCCGCGGCTGCGCGTCACGCTCACCAATGAATTCACGGGCGAACGGGACGAGTGGCTCTATACCGGCGGCTTGCACGAGTATCTGGCTGAGGAGCTCGGCAAGGGCGAGTGGCTGCCGGCCGAGACCTTCTACGGCAAGCGCGATATCGAGGGCGGATCGCTCGACTGGGCCTTCGCATGGGTGCTCGAATCCGAGCACCGCATCACCGAGAGTTACGTCAACCTGATTCCGACGGTCGAAGGCGGCACTCACGTCAACGGTCTGCGGGCGGGCGCCGCCGATGCGGTGCGGGAATTCTGCGAGTTCCGCAGTCTCGTGCCGCGCGGCCTGAAACTGGCGCCGGAGGATGTGTGGGACGGGGTGAGCTTCGTGCTGTCGATGAAGATGCGCGAGCCGCAGTTCGCCGGCCAGACCAAGGAGCGGCTGTCGTCGCGTGAATCGGCCGGCATCGTTCAGGGCGTAATCAAGGATTCGTTCGCGCTGTGGCTCAATCAGCATCCGGATCAGGGTGAGAGGATCGCGATGCTGGCGATCGCCAACGCACAGCAGCGCTTCAAGGACAGCCAGAAGGTCGCGCGCAAGCGCATCGTGGCGGGGCCCGCGCTGCCGGGCAAGCTGGCCGACTGCGTGAGCCAGGATCCGGCGCGCGGCGAGCTCTTTCTGGTCGAAGGCGATTCTGCGGGCGGCTCCGCCAAGCAGGCGCGGGATCGGGTGACTCAGGCCATCATGCCGCTGCGCGGCAAGATCTTGAACACCTGGGAGGCGGACACCCGCGAAGTCCTGCAGTCCCAGGAGGTGCACAACATCACCATCGCCATCGGCGTGGAACCGGCGGCCACCGATCTGTCGGGGCTGCGCTACCACAAGATCTGCATACTGGCGGACGCGGACAGCGACGGCCAGCACATCGCCACTTTGCTGTGCGCGCTGTTTCTGCGGCACTATCGACCCCTGGTCGCCGCGGGACACGTGTACGTGTGCATGCCGCCGCTGTTTCGAATCGACGCGGGAAAGGAGGTCATTTACGCCCTCGACGAGGCGGAACGCGAGACGGCGCTGGCGCGACTCGCCGTCGACAGCCCGCGGGTCAAACCGGTGGTGACCCGGTTCAAGGGATTGGGTGAGATGAATCCCGTGCAATTGCGTGAAACCACCATGGCGCCACAGACCCGGCGTCTCGTGCAAATGACCATCGACGCCCACGACAGCCCCGACGAGCTGCTCGACATGCTGCTGGCGAAAAAGCGCGCCGGCGACAGGCGCGACTGGCTCGAGGCCAAGGGCAACCTGGCGCACGTGTAGCTTAAGCGAGATTCGCCACAATGAAAGAGCAAGAACTCAATTTCGACGGCGTGGAAAAGGAGCCTCTGAAAACCTTCGCGGAGCGCGCGTACCTCGATTATTCGATGTACGTCATCCTGGATCGGGCACTGCCGCACCTGGGGGACGGCTTGAAGCCCGTGCAGCGGCGCATCGTGTACGCGATGAGCGAACTCGGCTTGGCCGCCGGCGCCAAGCACAAGAAGTCGGCGAGGACGGTGGGCGATGTCATCGGCAAATTTCACCCGCACGGCGACTCGGCCTGCTACGAGGCCATGGTGCACATGGCTCAGGACTTCGCCTATCGATATCCCATCGTCGACGGCCAGGGCAACTGGGGCTCGACGGACGACCCGAAGTCGTTCGCCGCGATGCGCTACACGGAGTCGCGGCTGACCCGGTACGCGACCTTGCTGCTGCAGGAATTGGAGTCGAGCACCGTCGATTGGACGCCGAACTTCGACGGTTCGCTGGAGGAGCCGACCATGCTGCCGGCGCGGGTGCCCAATCTGCTGCTCAACGGCGGCTCCGGCATTGCGGTGGGCATGGCCACCGACATCCCGCCGCATAATTTGCGCGAGGTGGTCAAGGCCTGCGTGGCACTGCTCGACGAGCCCGGCTTGAGCACCCGCAAATTGATGGCGAGCATCAAGGGTCCGGATTTGCCGACGGGCGGTGAAATCGTCTCTCCGCGCGAGGATTTGGTGCAGATGTACGAAACCGGGTCGGGCAGCTTCAAGGCGCGCGCGACGTATGAACTCGAGGACGGGCAGATCGTGATCGACGCGCTGCCGTTCCAGGTCTCCGGAGCCAAGGTGCAGGAACAGATCGCCGCGCAGATGCAGCAAAAAAAGCTGCCGATGGTCGAAGACCTGCGCGACGAGTCGGACCACGAGAACCCGACGCGTCTGGTCATCGTTCCGAAGTCGAATCGCGTCGACACCGGTGCGCTGATGGCTCACCTGTTCGCCACCACGGACCTCGAGCGCAATTACCGCGTCAACCTCAACGTGATCGCCCTGGATGGGCGGCCCCGGGTGATGGGGCTCAAGGAATTGCTGTTGGAATGGCTGGATTTTCGCAAATCGACGGTGACCCGGCGGTTGAATCACCGGCTGGCAAAACTCTCCGCGCGGCTGCACATCCTCGATGGGCTGCTGATCGCCTACCTGAATCTCGACGAGGTGATCCGCATCGTGCGCACCGAGGATCAGCCGAAGCCGGTCCTCATGAAGCGCTTCAAATTGTCGGACAGCCAGGCCGAGGCCATTCTCGAGACCAAGCTGCGGCACCTGGCGCGCTTGGAGGAAATGAAGATCAGGGAGGAGCAGAAGAAGCTCAGCGAGGAGCGCGACGAAATCCAGGCGATCCTGAAGAGCAAGGCGCGGCTGACGCGGCTGGTGCGCGATGAACTCTTGAGCGATGCCGCGGAATACGGCGACGACCGCCGCACCAAATTGGTGGAGCGCGAAGCAGCGCAAGCCATCTCGGAAACGGAGTTGTTGACCAGCGAGCCGACCACCGTCGTATTGTCGCGTCTGGGTTGGGTGCGCGCCGCGAAGGGACATGACATCGACGCGCGCTCATTGAGCTACAAGACCGGCGACGAGTTTCAGGCCGCGGCGAAGGGCCGCAACCTGCAGCAGGCAGTGTTCATCGATTCGACCGGACGCGCCTACAGCCTGGATGCGTACCAGTTGCCCGCCGCGCGCGGCTATGGCGAGCCTCTGTCGGGGACGGTGGATCCGCCCGACGGCGCGACGTTCGCCGCCGTGCTGATCGGCGAACCCGAGGACTCCTGGCTGTTGGCGAGCGACGCGGGCTACGGTTTTGCCGTCAAATTGCGCGAACTGTATGCGCGCAACAAGAAAGGCAAGTCGGCGCTGAAAGTGCCGGAGAACGCGCGCGTATTGCCGGCGCAACCGATAACCAGTCCCGCCGCCATCGCGGTGTTCGTGAACAACGACGGCGAGGTGCTGGCGCTTCCGGTCTCGCAAATCGAGGAGATGAGCGCGGGCAAGGGCCAGAATCTGTATGGCATCCCGGGCAAGAAGTCCGCGGACCGCGACGAGTACCTGGTGGCCTCGGCGGTCGTGGCGCCGGGCGAGGTGCTGACGGTCTACAGCGGCAACAGCTCGCCGATGAAACTGAAATATGACGAGCTCAAACCCTTCCAGGACAAAAAGGGCCAGCGGCGGCAGCGATTTTCACGCGCCTACAAGCAGATCGACCGTCTCGAGGTATCGGGCCCCGAATAGCGCCGGGGTACCGCCGGACCGATCGAGCCATTCAAGAACAGCAGAAGAATACGCAGAAGGCGGGATTGGGCCGGTATTTTCCGGAGCGTGGAAAACAGGGCGCGACGCATGCGTCACGCGGGTGGCCATGGAAGGCCACCCCGGGCTTGCGCGCAGCAGGGACTGCGCAGCGCAATGCGCCGCGACCCCGTAAGTCCGGCGCGCCAGCGCCTAATCAATGAGCGCGGACCTGTGCCTTGCCGCGAGCGGGTTTGCGGCGGCGTTTCTCGCCGGCGATGGCCTCAGGCGGCTTTGTTTCCGGCGTCGGCAGCGCCACGGGCATGTGAGTCAGGGCGACTTGCAGCACCTCGTCGATCCACTTGACCG
>JBEKYO010000253.1:0-5514 GCA_049510875.1 Steroidobacteraceae bacterium
AAGCTCGCGGACGATGCGCAATCCACGCTCGACATCATCGTTCAGCCGCTGCGGGAGCCGCCGGGGCTCGAGGGAATGGTGATGATCGTGTTTCGCGATGTTGCCGCGCCAGCGGGCGCCAAGTCGAGACGAAAACGGACCGCCGGGACACTCGACCCGGCGATCGGCGACGACTTGGCGCACGCGCGCGAGGAAAATCGCGCCCTGCGTCAGGAGATGCATGCATCTCAGGAGGAACTGCAGAGCGCGAACGAGGAATTGCAGTCGACCAATGAGGAATTGCAGTCGGCCAACGAGGAGCTTACGACCTCCAAGGAGGAGTCGCAGTCCATGAACGAGGAACTGCAGACGATCAACGCCGAACTGCATTCGAAGCTCGACGATTTGGCGCTGGCGCAGAGCGACATGCAGAACCTGCTCAATAGCACGGACATTGCGACGCTGTTTCTCGACAATGCACTGAACGTACGCCGGTTCACCGAGCACATGAGTCGAATCGTGCATCTGCGTGAAGGGGATATCGGCCGGCCGCTCAGCGACCTTGCCAGCACGCTCATCTACCCGCAACTGCACGCCGATGCCAAGGAGACCGTGCGTACCCTGGCTTTCTCGGAGAAGCAGATCGCGACCACGGACGGGCACTGGTACACGGTGCGGATCATGCCCTATCGTACGGTCGCCAACGTGATCCAGGGCGTCGTCATCACCTTCGTCGACATCACCGCCGCGAAAGAACTCGAGTCACGGCTGCGCAAGTCGTAGCGGGTGGGGTAACATTCCAAGCTGGCGGCCTTACGGCGGTAACGGGGTGGTACCATGGGGAGCAACTTGGTCGAAACCGGGAGCGATGCGAATCTGCGCCTGCGCGCACTGCAACGACTGACCGGCACCAACGGTTCGCATGGGACGCGGCTGAACCCGTCCGCAGCATTCCGGGTGCTGTACGACCTCGCATCCTCAGCGTCGGGCAGTGCGGCGGCTCTGGCCCTGCTCCACGAGTTGCAGGTGCATCAGGTGGAGTTGGACCTGCAGGACGAGGAGCTGCGCCGTTCGCGTGCCGAGCTCGAGGCGACCCTGGATCGTCAGTTGCAGCTGTATAATTTTGCGCCCGTTGGCTGCTTTACCGTCGATCGACACACTGCGCTGCGAGAACTCAATCTCACCGCGGCACGCATGCTGGGTGCCGAGCGGGGCCAACTGCTGGGGCGGACCCTCGACTCGTTTCTCGCGCCGCAGAGCGCGCGCGCCTTGCATGCAATGCTTGCTCGCGTGTGCGACGGCGCCCCGACGGAGGTCGACGCATTGCAGCTGGCGGCAGAGCGCGGCACGGCGCGCAGCGTGCGTGCCTCGGCCAGTCGCGATCCGGACGGTCGACAATTCCTGATCGCGTTTATCGACGTTGCCGAGTGAGTCGATGCGTCGGACGGGACTCGGCAGCTTGGCAGCAAGCGTCTCGCCAATTCAGACCGGGGCTACCGTCTACTTGAAGCGGCCACGTTATGTAAAATTCGTTGTGCCTAGGACCTCATGAAGACGCGCGTCAGCCGCCCGCCCCTGTACGAAGTTCGACATTCACCCATTCACGGCTATGGAGTGTTCGCGCTGCGACGCATTCGCAAGGGCACGACGGTGATCGAATACCTCGGCGATCGCGTGACCCACGCAGAAGCGGACGCTCGTTACGAGGACAAGGATCCGAACGACAATCACACCTTCCTGTTCACGGTGGATGCCAGGACGGTGATCGACGGCGGGGTGGGCGGCAACGAAGCGCGCTTCATCAACCATGGCTGCGATCCGAACTGCGAAAGCACCGCGCAAAACAAGCGCATCTACGTCGAGGCCATCCGCACCATTCAAGCGGGCGAAGAGTTGGCCTACGATTATCAAATCGAGCGCGACGCCGACGATCCGCCCAATGTGGACGACATCTTCGCCTGCCGCTGCGGCGCCGCCACGTGCCGGGGCAGCATGCTGGTGGCGCGCACGCCGCCGCGGGCGGCCAAGCGCGGCAAGGGGGCGGCGAAGGCCGCCAAGCGACCGGCCAAAAAACCGAAGAAAAAGTCCCGGTCGGCGGGCCGCAGCGCCGCGCCGCGGCGCGCCTCCCCGCGGCGCGCACCGGCGCGCTCTGCCCGCACTGCGAAACGCCGTGGCGCCCTCCGCTGATTCCGGCAGAGCATGCGGTCCGGCCGACGCATGGCAGGCGGGCTTGTTGGCAGGCGCTCTTGCCGTGCGCGACGGCTATCTCGATCAGGCGCGCGTGCGCGAGCTGATCGACTGCGCCGAGCGGCGCCGCGCGCGCGGCGAGTTCAGCGCCGCGCGGGTTGGCGCGGAGCGGCGATTGCGCCGGCGCGCGCAGATTCGCGGCGATTCGACCTGTTGGTTCGGCGAACCGCTGTTCGCCGCCGAACGCGCGTTGCTCGACGACTTCGAGCGGCTGCGCCTGGACTTAAACCGCGACGCGTTCCTGGGCTTGTTCGATCTGGAGATGCACTACGCCTGGTATCCCCCGGGCGCCGGCTACGCGCGCCATGTGGATCAGCTCAAGGACCGGGATGACCGGGTGGTGTCGCTCGCCCTGTACTTGAACGATGCGTGGGATGCGCAGGCGGGCGGGGAGTTGCGGGTGTTCGGTGAGGACGGGGTGCGCGATATCGAACCCCTCGCCGGCCGGCTGGTGTGTTTCTTATCGGCGGGGCGGGAACACGCCGTGCTGCCGACGCGCCAAGGCCGCCTGAGCGTCACCGGCTGGTTTCGGCGGCGATCGTGAGCGGCCGGGTCGGCAGGCGCGATATGAAATCTCTTCTCATGCGGCGACTGCTCGGTCGCTGAGGGCTACCATCGATCATGAACGCCAAATCCGTTGAATCCCCCGCCGCGACCTCGACGCCGGTGGATGAACTGATTCGCCGGCATGCACCGGGCCGCGCGCTCGCGCGGGAGTTCTATAGCGATGCGCGCATTTTCGAGCGCGACCTGGAGTGCATACTGCTGCGGCATTGGTTTTGCGCGGCGCACGCGGCCAGCGTGCCGCATCCCGGTGACTACCTGCTCGTCGACTTAGGCCCGGAGTCCGTCATCATCGTGCGTACGCCCGGCGGGGAGATCAAAGCGCTCTTGAACGTTTGCCGCCATCGCGGCTCGCGGGTTTGCACGGCGCGGGCGGGGAAGGCGCCCGCCGGGCGTTTCACCTGTCCCTATCATGCGTGGAGCTATGACCTCAACGGCCGGCTGCTGGTGGCCCGGGAAATGGCCGAGCCGTTCGACCGCGACCGGTTCGGGCTCAAGTCGCTGCCGGTACGCGTGGCCGAGGGATTGATCTTCACGACGTTCGCCGCGGCGCCGCCGGACTTCGCGCCGGCGGAACGAGCGCTCGCGCAGTCGGCGGGCGTGCACGGCTGGGCGCAGGCCAAGGTCGCGCATCGCGAAACCTACTCGATCAACGCCAACTGGAAGCTCGCCATCGAGAACTACATGGAGTGCTACCACTGTCAGCCGGCCCACCCGGAATTCTCCAAACGCCATGTGTATGCGCGCCCGGCGAAGCAGAGCGAGCATCTCGAGCGCGAGGGCCGGCGCCGGGCCGAGGCGCTCGGTATCTTCATCGCCGATGTGGACCAATACGGATGTGCCGCGGCGCCGGGCGCCGAATCCGTGTCGGTGTTTCGCAGCGTGCTCAGCGACGGCGTGGCGAGCGCGACGGCGGACGATCAGCCCATTGGCCGGCTGATGGGGGATTTCCCGGCGCACGACGGCAATTCGACCTACTTCGATATCGGTCCGTTGAGCGATTTTCTCGCCTACGCGGACCACGGAATCATCTACCGGTTCGTGCCGCGGGCCGTGCAGCACACCGAGATGGAAGTCATCTGGCTGGTGCATGCCGATGCCGTGGAAGGCCGGGACTACGACGTGGAGCGGCTCACCTGGCTGTGGACCACGACCAGCCTCGAGGACAAGAAGATCGTTGAATTGAACCAGGCGGGCGTCAATTCGCGCTTCTTCGAGCCGGGTCCCTATTCGCTGCAGGAACCGTTCGCGCGCCGCTTCGTCGATTGGTACCTTAAGGAGCTGGCGGCGGAGTGAAGTTGGGCACCAGGCGCTGTCCTCGCCCGACATCGCGCGCGTGGCTTGGCATGAGCCCGGGAGGGGCCGGGTCGGTAATCGCAATTGACTTAGTTGTGTTTGGCCCGAGCCTGTGTCATTGATTCGTCTTCACGCAGCGGTAATATTCCATGCGCTAGATTCGTGCATCCGCGGGCGCGGATGCCCATGAACATGGCAGCGCGCCGGCGATAACGGGGCAGCGCCCCGCCGTTGCGCCAGTTGACCCCTTTGGCACGAATGTTGCTCGGTCTTGTTGTTGTATTATAGATGGAGAGCCGAATCAGGCCCCACGCCAGAGATGCCCGGATCCTCCAAGAGTTGGTTGAACCTATGCGCTTGCCGTCGCTCAAGTTTCTCAAGACCTTCCAGGTCGCGGCGAAGCTTCAGAGCTTCAAGGCGGCCGCCGATGAGCTGTTCGTCACGCCCTCCGCGGTCAGCCATCAGATCAAGACGCTGGAGGGGCAATTGGGGGTGGCGCTGTTCGAGCGCGGCGTCCGAACGCTGACGTTGACCGACGCCGGCGCGCACTACCTCGAACACATCAACGACATCTTCGTGAAGCTGGAGAAGGTCACGGAACAGCTCCAGGTTCGCTACGGACGCACCATCCTGCGCTTGAACGTGCCGCCGTTCTTCGCGAATGAATTGCTGCTGCCGCGCCTCTCCTCGTTCTCGCAGGCGCGGGAGGAGACGGACATCCGCATCGAGACCACGTTCTCCGCGCCGAAGACACATCCGCCGGAAGCCGATTTGTCCATCGTCGTCGGCACGGGTCCGTGGGAGGGCCTCACCGTGCACGAGTTGTTCGCCCAGAGCTTCATTGCGGCGTGTTCGCCGGAGTTCGTGCTCGAGCATCCGATCAGCCGCTACGCCGATCTCAACGGCAAGACCTTGTTGCTGCACGAAGAGCGGCGCGACGCATGGGAGCGCTGGGCGTTGGGCTTGGGGATTCCTCCGATCAAGCCGAACCGCCTGGTGCGGCTCGACACCATGTCCGCCGTGGTGCTCGCGGCCGAGCAGGGCGTGGGTGTGGCGCTCGTGCCGTCGCGCCTGAGCGCCGATCGCTTCGTCGCCGGCGGACTCGTGAAGCTGTTCGACGCCGAATTGGCCACGAACGAGAGCTATGTCCTGCTGCACCGGCCGGAGGATCGGGCGCGCGAGGACCTGCAGGAGCTGACGCAGTGGATCTTGAAGAGTTGCCGCGTCGCCTGACCGTCGGCGGCGACCGCTCCGCAGGCGTCGCGTCCAGATGAAAAAAACAACACGGGCGGCGAAATTTTCTCGTTTGTCGGGGTATTGAACCCAAGACTATGGTGGCTGCGGGGCGTTGGTATTTTTTGACTGCCAAGGAATACCGCCATGACCATCCGCACGATCATTCTCGCGACCGCCGCGTTCACCGCACTG
>JBEKYO010000254.1:0-5466 GCA_049510875.1 Steroidobacteraceae bacterium
CCCAGGAACAGCACGGCCGGATAGCCCTTGCCCAGCCCCAGGATGAACCCGGCCGCGGCCGGTCCTGCCGCGAGCGCGGCGCCCTGCGCCGCCGGCACCAGCGCGGCCGAGCGGCCCGAGGGATCCACGATGGCGAGGGTGCCGAGCTGAAAGATGTCGATGAAGTTCCAGCACAGCTGCAGGACGGCCAGATTGACGACGAACATCGCGGCCGTGGGCAGGAATCCGTGCACCAGCAGTGTCGCGGCCAGCAGGGCCAGCGCGGCCAGCAGCGTGCGGGATTGCCCGAAGCGATGCCCCACCGCCCGGGCGCTCAGGCATCCGGCGGCGCTCAGGAACACGCCCGCCGACAACAGCCAGTGAACTTGCTGCATCGAAATTCCAAACTCGATCCCCATGCGCTCAGCATAAGCCCAGTAACTCCCAATGGTGACATAGAACAGCGCAACTGCCATGAGGCATAGCGCGGGGAGCAGCGGCACGCGCAGGCGCTGCGCGCGGCGCGGCGCGGTGGGGACGGCCGGCGGCGGATCGCGCCGCGGCAGCAGCGGGGTGACCGCCACGCTCAGCGCGAGCACCGCGGCGACCGCCGCAAAAATGGCCGCCGGTCCGAAGCGCTCGTTCAGCAGCGGGAAAACCCACAGCACCACCGCATTGGCGAGGACCTGCAGCAGAATCAAGATCGAAAACGCCCGCGCCGGCTCGGCGTATCGCGACAACAGGGTGAGCGAGGACGCATAGGTCGCCCCCGAGGTGAGCCCCGCGGCAAAGCGCAGCGCGCACAGCGCGACGATGCCGTGAAACGGCGCGCACAGCACATTGAAGGCGGCGCTCGCGGCCAGCGCTCCGCCCACATACCAGCGCCAATCGACGCGATGCGCCAGCACCGAGGTGACGATCGAGCCGGCCAGCAGCCCCGCCAGATCGATCGAGGTGACGTACCCGGCATTCTCCGCCGTATAGCCCCAGCCATCCTGCAGGGCGCCGACGATGATGGGCATGCCCAATATCGGGGCAACGCTGCCGATCGCGAGCGCGATTTCGGCGCCGACGATGACCTGCTGCCGGGAAACGGTCGCTGTGAGCCGCATGGGTGCGCGACTATGGCAGCATCGGATCGGCCGCGCCACCGCCGCTGAGGCGCGCCGCGCTGCCGCGCGTCTTCCGATCGCTGCCGCGCGTTTTCCGATGTTGAACATCGGAAAAACCGTGGACTGCGCCGCGCCACTTCGGCAACTCATTGAAATTCATGACAGAAACTGCCGCGATTCCGGAATTCTCGCGCCCTTACCCGCGCTCGGCCCGGCGCCGCGCCGACTGCGTGGCCGCACGGGCACGCATCGCGGTATTTCATTTCCGATGTGGTCGTGTATCTTCGAGGCATCGATCTTTATTCGATGACAAAAACCGCTAGGGGATTAATGGTGATCAGCAACGCGCAAGCGCCGCTCGCGGCGCAGTTCCTGGCATTCGTCGCCGTCGCGGCGCCGTTCGCCGTCGACGCGGCCACCGGCGATGCCGCGTCGGGCGCCGAGAACGAGGCGGTGTCCGGGCAACTGCAGGAAATCACCGTCACCGCGCAGAAGCGCACCGAGGACATCAAGGACATCCCCTTCAGCGTATCGGCGATCAGCGGCGCGGAATTGGCGGAGCATCATGTCGCCGACTACGACGACCTCACGCGCACCGTGCCGGGCATTTCCTTCCAGGCGGGCCCCGGCCCCGGTCTCGACACCATCGAGATCCGCGGCGTCAGTTCGCAGTCCGGCTCGGCCACCGTCGGCATCTACATCGACGAGGTCTCGGTGACCGTCAGCAACAGCCAGTACGACGGCGCGGTGCAGCCCAAGCTGTTCGATTTGGACCGCGTGGAAGTGCTGCGCGGCCCGCAGGGCACGCTGTACGGCGCGAGCTCCATGGGCGGCACCATCCGGTTCATCACCAAACAGCCCGACTTGAATACGTTCAGCGCATCGGTGGGCACCGACCTCTCCGATACGCACCATGGCGGATTCAACAACGACGAGTATGGGATTCTGAACATTCCGGTGATCGAAGGGGTGTTCGCGCTGCGCATCGGCGTCGACCTGTCGGACGACAGCGGCTACATCGACCACTACATCCCGACGACGACCGGCGCGGGGCCGGATGGCTCCATCCTCGCGCTCGGCACCAACGACAGCACCGGCGTGCTCGGCGAGCGCGGTGTCAACGACGTGCGCACGCAGGTGTTTCGCGCAGTCGGTAAATGGGCGGCGCCGGACGACTGGACCGTCACGCCGGCCTTCATGTGGCAACGCACGGCCGCGTCCGACACGAGCATCTTCTATCCCGACATCGGCCTGTATGACCAGGACAAGCGCGTGGCGGAACCCTCCGCCGACTATCTTTCGCTGCCCAGCCTGACGGTGACCAAGAGTTTCGGCTGGAGCGACCTCACCTCGGTGACCAGCTATTTCCAGCGCGATTTTCGGCGCGTGACCGACGGCACGCTGTACAACTCCAATATCTTTGCCAACGACTACGTGGTCGCGGGGTACTACACCACACCGCCGACGCCGGTCCCCACGGCACAGCAGATCTACCAGACCGAGACCGTGCTCGGCTTCCTGCCCTCCCCGGCGAACTACGATGCGCGCACCGAGCAGTTTTCGCAGGAGCTGCGCCTGAGTTCGAAGGCCACCTCGATCGCCGGGATCTCGACCACATGGACGGCCGGACTCTATTATTCCGATCAGCACCGCCGCTTCCTGGACGACGAGATCATCCCTGGGGTCCAGGCCTCCTTTCAGCAGATCTACGGCTACCCGATCAATTCCGCCGCCTCGGTGGTGGGACCCACGTATTACGCGCCCACCGCCGCCTACCCCGGCGTCTCCTTCGCCAACGATCTGATCTATTTCGGCCACACCTATCCCATCCAGAGCCAAATCGCGCCGTTCGGCGAACTTGGCGTCGCGATCACGCCGGCCCTGAAGGCGGCGTTCGGCCTGAGGTATGTCTCCGCGAAGTCCTCGGAGGTCGTCGACAGCGGCGGCTTCTACGCCTACGGATTGCCGGCCGTATATAACGACAGCGAGAAATACAGCGCGACCACGCCCAAGTTCTCCTTGGAATACGCGCTCAACGACTCGAGCAATGTGTATGCGACCGTCGCGAAGGGATTTCGCCTGGGCGGACCCACGGGACCCGACCCCACCTACGAGCCGAATGGGCCGCCGCCCGCGACTCCCGGCACCTGCGATTCGGATTACCGCACGTACGGCCTGACCGGCGCGCCGAAGGAATTTCAGTCCGACTGGCTGTGGAGCTACGAGCTCGGCAGCAAGGGCCGGTATTTCGACAATCGCCTGTCGATCAATGCCGCGGTGTACGCGATCAATTGGAGCGACATCCAGCAGACCATCAACCTGCCCACCTGCGGCTACCTGTTCACCACCAACGTCGGCGACGCCAAGATCTACGGCAGCGAATTCGAACTGCGCGCGCTGGTGATGCCCTCGCTCACGCTGTCGTTGAATGCGGGCACCACCCACGCCTACATCTCCTCGGTCAGCACCGAGGGGGAGGGCATCGTCAACGTCGGCGAGTCGATCCTGGGCGTGCCGATCTATACCATCACACCAAGCATCGACTTCGATACGCCGGTGAACGACCGCATGAGAGTATTCGCGCGCGCCGATTTCCCCTACACGGGGCGCTCGCGCGGGTATTTCGACAGCAGCGGGCTGCCGCACCTGTTCCAGCCGGGCTATGGAATCGTCAACATGAGCGCGGGGGTCACGCTCGACAAGCTGTCGCTGAGCCTGTACGCGAAGAACCTGCTCAACTGGGACAACATCATTCAATACCCCTCGGTCAACTCGGTGCAGGAGGGCTACACGGTGCGTCCGGCGACGGTGGGCGTCGCGGCAACCATGCAGTTTTAGCCTGCGCGGGGCGGCTGCCGCCCATCCGAACTGCGATCGCACCAACCCTCGAAGTTGTGGTATGAATTACTCCCTGCGCGGTGTAACGCGTTCGGAGTAACGGTATGTCGACATCCTTCGTGCTCAACGGCGCCCCCACCACCCTGGATGCGGACCCCGCCATGCCCCTGCTCTGGGCCATTCGCGAGGTCGCCGGATTGCCGGGGACCAAGTTCGGCTGCGGCATGGCGCTGTGCGGGGCATGCACGGTGCACCTGGACGGCGAAGCCATCCGCTCCTGCGTGATGCCCTTGTCCACCGTGGACGGCAAACAGGTGACCACCATCGAGGGCCTGCAAAGCAAGCCCGCCAAGGCGGTGCAGGCGGCGTGGATCCAGCTTCAAGTGCCCCAATGCGGCTATTGCCAAAGCGGCCAGGTCATGTCGGCGACGGCGCTGCTCGAGAAAAACCCGGCGCCCACCGACGCCGACATCGACGGCGCGATGAGCGGCAACATTTGCCGGTGCGCAACCTATGCCCGTATCCGCGCCGCGATTCACGCGGCCGCGCAATCCCTCGGGACCTGAACCTATGAGCCACCCTTCCCCTGCGCTTACCCGCCCCACCCGGCGTGAATTTCTCAAGGCCGCCGGCTCCGCGACCACGGCGGCACTCACCATCGGCTTCCAGTGGCTCGGCCCCACGCGCCGCGCCGCGGCCGCGGCGGCGAGCGCCGCGGTGTTCGCGCCGAATGCGTTCCTGCGCATCGGTGCGGATGGCGCCGTGACCATCATCGCCAAGCATGTCGAGATGGGCCAAGGCGCCTATACAGGCATTGCCACCGTGCTCGCCGAGGAGCTCGACGCCGACTGGACCCGGGTGCGGGTGGAAAGCGCGCCCGCCAATGCCAAGCTGTATGCCAATTTGGTCTTCGGCACGCTGCAGGGCACCGGCGGCAGCTCGGCGATGGCCAATTCCTGGACGCAGCTGCGCGAGGCCGGCGCCAAGGGCCGCGCGATGCTGGTGAGCGCGGCGTCGCAGGAATGGAAAGTCCCGGTGGCCGAGCTCAGCGTCGAGAAAGGCGTGGTCCACCACGCCGCAAGCAAGCGCCAGGCCCCCTTTGGCGCGCTGGTGGCCAGGGCCGCGGGGCTGCCCGTGCCCGACAAGGTCGTGCTCAAGGATCCGAAGGATTTCACGCTGATCGGACACCAGGTTCCGCGCGTCGACGTGCCGTCCAAGGTCGACGGCAGCGCGCAATTCACCCTGGACATCGCCTTGCCCGGCATGCTGGTCGCGCTCCTTAAACGGCCGCCGCTGTTCGGCGCCACCGTCAAATCCTTCGATCCCACCGCCGCCTCCGCCGTGCCGGGCGTGGTCAAAGTGGTTCAGGTGCCGCATGGCGTTGCGGTCATCGCCAAGGGGTTCTGGGCCGCCAAGCAGGGCCGCGACGCGCTCGCCGTGGAATGGGACGACAGCCACGCAGAAACCCGCAGCTCCGCGCAGCTCATGGACGAGTACCGGCATCTCGCCGGTGAGCCCGCCGCGTCCGCGCGCAAAG
>JBEKYO010000255.1:0-5409 GCA_049510875.1 Steroidobacteraceae bacterium
CTCGAGCCAGGCCGCATTGAGGAGATGGCGGTAATAGAACGAAAACAAAAAATCCGGGGCCGCCCGGCGGCCCTCGGCCAGCCAATGCGCCGTGTTGGGATCCTCGGGCGTCTCGACGCGCAACCCGTGCTCGAGAGCCGCCTGGTTGACGCTTGCGAACCATTGCGCTTCGCCCGGATCGTCCGCATGCGTGAACAGAAGCGGAATCTCGACGCCCTGCTCCAATAGTTCCCGCGCACAACGCACGCCGACCTCGCTGTATGCGAATACCACCGCGCGCGTCACGCCGGAATGCCCTGGCCGCTGTAGGCGAATACTACCGCACTGGTCACGCCGGAGTGCCCTGGCCGCTGCAGGCGAACACGACCACGCGGGTCACTGCGGCGTCACCTCGTCCACCGGACTCGGCAGCGCGGCGACCGGCGCAGGACCCGGCTCCTCGTCATCCGCCTCCAGTACCGCCTCGATGAGGTAACGGGGCCGCTCGCGAACCTGCGCGTAAATACGTCCGACGTACTCGCCCAACAGACCGATGCCGAACAGGGCGAGGCCGATGAAGAAGAATACGAGGCCGAACAACGTGAACACGCCCTCCGCCTCGGGACCCAGGATGATGCGCCGGACGAACAGATAGATCACCAGCAGGGCGGACAGGCTGGACACTGCCATTCCGACCATGGAGAACAGCTGCAGCGGCACGACCGAGAACCCCGTAATCAGATCGAAGTTCAGCCGAATCAGACTGTACAGCGAGTACTTCGACTGGCCGGCGTGGCGCTCTTCATGCGTGATCGGCACCTCGACCGGATTCATCGCGTACAGAGACGCGAGCGCCGGTATGAACGTATTGACTTCGCGGGTCTGGTTCAGGGCCGTCACCACGGAGCGGGAGTAGCCGCGCATCATGCAGCCCTGATCGGTGATGCGCACCGGGGTGATTCGCTCGCGAATCCTGTTCATGCCCCTCGAAAGCAGGCGGCGCCACAGAAAATCCTGGCGTTGCTGACGGATGGTGCCGACGTAGTCATAGCCTTTATCCAGCATGTCCACGAGTTTGCCGATCTCCTCCGGAGGGTTCTGCAAATCCGCGTCCAACGTCACCACGTATTCGCCGCGCGCATACGACAACCCCGCCATCACGGCGGCATGTTGCCCGAAGTTGGCGTGAAACAGGACGACGCGCGTGTTTTTCGGGCGCTTCTGAAACTGCTGCCGCAAGAGCGCCACGGATCGGTCCCTGCTGCCGTCGTTGATGAAAACGCATTCATAGGATATGCCGAGCGCATCGAGCGCCGGGTACAGACGCGTGAACAGGGCCGGCAGCACCTGTTCTTCGTTGTAGACCGGGATGACGACGCTCAGTTTTGGATCAGGGAGGGCCATGGGATCCGGCGCTCACGCGTCCGCGGCAACGGCGCCGTGCGACTTCAACAGCGCCAACAGCTCGTCGGTCTTGCCGCGCATGAGCGATTCCGAGCCGCGGGCCTCGACGTTGAGGCGGATCAGCGGCTCGGTGTTCGAGGCGCGCAAATTGAAGCGCCAATCGCTGAATTCATATGAAATCCCGTCGGTCCGGTCCACGCTCTGCGCCTGCGCGGCGTACTGCGACTCGATCGCCGCAATGGTCGCCTTGGCGTCCGCAACGCGGTAGTTGAGCTCGCCGCTCACCGGAAACAAGCCGATTCGCGCGCCCACGAGCTTGGACAACGGTTGGCCGGCCTCGCTCAATATCTGCGTCGCCAACAGCCACGGAATCATGCCGCTGTCGCAATAGGCGAAGCGGCGAAAATAATGGTGCGCGCTCATTTCGCCCCCATAGATGCCGTCGACTTCGCGCATGCGCTGCTTGATGAACGCATGGCCGGACTTCGACAGCACCGCCTCGCCGCCGCCGGCTCTGACGAGTTCGATGGTGTTCCAGGTCAACCGCGGATCATGCACGACCTTGCCGCCCGGCTGTCCCTTCAACAGCGCCGATGCCAGTAATCCCACGATGTAATAGCCTTCGACGAAGCCGCCGTGTTCGTCGAACAGGAAGCAGCGGTCGAAATCCCCGTCCCAGGCAATGCCCAAATCGGCTCCGTGGGAGCGTATCGCGGCGATGGTGGGGGCACGATTCTCCTCGAGCATGGGATTGGGGATGCCGTTCGGAAAATGGCCGTCGGGCTCATGGTGAACTTTGATGAATTCGAACGGCAGGAGCGGCTCCAACCGGTCGATGATGAGGCCCGCCCCGCCGTTGCCGGCATTGACCACGATCCGCAGCGGCTTGAGTGTCCGCACGTCCACGTACGACATCAGATGCGCGATGTAGGCGTTCATGGTGTCGATACTGCGGCGCACGCCGGCGCGCGCCGGCGTCGGAAATCCGGCGGCCTCCGCGAACGCGCGGATGTTCTGCAAACCGTTGTCGCCGCTGATCGGTTTGGACTGCTCGCGGACGAACTTCATGCCGTTGTAGTCCGGCGGGTTGTGGCTCGCGGTGACCATGATTCCGCCGTCGTAGCCGCCGTCGAACGTCGCAAAATACACGCCTTCCGTGCCGCAGATTCCGATGTCGTACACGTCCACGCCGCTGTCCGTCAACCCGCGGCACAACGCGTCGGTGAGGCCGGCGCTCGAGAGCCGGATATCGCGCCCCACCACGATGCGCTGCGGCTTCAGGAACTGCGCATAGCCGCGCCCGACGCGGTAGGCCACGTCGTCGTTCAATTCCGTGGGAATCCGGCCGCGCAAATCATAGGCCTTGAAACACGTGATCGAGCTCAATTGCTGGTTCCCTCGCGTCCATAGTTGTCTTCGTAGCGCACGATATCGTCCTCGCCCAGGTAGCTTCCCGAACGCACCTCGATGATGTGCAGCGGAACTTTGCCGGGATTCTCGATGCGGTGCTGCGCGCCGACGGGTACGAACGTCGATTCGTTTTCCGCCAGCAGGAAGGTCTTCCCGCCGCAGGTGACGCGGGCCGTGCCTTGAACCACGATCCAATGCTCCGCGCGGTGATGATGCATCTGCAGCGACAATATGCCGCCCGGATTGAGCGACAGGCGCTTGACCTGAAACCGATCGCCGTCGTCGATGCTGTCGTAGCTGCCCCAGGGCCGGTACACCTCCCGGTGCCAGGCCGACTCGCTGCGGCCCGCCTTCTTGAGCGCCGAGACCAGCTCCTTCACGTCCTGAACGCGATCCTTGGGGGCAACCAGCACCGCATCCTTGGTCTCCACGATGATGTGATCTGCCATGCCCACCGCGGTGACCAACCGGCTCGTGGAGTGCACGTAGCAATCCTGCGTGCCGTGCACCAGCACGTCGCCCTGCAGCACGTTGCCGTTCTCGTCGGACGGCAGTGCATCGAACAGCGAGGACCACGAGCCGACGTCGCTCCATCCTGCATCGAGCGGCAACACCACCGCGTCCCTGGTCTTCTCCATGACGGCATAGTCGATCGATTCGCTGCGGCACGCGCCGAACGCGCTCTTGTCGATGCGCACGAAATCGAGGTCCGCCCGGGCGGCTCGATAGGCGGCGGTGGACGCCTCGAGAATGTCCGGGGCGAACGCCGCGAGTTCCGTCAAATAGCGGCTCGCCTTGAACACGAACATGCCGCTGTTCCAATAATAATCGCCCGACGCCACGTACTTCTCCGCAATCGCGAGCGGCGGCTTCTCGATGAATTGCGCCACGGGATACGCGGGGCCCTGGCCTGCGCCGCGGCGTATGTAGCCGTAGCCCGTCTCGGGGGCGTGAGCGACGATCCCGAACGTCACCAGCTTGCCGGCCTGCGCGAGTCCGGTGGCGATATCGGCCGCGTGACGAAACGCCTGGGCGTCGCGGATCACATGGTCCGCCGGCGCCACGACCAGGGTGGCGTCGGCGTCGAATTCCTGCGCCTTGAGCGCCGCCAGCGCGACCGCGGGCGCTGTGTTGCGGCCGGCGGGCTCCAGCAGAATGGCCGAAGGCTCCACGCCCAGTTCCCGGAGCTGTTCCGCCACCGTGAAGCGATGCGCTTCGTTGCAAACGACGATGGGCGCGCGGGCGTCCGCAATGGGGGCGAGCCGTAATGCCGTCTCCTGCAGCATCGAATGTCTGCTGGTGAGCGCCAGCAGCTGCTTCGGGTACATTTCGCGCGACAGGGGCCACAGCCGAGTCCCCGCTCCGCCGGACAGGATCACCGGGAACACCGCGCTCATGCTCTGCCCGCGTGCGCCGGCCTGCCGCGACCGACGGCGTGATAAGCGAAGCCCGCGCGCGCCATATGGCCCGGATCGTACAGATTGCGGCCGTCGAAGATGACCGACGTGCGCAAGGCGGTTTTGATGAAATCGAAATCCGGGCTGCGAAACTCCTGCCACTCGGTGACGATGGCGAGGGCATCGGCGCCCTGCACGGCCTCGCGGCTGGTGGCGCACAGCACGAGGTCGGCGCGGTCGCCGTAAATGCGCCGGCATTCGGGCATGGCGACCGGATCGTAGGCTCTGACCTTGGCGCCTGCGGCCCACAGCGATTCCATGAGTACCCGGCTCGGCGCCTCGCGCATGTCGTCCGTTTTGGGCTTGAACGCCAACCCCCAAAGCGCGACGGTCTTGGTCGTCAGGTCGCCGAAATGCGCCTTGATCTTGTTGAACAACACGCGCTTCTGGCGGTTGTTCACATCTTCCACCGCCGCGAGCAGGGTGGTCGCGTACCCGACTTCATCGGCCGAGCGTTTCAGCGCCTGGACGTCCTTCGGAAAGCAGGAGCCACCGTAGCCCACGCCGGGATAGATGAATGCATAGCCGATGCGCGGATCGGAACCGATGCCGACGCGCACCGCCTCGATATCCGCGCCAAAGTGCTCGGCGAGATTGGCCAGTTCGTTCATGAAGCTGATCTTGGTCGCGAGCATGGCGTTCGCCGCGTACTTGGTGAGTTCGGCGGAACGAACGTCCATGACGATCATGCGGTCGCGGTTGCGCGTGAAGGGCTCGTACAAGGTTCGCAGCAGATCGGCGGCGCGCGCGCTGTCGGTGCCCACCACGACCCGGTCCGGCTTCATGAAATCCGCGAGCGCCGCCCCTTCCTTGAGAAATTCCGGGTTCGATACGGTATCGTATTCGACGCGTACCTGGCGCGCCTCGAGCGACTGCGCCACCGCCTCGCGCACCTTGTCCGCGGTGCCCACCGGCACGGTGGACTTGGTGATGATCACCTTGTATTCCGTCATGTGATCGCCAATCGTTCGGGCCACCGTCAATACGTAGCGCAGATCGGCCGAGCCATCCTCGTCCGGCGGCGTACCCACCGCGATGACCTGGAATTGGCCATGGTCGACGCCCATCCTCGCGTCGGTGGTGAACCTCAAGCGCCCGGCGTCGGAATTCCTCTTCAGCACGGCATCGAGGCCGGGCTCATGGATGGGGATCTGGCCTC
>JBEKYO010000256.1:0-5329 GCA_049510875.1 Steroidobacteraceae bacterium
CAGCAAGGCCTCATCGCCGCGCTGACTTCCTTGGTCAAGGACTTGAGCGACAGCGAGCTGGTCAGCGCGACGACGGCGGCTTCGGGCTCGTCCTCGGGCGTATCGGCGAGCACCGTGGCCGCGCTGAATACGGCATTTTCCAAGCTGATCACGGATCTGGGCGGGACCACCACGTCAACGTCGGCGAGTAGCGGCGGCGCGTCCGCGGCTGCCGGCGGCACGGCCTCCGCGACCACCGCGGCCCCGAGCACCGCCGCCGCCGGGACCACCGCGGCCCCGACCAGCTCGGCGGCCTCCGGCCAGTCGGGGACGGCGGCACTGCAGTCGTTCCTCAGCAGTTTCCTACAGGATTTGCAAAACGGCCCGAGCACGTCCACGAGCACGTTGGGTTACGGCGTCGATACCACCGCGTGACGCAGGCGCGTCAACTCCGCGCCGATTTGCCGCAGAACTGAGCGCCAATCACCCAGGTGCTGCTGGCGGTACAGGGTGACCGACGGGTACCACGGAGTATCGCTGCGATTCAGCAGCCAGCGCCAATCCGGGTTGAACGGCAGCAACAGCCAGGTCTTTTTTCCCAGCGATCCGCCGAGATGGGCGACGCTGGTATCGGCGCTCAGCAGCAGATCCAAATTCGCGCACACCGCGGCCGTGTCGCTGAAATCGTGCAATTCGGCCGAGAGATCCAGGATCGCCGGATGCGCTCGCAGCGCTTGCCGGTCGGCGTCGCGCACCTCCTTTTGCAGGCTGACGTACTGGAACCCGTCCGGCAGATGCAAGACCCATTCGGCCAGCGAAACGCTCCGATGACGGTCGTTCGCGTGATTGACGTTGCCGCTCCACACCAGCCCGACGCGCGGCGCGCGGCGCTCACCCAGCCTCGCCCGCCAATGCGCGTTGCGACCGGGGTCCGCCGCGAGGGGCGCCGGCGGCGGTATGGTTTCGAGGGTGGTGCCGAACGCCAGCGGCAAGCTCAATAAGGGACAATGGTAGTCGGCGTCCGGGAGCGCGCCGCCCTCCGCGAGCAGTTGCCATGCGCCGCTCGAACCCTCGAGCAATCTCACCAGCGGCTTTTGCACCTCGAGAATCACGCGCGCCTGCAAATCGGCCACCGCTCGTACGTAACGGAGAAACTGCAGTGTATCGCCGAGGCCTTGCTCGCAATGAAGGACGATGCTCTTGCCGGCGAGCGGCTCCCGACCCAGCCACAATGGACACGAGAATTCGCGCGGCCGCTTGATCGCGAGTCCGCTGGGATTCTTCCAGCGCCATTCGTACTCGATCCAACCCGGGGTGAATTTCCCGAGCGCGAGCAATGCGATGGCCTTGTTGAAATGCGCGTCGGCGAAGTCGGGCTTGGCCGCGATCGCGCGCTCGTAACAGGCGAGCGCGGCATCCCATTCGTTCAGTTCCTTGAGTACGTTGCCGCGATTGGCGTGCGCCTCGGCATAGCCGGGCCGGAGGCCAATGGCGCGGTCATAACTCGCCAATGCCTGCGGCAAGCGGTCGAGCGCCTTGAGCACGATGCCTCGATTGGACCACGCCTCGGCGAAATCGGCCTTCAGGACAATGGCCCGATCGTAACTGGCCAGCGCGCCGTCCCAACGCTTCAGTTCCCGCAACGCATGGCCGCGATTGGACCATGCCACCGCGAAGTCCGCTTGGATGGCGACGGCCGCGTCATAGCTCGCGAGCGCGGCCTCCCAGCGCCGCAGTTCGGCGAGCACGTTGCCGCGATTGCTGTGGGCCACGGCGTAGTCGGGCTTGCGCGCGATGGCCTCATCATAGTTGGCGAGCGCGGCATCCCACTGCTTCAGCTCTTGAAGGGCCGTCGCTTTGTTGCAATAGGCCGTGGCGTTGTGCGGATCGATCGCGAGCGCCCGGTCGATCAACTCGAGCGCCAAGCAGGGGTTCCCCGCCTGCGCTGCGATCAATCCCAGCAGATGCAGGGCACCCGCATGCCGGGGTTCCGCCGCCAGGATTTCCTCGCACACGGCCCGCGCCTCGGCCAACTGCCCGCGGTTATGCAGCGCATTGGCCCCTTGAAATTGTTCGGACAGCGCCGCCTCGGCCGGATTCATGGCTGCCCTCGAGGCCGATCAGAACACGCCGACCACCCGTCCCTCCTCGTCGACGTCGATGCGTTCGGAGGAGGGAATCTTGGGCAATCCCGGCATGGTCATGATGTCGCCGCACACCACTACGATGAACTCGGCTCCGGCCGCGAGCCGGACCTCCCGGACATTGACCACGTGGCCGCTCGGCGCCCCGCGCTTCGACGGATCGGTCGAAAACGAGTACTGCGTCTTGGCGATGCAGATTGGATAATGTCCATACCCGTCCGCCTGCAGCTTGTCGAGCTGGCTCTTGATCGCGGCGTCGGCGGATATGTCGGCTGCGCCATAGATTTTCGTCGCCACGGTTTTGATTTTATCCCACAGCGTCTGCTTCTCGTCATAGACGAAGCGGAAGCCGGAATCACCCTTGTCCACCAGGTCGACGACCACGCGGGCAACTTCGGTCGCGCCGGCGCCGCCCTCGGCCCAGTGGCGCGCGAGCACCAGCGGCACCTCGAGCGCCTTCATCTTGCGCGCGAGCAGTTCATGCTCCGCGCCGGTATCCGGCGTGAAGTGATTCACCGAGACCACGCAGGGCAAACCGTACTGGTTCTTCACGTTGTGGACGTGCCGTTCCAGGTTCGCGATGCCCTTCTCCAGCGCCTCGAGGTTCTCCTGGTTGATTTGCTTGAGGTCGCAGCCGCCGTGATACTTTAGCGCGCGGATGGTCGCGACGATCACCACGGCCGCGGGGCGCAGCCCAGACTTCCGGCATTTGATGTCGACGAACTTCTCCGCCCCGAGGTCGGCGCCGAAACCCGCCTCCGTCACGACGTAATCGGCGAGCTTGAGCGCCGTCTTGGTCGCGAGCACCGAATTGCAGCCGTGAGCGATGTTGGCGAACGGTCCGCCATGAATGAACGCCGGATTATTCTCGAGCGTCTGCACCAGATTCGGCTTCAACGCTTCCTTGAGCAGCACCGTCATGGCGCCATGGGCATTGAGGTCGCGCGCGCGGATGGGCGTGAGATCGCGCTTGTAGCCCACCACGATGTTGCTCAGCCTGGATTTGAGGTCCTGGAGGCTGGTCGCCAGGCAGAAAATCGCCATGACCTCCGAGGCCACCACGATGTCGAAGCCATCCGTCCGCGGGTAGCCGTTGCCGGGGCCGCCGAGGCCGATGGTGATGTTGCGCAACGCCCGGTCGTTCATGTCCACCACGCGCCGCCAGGTAATGCGCCGCACGTCGAAGCCAAGTTCATTGCCGTGATAGACGTGGTTGTCGATCAGCGCCGCGAGCAAATTGTTGGCGAGCGCGATGGCGTTGAAATCGCCCGTGAAGTGCAGGTTGATGTCCTCCATCGGCACCACCTGGGCGTACCCGCCGCCGGCCGCTCCGCCCTTCATGCCGAATACCGGCCCCAGGCTCGGCTCGCGCAGGCAGATGATCGCCTTTTTGCCGATCTTGTTGAGCGCATCGCCCAAACCGACCGTCGTCGTCGTCTTGCCTTCACCCGCGGGAGTGGGGCTCAAGGCCGTGACCAGAATGAGTTTGCCATCGGGCCGGTTCTTCAAGCTGTCGATGTAGTCCATCGAGATCTTGGCCTTGTAATGGCCGTAGTTCTCGATGCTCTCGGCTGGAATGCCCAGCCGCGCAGCGACCTCGACGATGGGCTTCATGGTCGCCTTTTGGGCGATCTCGATATCTGATGGCACTATTGGTTCCCCTCTTGACGGCAATGACGATCCAGCTCCGACGCCGCCTTGCGGCGCCGGGGGCTAACAATACGCGAGGTCCGCGAAAACTGCACCGTGCGGCCGCGGCGCGGGCGGCGGCACACCCCGTGTCCGCGCTCATCGTCGACGACGCCCCTCACGTCGCGAATCGGACACGCCGCTGTATTCTTCTGGTCATTGGCCGCAGCGATACTGCCCGCGTCGACCAGGGGAACAGCGCCATGGAATCATTGGGTGGGCACTCAGACGCCGCAGACGCCGCAGACGCCGCGTATGCCGCCGCATCGGTCGCCGCCGCATCGGTTTGGCTGTACAGCCGTCTCTGGCTGGACCTCGAGACGCTGAGCGATCGGCTGGCCCAGACCGCGGATGGCATGCCGGACGAGATCGATCTGCGCCTCGAAATGTTCCGGCTGGAACTCATTGTGCTGCTGGATCACTGCGATTCGGCGCGGTGGCGCTCCCTGTTGAGTTCGGGGCACCGGTTCGTGCTGCGCGCAACGCTCCAGCATCTCTTGTGCATGCTGGCGGTTGCGCCGGATCGGCTCGAGCGAGGCGTGGTCGCTCAGGCTCAGAACCAGTTGTTCGATGCCGTGCTCCGCCACTGCGGGGAACAGTTCGGCGAGGCGGAACACGCTCGGCCGCCCGCCATGCATGGGCGCCGCCGCCGCGGCGGGGATCGTGCCGGCCTTGGATTACGGGGCATCGAGGCATTCACCCGCGCCGTGGGCGCCAGGGCGCCCGGCTAATCGACCGCCGCGCCCGCCGCCTTCTTGTCGAAGCGCTCCCGCAGCTTGAGCGCCGCCTGCAGCCGCCGCACGGGTTCGCCGATCAATTCGTACACGGCCAGATTGGAGCGCATCAGCGCCGCGGGGCTGGGTACCCAGCGCAACGCCCCCAGCTCCCGCTGTGCCCAGACGCCCACCGGCGCCGGCACCACGTCGAAGCCCGCATCTTGGTACTCGTGCAGCGCGCGGAATAAATGAGTGCTGCTGGTGACCAGAATGATGCGCGTGATGCCCTCGGGAACCAGCATGCGCGCCGAGAAGCGCGCGTTCTCATAGGTGTCGCGCGACTGATCGTCCATCCAGCGCGTCGCCGTGCCGAAATCCCGCGCCAGGGAGGTACGCATGGCGAGGGCTTCCTGCGGTGCGCCGGAGACCAAGATGGGCAGTCCCGTGTGCCGGGCCACAAAGGCGCCATAGCTCAACCGCTCGAGCAGTCCGAAGTCGGCCTCGGGCCCGAGATATTCCGGAGCGAAGGTGCGTAAACCGCCTCCCCCGAGAATGACGATGGCCTGCGCGCCGGTGGGTCGCGACAGATCCAGCGCCGGATAATGCTCGGCGAGGCGCGACACGGCATCGGCCACGATGGGCGTCGAGAACAGCCAGAGCGACGCCAACCCGGCCGCCAGCAACGTCCCGCCGCCGCGCCGCCGCCGCCATGCCAGCAGCGCGCCGATGACCGCCAGAATCAGCGGGCCGGCCGGCGGCAGCAGCAAACTTCGCAGCACGGCCTTGACGATGAAATACATG
>JBEKYO010000257.1:0-5327 GCA_049510875.1 Steroidobacteraceae bacterium
ACGACTCAAGCGTAAACGGCGGCACATCGATCTCGCCGCTTGCGATGTAGGTTGTTGCGCCGCCAACGCTGACAGAGGTCACCGCATCGTCGCGCTTGCGCGCCTCCGCTTCGATATCGCTTCGGCGCCCCATCGAGACGCCTTGCTGGATCGAAAGGCGATAGGCCATGCCGCCAAAATCGGGCTGCGATGCCATTGCCCCGACGAGCGCGGCACAAGCGCTGCCCGTCGCGGGATCTTCTTCGACGCCCAGCGCGGGAGCCCACATGCGAGCATAGAGCTTGCCGCCGTCCCGTAGATTTCCCGCGAAGAAGAAGACGTGGGGAGACCACGCTCGCGAGAGCGTTGCCGCCCAGGCAGCCCGATTGATCGCCGCCCGATCGACGACCTCGTTCGAGCTCAGTTGCGCAAAACAGAATGGAAGACCGACACCGGCGAAAAAGACTTGGCTCACCTCGGCGGGCTCGATGGATAAAACGGCGGCGAGATCAGTCGGAGAAGGTGCACCGGTCGGTGCCTCGATCTTCGCCGATAACGTCAACGTGCCGTGGAACCCTCCATTTCGCTGAGCGACGTCGACCGTCACGGGACCAATATTCTCCTCCAGAATGAGCCGGATTGGATCACTAAGCCGTAGGTGCTGTTTCATCACAAGCGCACAAGCTGTGCCGATCGTGGGATGCCCCGCGAAGTCGAGCTCCGCCCGAGGTGTGAAGATGCGAACCCGACACGTGTTCGCCGGATCGTTCTTGGGTAAGACGAAGGTCGTTTCTCCGAAATTGAATTCGCGAGCAATCTTCTGCATGCCCTCGCTCGAAATGCCGGCTGCGTCAGGCAGAACCGCGAGTTGATTACCGCCGAACGGTGTCGAACTGAAAACATCGACGATGTGAAATAAGTACTTCATGAGATCACCCTCCGTGCGGCGCCTCAAGCCTTGACGACGAGGTCGATCTCAACGCAGGCCCCCAGCGGCAGCGCGGCCACCGCGATCGTCGTGCGGGCCGGAAAGGGCTGACTGAAATGCTTTGCATAGATGCCATTCATCGCGCCGAAGTCACTCATGTTCGTGAGATACACGCCGGCGCGCGCAACGTGATCGAAACTTCTGCCGGCTGCCTTGAGAACCGCCGAGAGATTCCGGAAGACGCGCTCTGTCTCGGCCACAATACCCCCCTCGACCACCTTGCCAGTGGCCGGGTCTTGGCCGACCTGACCGCTGAAGTAGAGGAAACCACCGACTTCGATCGCCTGGGAAAACGGGCCGACTGGTGGCGCGAGCTCGGGCGAGGTAATTGCGGTCTTGCTCATGGCAAACTCCTGTGGATACTGGGTTAGATGGTCAGCATGGTGGAGCCCGAGGTTGCGCGCGCTTCCAATGCCTTGCGTCGTCGTAGACAATCGAGCGAGCGCTGAAATGCATCCTTGCCGACAAAATCGAAGACCACCGGCAGTTTCTCACCGCCGGAGATACGGGAAACTTCCGCTACGAAATCCTGTTTGGAATAGAGGACGCCCGTCTGCCGAATTTGCATTGCATGAGGCATACAGATTTCCGCAAAAACATGAACTTCCTGATATGTTGATGCACGGCAGACAATTCCACCACTTCATTATTATCACGATTATAGTACCATTAAAGCACGATTCCGTTGTTCGTCGGGAGAACGCTTTAGGAGACCCCCTTGCTCGAAGATTTACGCGCCCTCGTAGAGTTCGCCAATGCCGGGTCCATCGCCGGCGCAGCCAATCGTCTATTCCGGACGCCCTCTGCGATTACCCGGCAAGTGCAAAGGCTGGAGGCTGCATTGGGTGCCGAGTTGCTCGACCGCTCGGTTAAGCCTGCGCGTCTGAACTCGCTTGGCTCAAGGGTGCTCGAACAAGCGCGAGATCTGCTACAGCGGACCGAGGCGCTGAAATCTCTTACGTCGAGCAACGCCGAACCTCACGGCCTCTTGCGCATCGGGCTCGCGCACGCCTTGGCCGAAGGGACGCTTATCGAACCTATTCAGGCGCTGACTGAGAAATACCCCAAGGTCCGACTGCGGCTGTCGACCGAACTGACCGGTGAATTAATTCACCGGCTGCTCGCGGGTGAACTCGACGTTGCTGCCGTGCTGTTGCCCGAAGGTAAAACCGCGCCTCCACCACTTCTGACGAATATCATCGCTAACGACCGCATGGAGATCGTTCAGGGCGCCGCAGGCAACGTTGACGGTGATTGGAAAAGTTTGGGCCGAGCACCCTGGGTGCTCAATCCGCCCGGGTGCTTTCTTCGGGCGAGCCTCATCGATCGGATGGAGCGTGCCGGCTTCACCCCAATGATTGCGGCTGAAATCCACAACATGCATATGCAGCTGGCGTTCGTCCAGTCCGGCTATGGTGTCGGGCTGCTACCCGCTCGCTTTATTGCCAGGAATCATTCTTTCGATCCCATGAAAGTTTTGCGTCCCCCATCGTTTGACCTGCACCGATCCGTCGCGATAGTCCGGGTTGGGCAACTCGGCGCCTTGGGGAAGGCCGTCGAACTGTTGGCACACGGGTTTCGGCAATTGTTTGAGGCAGCCGACACCCCGAAGCCCCTGACAAGGCAACGAAGAGGTGTGCCCGCGAATCGGCGGGCGGCGCGACCGCCCAAGTAGTCCCCGGACATCGCTTGTTGCAGCTGAGCGGTCTTGAGGACAATTTGTCCTCGGTCCTTGACCGCCGGGAGGAACGAGCCAGGCGACCCGCTACGCATGGTCGCACGTCAATCAACTTGGCAGGCAGGCCACGAGATGAACTCGTTGCTCTCCCACCCTGACTTGCAGGTTAAACTCCAACAAAGGTAGGTAATGTCGCACAGGAATTTGATGACAATGTTGAGAGACTTCAAGCGCTCGTCAATGGGCGACATGTCTTGCTTCCTTCCACGCCTTCGCCATGACGACAAGGAGTCGATCTATGTCCTGCGTCGAATTGAGGAGATGTGGAGCGACTCGAATTTTGCCTTCACGCAGGGCAACCACGAACCGCTCGTCTCGCAGCGTTTGATACAGAAACGCCGTATCGCCGCGGCTGCCGACTTCAATGCAACCAAAAACACCGCGCTGAGAGGCTTGCCGCGGACTCGCCAGCCGATAGCCCTCCGGGAGTCGTTCGAAGAAATAGTCAATCAGGGCTTGGTTGTGATCACGGATCAGCGCCGGACTCGCATTCAGCACAAACTTCGCAGACGCTTCCATGACGGTGAGGTTGAAGTTGTATACTGATGCTGCCTCGGCCGAGTCCCAACGGCTCAGCGTTGGCGCAGGTTCCGGATCCACATAGTTGAGGCGCGCAAAGCTCTCCACTCCCTGGGACAGCCAGTTGTAGGGTCCTGGTCGTAGCGAGTCCAAGTTTTCCTTCCTCGTCCACAGGAAGCCTGTCCCCCAGGGACTGAGCAAATACTTGTAGCCCGCGCAGACGATAAAGTCAGCTCCCAGACTGCGCACGTTCATGGGTATGGCGCCGCAGGATTGGCTCACGTCCAGAACCAACAAGGTCCCGTTCCTCTTGCATGCCGCGGCAAGCGAGGAGACGTCGAGCATCGATCCGTCGTCGAATCGCACGTGACTCACCGAAACGACTCGGGTGCTCGGCGTCATTGCTGCGACCAGATCATCCGACTGTATAAACTGACCTTGCGGGACTGCGATCCGCACTTTAATACCTTCGCGCGCCTCCATCGGCTTCCACGTTGCGTACTGCGCCGGAAACTCGCCGCGCGCGATGATCACCTCATCACCAGGAGACCACTTAAGTGCGTAGGCTATAGCCGCGAGGCCCGCTCCCGCTCCGCTCGTTAGAGCGACTTCATCTGGGCTCGCCCCAATCAAGGTCGCCAACGTCTGGCGCAAACTCGCGGCAACGGAGAAGAAGGACCGGTCATCGACGATGTGCGGGCGCATTTTTGCCGCAACGGATAACTGTACGGCGTTGAGCGCCACGCGCGGGATCGCCGCGTGCGCCGCGAAGTTCAAGTACGTGACATCATCGATTGGAAACCATTCATTTTTCCAGTCAATCGACTGCTTTAGGATCATATTCCGCTAGGTGCGCTCGGGGTCAAAGGTCGCGCTCTTTGAACACGTATAACAATTTCATTTTAAAATAATTTCACGAATATATTCACTGCCCATAACTTTTCTGTATTCACCCCGGGCCACTCTGGCCTTGTTCTGACACTCGGTGCTACAGATTACTTTCTTGGCCACAGCTTCTAGCTCGACGCCTTTATCTAAAGCCGCAGCCCCGTTTTTATAAGTGATCCAAAGATATATATTGGGCAGATCCGGTGATTTTGGAGTGAGCCTGAAGACCTTGTAATCGATGATTAGCCCAGCTTTCTTCATGGCTTCCATGGTCGGCTTCCATGTGGAATTTAGCCAATCGATGTACTCTTCAAAATGCCCGTACTCAACTTGTATGTAGTCCGCCTCAGTGACCGGGCCATCAGTATACTGGCGCTCACCCTGGGCACGCGCATTAAGCGAAAGTGAGAAAGCTGCGAGACACATGGATAAGATAACAGCCTTAATCATTTTCTCTTCGCCTGTCGTGATACATCCAGATTTCCGCAAAAACCATGAATTCCCCAATATTCTGATGCACGACAGACAATTACACCAATTCATTATTATCACGATTATAGTACCATCTGCGCATGATTCTTTTACTCCTCGGGAGAACGCCTTGGGAACTCCTGTCCGGTCTCGAGCATCCACGGCCTTTCGCCAAGTGAGAACATTCGAGCCTATGGCGTAGCGGTGATTTGACCAGCCCTTGGCGTGTCGGCTCCCGTCGATGGAGCGCAATGGGTTGGTTACGATTTCACAAGGAATGTCGCGCATCAGTCCGATTTTATGACAAACGTGCGTTTGGTTTCCGACACTTCCAAATCCGGTAGGTGTTGACTGCTACGGCGTCGAGGCGTGCAATCGATGTTGGCGGCACTGAAGTCTGCGACCAGATGACAACAACCTAGGGAGCAACCAATGAACGCGATATCCAAATGGACAATCGGGCTGGCTTTGCTGGCGGGGGCCGCTCATGGACAAGTTCCGTCGACGAACGACACCAGCGACGCGCACGGCAATACGGGAATGGGAACCAACGCGCTGGGCGGCCCAAATGCCGTCCACCTGAGCGGCATAAACAACACCGCCTCCGGAGATGCAGCGCTCTTTCAGAACACGACCGGCGGATTCAACCTCGCCGGGGGGTATGGGGCGCTCGAATGCAACACGACCGGCAGCCAAACCACCGCGGTGGGGTCTGCGGCGCTCACGCTCACCACGACCGGCGGC
>JBEKYO010000258.1:0-5312 GCA_049510875.1 Steroidobacteraceae bacterium
GCGAGGTCCGCGCCCATATGACGGCGTGGCGCTTGGACGGCAGGCCGGCTGCGCCGCGCCGCCTCGCCTCCGTGCCGGCGCTCGCACCGGCTACGGCGGCCGCTGCAGCCACCGGCACGACCGCCAGCGCCGCAACCGCCCCAAGCGCCGCGCCCGCCGCGGCTACGACGAGCGGTGCAGCGGACCAGGACGCGCTCAAAGGTCGTGTTCACTCTCTCGAGCAGGCGCTCGACGACATGCACAAGCAACTGGCCAGCGAAACCGCGACCATTCAGGATCTGCAGCAGCTCGCCGACCACGCCAAGGCGGCGACGCCCGAGGCCGCGGCGCCGGTGCATGCGGCCGCGCCAGTCCTGCCGGCCGCGACGGTACACGACTCCCAGCCGGCCCCTGTGCCGAGCGCCGCCTCTGCGCCCGCAGCGCTTGCACCTGCCGCGGCGCCTGCATCCAGCGTCGCCGTTGCTCCCGCCGCGGCCGCCGCCGCCCACCCGTCCGTGCGGGTCGAAGTCATGCACGCCGACGACCCGTCGGCAGGGGCGTCCGCGAACATCGCGCCGCCCGCGTCACGAATGAGCAGTGCCAGCTTCCTGGGCCCCATCGGATTCGTGTTGGCGCTTGCGCTCGCGGGCTTTGCCTACAGCCGCCGACGCGTGCTGAAAGCACTCGAGAAGCCGCCGGCGGGCCCGCTGATCGGCGCCGGCATCGGCGACCTCGCGACCATGGCCGCGCCGCCCATCCCGCAGGCGGCCCGGGAAATCGATGCGCCGCGCACATCCCGAGCGGCGGAACCGTCCAAGCCGGTTGCACAGGATGTACGCCCTGAGCCCGCCGAGGCGGTGGCGGAGCAGACTGCGCACAAGGTGCCCAGCGATCAAACCACGCAAGAATTGTCGATAGACGCCGAGTTGCTCGAGCGTTCGTATCTCGACGCATTGGCGATCGACAGCTTGGGCATCGATACCGCCGACACCGCGCGGAATGCCGCGGCGGCCGGCGAATCGACCGAGGCGCGCGAATCGACCGACGATACCGTCACTCATGAGGAGGCCGGCCTGGACACCGTGGCGCTCGATGCGTCCGAACTCGACACGGCGGTGGACAAAGCCGACCTGCACACGGCCATCATGGACACGCGCGGACTCGAGCCGGTGGCCGCCGTTGGGGCGAGTCTCGATTACAACCTGCTCGATCTCGATGCAACCTCCGAGCACGTTCAGGCTCAGCATGTGCAAATGCCGAGCCAGCTCAGCGACAACGTGGTCGTGTCCGAGCGGCGCATGAACATCGTCGATGTACTCAAGACAGCGATCGATCGCGATCCGCACCGCCGCGACTTGCGGATGAAGCTGGTGGAAACTTACTTCAGCGCCGCATCGATGAACCGGCGCGCGTTCCTCGAAGTCGTCAAGAAGCTGTCCCGCGAACGCGAACTCCTGTCGGCCGACGATTGGAAACAGATCGTCAAAATGGGCAAGGAAATCGCGCCGGACGACATTCTGTTCGCCGACCCGTCCGCCGGCGACCTGGCGGATTGCGCCTAAGGACGCTGGGCCCAAGGCGCTGAGCCTAAGACGCTGGGCCTAAAGACGCTCGGCCTAAGGGGACGAGGCCCAAGACGCTAGGCCTAAGGACGCTAGGAGGCGGTGATCGCTTCCTGCTGGACCGCCGGCGCCGGCCGGGTGCCGTTCAGCTTGATGTTCAGCCTGAGCTCGTTGGCGGAATCGGCGTTGCGGATCGCATCGTCGTAGGAAATCTCGCCCTCGTTGTACAGCTCGAACAGCGACCAATCGAAGGTTCTCATGCCCAATTCACGCGACTTGCCCATGAGCGCCTTGATTTCGTGAAACTCCCCTTTGAGAATCTTCTCCGCGATGATCGGCGTGTTGATGAGGATTTCCATGGCTGCCCTGCGGCGTTTGCCATCGCTGGTGCGAATCAGGCGCTGCGACACGATCGCACGCAAATTGCTGGAAAGATCCATCAGCAATTGATTGCGGCGCTCTTCGGAAAAGAAATTGATGATGCGATCGATGGTCTGATTGGCGCTGTTCGCGTGTAGCGTGCCCAGGCACAAGTGTCCCGTCTCGGCGAACGCGATCGCATGTTCCATGGTTTCCGGGTCGCGGATCTCGCCGATCAAAATGACGTCGGGCGCCTGGCGCAGCGTATTTTTGAGCGCATGGTGCCAGGAGTGCGTGTCGATTCCGACCTCGCGGTGCGTGATCAGGGATTGATGCGACTGGTGAACGAACTCCACCGGATCTTCGACCGTGATGATGTGTCCCGACGCGGAGCGATTGCGGTGATCTATCATCGCCGCCAGGGACGTCGATTTGCCCGAGCCCGTGGCCCCTACGACCAGGACCAGCCCGCGCTTGGTCATGACGATGTCCTTGAGGATCTCGGGCAGCGCGAGCTCGGTGAACCCCGGGATGTCGGCCGGAATCGTGCGAATCACCATCCCGGTGTGCTGCTGTTGGACGAATACGTTGACCCGGAACCTCGCTACCTCGGGTATCGACATGGCGAAATTGCACTCGAGTTCCTTGGCGAAGTCGTCGCGCTGGCGCTGATTCATCAACGACATTGCGAGCTGCCTCGCCACCGGCGAACTCAATTTCTGCGGCGCCAAGGGGTGCATTTTGCCGTGCGTCTTCATGGTCGGCGGAAAATCGGCGGATATGAACAGGTCCGACCCGCCCGCACGACTCATCGTGGTGAGCAGCTTGACCATATACGCCTTGGCTTGATCCTCGGGCAACGTCGACATTGCAATCCTCGCTGAGGGGAACCGAAGCAATATATTCCGTCTTCGGAACACCTTCCGCGATGCGGTTATCATATGGTCAGTCAACGGGGTTATTGTTAATGACCGATGCACCGCACGATCAGGCGCCGGCTCACGGACACGTCTGCGCCGTGGCGGTCACCTATCACCCGGACGCCGGTTTTGGCGGCCGCCTGAACCGCGTGGTGCCGCAGGTTGGTGCGGTGATCATCGTCGACAATGGTTCCACCGACGAGGAGCTGCGCATGTTGCGTGAGCTCTGCGCCCCGCCTTCGTTGACCCTGATCTGTAATTTCAAAAATCTGGGCGTCGCGCGGGCGTTGAACATCGGGGCCGAGCGCGCTCTGGCGCGCGGGCATGCCTGGGCGCTGTTATTGGACCAGGACACGCAGGTTGACGAAGACATGGTCGAGCGCTTGTTGGCGACGCAGGCATCGTGCGCGGACGCGCAGCGGGTGGCCGCCGTCGGCTCGCGCTTCAGGGACACCCGGGGACGGTCGACCGAACCGCTGCGCCTCGGCCCCAAGGGCGAACAGTGGGAAGAGGTGGAGTCGGTCATCACCTCCGGATCGCTGCTGTCGCTGCGCGCGTATGCGGCGCTCGGACCCTTTCGCGAGGATTTTTTCATCGACCACGTGGATACCGAATACTGCTATAGGGCGCGGGCGGCCGGCTACCGCGTGATCGAAACCATCGAGCCTCTGATGTCGCACACAGTGGGCGCCCCGACGGCGCACCGCGTGTTCTGGTCGACCACGTGGACCACCAATCATTCACCCGATCGACGCTACTACATGGCGCGCAACAACACCGTACTGCTTCGCGAGTATGGCTCCTCGGGCCGCGCGCCCTGGCAGTGGAAGAGTCTCGTGCGCTGCTTGCGCCTGTGCAAGCGCATCGCGTACTACGAGCATGACAAGATCAACAAGATTGCCGCTGTCGCGCAGGGCTGGTGGGACGGCGTGCGCGGGAGGATGGGTCCGCGACCTCAGCGCTCGCCATGATGACGGCGCGCGGGAACGGCGTAATATGCGCACATCGATTTGACATAAGTACAATGAGTTCTGTGACAGATGCCTCGCGTGCAGCGGTCGGATCAAGGCTCACGACGTTTAAGTTGTAGGATCCACCCATGGTTTCGCTGGAGTACACACGGATGCGTTTCATTGTAGGTGCCCTTTTGGTCAGCCTGTCGTTATCAGGTTGCGGTGGCGGCGGCAGCAGCTCCGGTACCGGCGGAACCTCGAGCTCCGGGTCCGGAACGGGCACCGGCTCGAGTTCAGGCTCGGGCTCAGGCTCGAGTTCCAGTTCCGGCTCGAGTTCCAGTTCCGGTTCCAGTTCCGGTTCCAGTTCCAGTTCCGGCTCAAGTTCCAGTTCTGGTTCCAGTTCCAGTTCCAGTTCCAGTTCCGGCTCGAGTTCAGGGTCGGGCACGGGCGGCACCGCGCCGCAACTGGTGCAATGGAACACGTTTCAAACCAGCGGCAATGCCGATGCGGGCAACAGCCCCGTGCAGTTCACAGCGGCGACGAAGGCCGGCGATACCCTCTGGGTCGCCGTCACGCTCAGCGATTTCGCCGGCGCGCACACCATCTCGGTGACCGACACGCAGGGCAATACATTCACTCTTCTCGAGCAAAGCAATGACGGCGCGCCTGGCAGCCAGTCGGTCGCGCATTTCTACGCGGCGAATATCGCAGGCGACGCGACCACGCCGGATACGGTCACCGTCGTGTGGAGCGAGGAAAATTACAAGGGCGTTTTGATTGCCGAGATTTCCGGAACGACCACGGCTCCCTTGGTGGGACAGGCGAACAACATCCAAGACGCGCTCGGCTCCGGGTCGAACAACGTCATGGCCGGCCCCATCGACTTGACGTCGGCCCAGACCCCCGCCCTGCTCGTCGCCCTGAGCATGAATACGTCGGGCGGCAGCAGCGACACGGGCGGCAATGGAATCGGCAGCCCCACGGTCGGCAGCGGCATGACCCCGGTGACGACGATGTGGAACTGGGGCGCCAATCTTGCGACCTTCGAGACCGCGACCATCACCGGCGCGGAAAGCGCGTCGAGCACCTTCAGTGCGCTCGGGACCGACTCGTATGTCACGGTGGCGGCGGTCTTTCACTGATCCCAACGCCGATTGATTGGCCGCGTCCATGGCCTTTGGCGCTCCTCGAACCTCAATACCGATGCCTTTTTTGCAGTCGACCGTGCGTTCGTAACGGTACCGGGCCCGGGCGAGGCCCTCAACGCCCCGCCTGCCTGATATTGCCGCCAAAAGTGCCCCCCAAAGGTGCCCTCCAGAAGTGCCCTCCAAAAGTGCGCCCCAAAGGTGCCCCCCAAAGGTGCCCCAAAGACGCGCCAAAGATGCCGCCAAAGCAGCCGTTGCGGTCGATCAACGCCCTGCGGCACCCGCCCGGGCGGCGGCGGGCGCCGCGGCAAGACCCGCCGGGCGCTGCCGCCCCCCCCAAGACTGGGGCGTCCAGGACCATTTCAACCGAGCGTTCCTCCCGCCACCCGGGTC
>JBEKYO010000259.1:0-5270 GCA_049510875.1 Steroidobacteraceae bacterium
AATTACGACCGCGTGATCGATGCCGGCGGCAAGACGGTCGGCCTGTCCATGTTCACGGGCTACAGCTACAACGAAAAACAGGCCCTCAGCCTCGCGACCATCGATCCGCGCATTGCGGTGGGCAGCGAGCTGCGCGTCGTTTGGGGTGAGGAGAACGGCGGCACTCGGAAAACCACGGTGGAGCCTCACAAGCAACTCGAGGTGCGCGCCATCGTGAGTCCCATTCCGTACAGCCGCGTGGCGCGGGAGACGTACAAGCAAGGCTGGCGGACTCAAGGCGCGGCCTGAGCGTTGATTCGAGCGAGCGGCTCCCGCTCAATCGCCGAAAAAGTTGAGTTCGAGCAACACGCCGTTCGGGTCCAGGGTGAAGACCTGGCGCAGCCCAACGGCGGCCACCGTATTCATGCGGTGATCGAGACCACGCGATTTCAGCCGCGCGATCACCTCGTCGTGCCCCGTGCAATTGAGCGCAACGTGATGCAGCGCGCCGGTCGCGCCCGGCCTCACGTCGCGATCGAAGAAGCGCGGGCAGTCGGTATGATTGATGTGCACGATGGCCCGTCCGGCGGCGTCATGCATCCATTGGGCGTTCTGGGGCGTGAGCGGGGGCGGCGCATTGCGCCGCTCCAATCCAAACAGCTCGGAATAAAAGCGCGCCGTTCCGTCCAGATCGGAAGTAATGACGTTTACGTGGTCGAGCGCATTCACGCGCATGGTCAGCGGCCCTTCAGGCCCTTGCGCTGCTGTCGATAGCTCTCGCGCCGCGTCTGCTCGAAGCCCGTACGCTGTTCATGGCCCGGATCGGCGGGATATTCCCGAAAATCCTCGAGAATCTCATCGAACAGCCCGCGGATTTCATCCCGGAACTCCGGATGAGTGAAAATGTGGAAACGGTTCTCCCGCATGGCATCGAGCACCCGCGCGGCGATCACGTCCGGTTCCATGCCGAACTCGTGTACCGAGGCGAGGCGTTGCACCTGTTCCTGATTGACCGGCTTCGCTCCGGCCTTCAGGCGCTGCGGCCGGATGTCATCGCTCGCATAGATGTAGGACTTGACGAGTCCCGGGCAGAGGACCGAGACGCCGATGCCGTGCGGCGCGAGACTCGCCCGCAAGGACTCGGACATCCCGCGCACCGCGAACTTCGTGGTGTTGTAAATGCCCGGGACTCCCGCGGCGAGAAACGCCGCCATGGACGCCGTGTTGACGATGTAGCCGCCTTTGCGGGCCGCGACCATGCGCGGGGCGAAGGTCATTACACCGTTGATGGGACCTTGCAGGTTCACGCCCATGACCCAGTCCCAGTCGTCATAGCTCGATTCCTCGATCGACTGGAACAGATTGACTCCGGCATTGTTGAACAGAAGGCTCACAGGGCCGAACTTCGCCTCGACCTCATCGGCGGCGCGTGCCATGGCCTCGCGCGAGGACACATCGACCTGCACGCCCATCACGAGCTTGCCGTCGAGCGATTTCAACGCCCGCTCGATCGACTCGGCACGGACATCCGCGACCGCCACGTTGCAGCCTTCCGCCAGCAGCGCGCGGACGACTCCGATCCCGATACCGTTGGCGCCGCCCGTGACGAAGGCGGTACGGCCCGCGAAATCTTTCATGATTGCGATCCTCTCCTTTTCAGGGCGCGTTGGCGCGCGAACTCTGCCGCGTGAATGGGATTGCGGAACAGCATTGCGAAAGTATTCTTGTATTCCGCATTCTCCTGCAAATCGGGTACGGCCGCGACCATGGCCTGCGTTCGTTCCTCGAGGCCTTGACGGAATTCGCTGTGCGTCATGATGTAGAGCTCATCGTTGAGAATCCCTTCGAGCACGCGCTCGCCGACCTCCTCCTTGGTCCGGTAAAGATGGAAGAAATTTCCGCCCTGCTGTCGGCGTTTGTCCGCCTCCGCATAGCCGGTGTCGCTGAGCGCGGCCGGGCGGGTCTTGGCCGCTTCGGCGATGTTGGATTGCACGGCGCCCGGACAGAATGCCGAACAGATGATTCCGAGAGGCTCGAGTTCCGCACGCATGCACTCCATCATGTGCACCGCCGCACCCTTGGAGGTGCCGTAAATCGTTGCGCCGGGATGGGGCACCAGGCCCGACATCGAGGCGGTATTGACGATGTGCCCGCCTTCCCCATGCCTTTTGATGCGCGGCAGAAGGGTGACGATGCCGTTGACCGTGCCGCCGAGGTTCACGCCCATCACCCAGTCCCAGTCGGCATAGGTCGCAAGGTCCGTCGGGCCGACCACCGCGACCCCCGCGTTGTTGCAGAGGATGTGAATCTTGGCGAAGCGGGCCTCGGCCGCATCCGCGGCGCGGGCATAATCGGATCGGCTGGTGACATCGAGCTGCAGCGCGAGCACGCGCTCAGGCGATCCTAGCTCGGCCTTGGCGGCTGCCAGATGATCCTCGCGGATATCGGCCATGACGACGTTCATGCCGGCGCCGAGCAGGGCCTTGGCTATCCCCAAGCCGATGCCGCTCGCGCCGCCCGTCACGAACGCTGTTTTCCCGGGTAAGTCTTGCATGCCGTACCCCCCCCCGAAGCTCAGAATCCTCCACGGGCCGCTGGATCCTAAAAAAATGTCTGGTCAAGCCGCCTCGAATCCATTTGTATCTAACACATACAATAGACTGCTTGTAAAGCGGTCGCATAAGGAGAACGGCGATGGCAGGGGGAGTATCGACGGCGGGCGGGGTAGTGGCGGAGGGGGCGGCGCGCGGCCATGAGAGCCCCTGCGAAAAGCAGGGTGTGCAGACGCAAGGCTGGCCATCGCGCGCGGCCGCCTATACCGGCCTTGCCGTCATCATCCTCGCGACCGCGCTCAATTTCTTCGACGCGCAGGTGTTTGGCATGATGGCCCAGCGCATCAAGATCGATTTCGCCCTCACCGACGAGCAGCTGGGCTTTCTCATCGGCCCGGCCAACGTCATCTTCTACGTCCTGGTTGGCATTCCGATGGCGCGCCTGGTGGATATCTATCCGCGCAAGATCGTGCTTGCCTGCGGCATCGCGATGATCGGAGGCATCACCATGCTGGGGGGACTCGCGCAGAACTTCCGTCAGCTCTTCTCGAGCCGCATGCTGGTCGGTGCGGGCGGGTCGGCCCATGCGCCCGGCGCCTACTCGATGATCGCCGATTACTTTCCGCCGGAGCGGGTACCGCGCGCCATCGGCGTCCTGCAGCTGGGGTTCATCGGCGGCAACGTGCTCGGCATTTTTATCGGCGGGCAACTGGTCTCCATGGCAGTATCCTGGCCGCTCGCGCACTGGATGGGATTCACCATACACGGCTGGCAGCGCATCTTGATGATGGTCGGCGCGCCGGGCCTTCTGATCTCCGTCCTCTTGCTCATGATCACGGAGCCGCCCCGGCGAGGCTTGGGCGGCGCTGAGGCACGCGCCATGCCCGTGATGACGGTCCTGCGCGAGATCAATGCGCGCCGCTCGATTTATCTGCCCCTGTTCATCGGCCTGGCATTCAGTGCCGCGCAGGCCTTGGGGCTTCAAGCTTGGCGCACGCCGTTCATGATCCGCACCTATGGTTGGAGCGAGGCGCGCATCGGCCGCTGGATGGGTCTGGTTATTCTGATCTCCTGGCCCTTGGGCGCCGCGTTCGGCACGGTGTTCGTCGAGTGGCTGTCGAAGCGCTACAAGGATGCGAACGTGCGCGCGGCCGCGATTCTGTTCGCCGTCGCGGCGCCATTTGAGATCATCGCGCCGTTGATGCCGAACGGCGTGCTCTCATTGCTGTGCATCGGCGTCTCTGGGCTGTGCGGTCTTGCCTCGTCGGTTCCTCAGAATTCGGCCATCCAGCGGATCACGCCAAATGCGATGCGCGGTCAGGTCACCGCCATCTACCTGTTCATGTTCATCGTGTTCGGCGCCCTCGGCAGCCAGTTGGTCGGGAGCCTCACGCAGCGTCTGTTCCATTCGGACACCGATCTCTGGAAGACCATGGTCGTCGTGGCTTCGGTGCTGATGCCGCTCGCAGCGTTCACCATATCGCGCGGGATCAAGCCGTACGGACGCGAAGTCGTACGCCTCGAGGCGCTCGAAGCGCAGCAGTCGTTCGCTTCGCAGGGCGCGAAATCATCGTGAGGGAAACAACATGATCGCAGACAATGCACTGGCGAATTCAGCGGCGCGGGGTCCCGGAACGGCCTATCCGGCGCTACACATGCTCATCGACGGAGAGAAGATCCCCGTCGGCCATCGGCGCACGCACACCGTCCTCAATCCCGCGACGGGCGCAGTGCTCGGCCATCTTCCGCTCGCTGATGCGGCGGATCTCGATCGGGCGCTCGAGGCCGCGGGCCGCGGTTTTCGCATCTGGCGTGACGCGCCGCCCCAGCAGCGCGCGGCCGTATTGAGCGGCGCGGCGCGCTTGGCTCTGGAGCGGCAGGAACAAATCGCGCGCATTGCGACGCTCGAGGAAGGCAAGACGATCGCCGAGGCGCGCATCGAAGTGATGATGGTCGTCGGGCTGTTCAACTTCTATGCAGGCGAGTGCCAGCGCGTCTACGGCCGGCAACTGGCGCGTCCCGCCGGCATGCGCTCGACCGTGACCTATGAGCCGGTGGGTCCGGTCGCAGCCTTCGCTCCCTGGAATTTCCCCATCGGCAATCCCGGCCGCAAGCTGGGCGCGCCCGTCGCCGCGGGATGTTCGGTCATACTGAAGGCTGCGGAGGAAGCACCGGGATCGGCGCTCGCGGTGCTGCAATGCCTGCTCGACGCGGGACTGCCGAAAGAGGTGGGCCAGGCGGTGTTCGGCATTCCGGACGAGGTGTCGCGCCGGCTGCTTGCCTCGCCCGTGATTCGCAAGCTGAGCTTCACCGGGTCGACCGTGGTGGGGAAGCACCTGATGAAGCTCGCTGCGGACGACTGCAAGCGCACCACCATGGAATTGGGCGGCCACGGCGCCGTGTTGTTATTCGACGACGTCGACGTCGATCGGGTCTTGAACGCGATGTCGGCCTCGAAGTTCCGCAACGCCGGCCAGGTGTGCGTCTCGCCGACCCGGTTCATCGTGCAGCAAGAGGTGTTTGCGCGGTTCCGGGACGGCTTTGCCGAGCGAGCCAGGCACTTACGCGTCGGCAACGGGCTCGATGAGAGCTCGCAGATGGGTCCCATGGCTAATCCGCGCCGGCCCGACGCCATGGATCGGCTGATCGGGGGCGCAGTACGGGCCGGCGCCAAACTGGATGCGGGGGGGCAACGTACCGGGAGCCACGGCTATTACTATGCACCCACCGTATTGTCGG
>JBEKYO010000260.1:0-13939 GCA_049510875.1 Steroidobacteraceae bacterium
GCGCAAAGCAGAGGTGATAGCGGTCGACCGGCGAAATCGCCGCCGATCCCTCCGCGGCGCGCATCTGCGCGAGCTCCCCGTCCGTGAAGCGATAGGTTTTCAAATTGGCAAGGCTCCAATAGGCCTCGCCGAATTGGGGCCGGGCCGCCGCCGCCCTGCGGTAGGAGTCGATGGCCTCTTGGGTTTTTCCGAGCGTCTTCAACGCGTGCGCGATCGACAGGTGCAGCTCGGGATCGTGCGGCGTTTCGAGCAGGATTTCGCGGTACAGGGGCAGCGCCTGATGATAATCGCCGAATCCGGTGCAGATGGTGGCATGAGTGGTTCGGTACATGCGATTCGTGGGATCGAGCCTCAGCAGGATTTCCATCTGTTCCCGGGCCTGCACGTGCTTGTGCCGCTGCAGCAGTGCGACCGCGTATTCATAGCGGGCGGCGCGATGGTCCGGCGCGATTTTCAGCACGTTCTCGAGCAGCACTTCGGCGTCGTCGACGACGTCGAGCTTCATGCCGATCTGGGCGAGCAGCCGCATGCCTTCGACGTGGTCGCCATGCGTGAGCAGGTAGTGGCGCACGAGGCGCTCTGCGTCGAATATTTCGCCGTCCGCGTACATGCTGAAGGCGGTCACGATGTCGGGAGGCAGCGCGGCGAGATCCGCGCAGCGGCTGGCCGCGAGGTCGGCATCCGCCACCCGACCCGTCATCCGGTACAGGATGCGCAACGCGTTCCAACTTGCCGGCAGCGAGGAATTCAGGGCCACCGCCCGTGAAAAGGCCTCGATGGCCGGGCCGGCGGACCGCGTCGCCACGTGGCAGTGGCCCCGCTCCTGGAACAGCCGGCCGTACTGGGGATGATGTTTTTCCAGTTCGGCGAGCGTCGCCAGCGCGGGCGCAATGCGCCCCAGATGGCGCTGGGCAACCGCGATCAGGTAGAGAACGTCGCGGTTCGTCGGGACCTCGGCGAGCAGGGCTTGTGCGCGCTCCAAGGCCGCCGCAAACTCGTTGCGCTCCACGAGTGCGCGCACTGCCCGCACCGCCGCTTCGATGCGCGAGGGCGGTGAATCCAGTGTTGCTGCTGCCATTGTTACCTTGGAATGAAAGCGGGACGCTGCCCACATTTCATTCTACAGCGCGGTACGCATTGCCACCCTCGCTCATGCGCTGACCGGAGGCGTACATCGCGCCGGAAGCCGGCGAAATCACCATTTTCGTTGGGGGCGCGCAACAAAATTTCGAACTGCTCGAGCCGGCATTGCGCGCCGTGGGCGGACGTCAGGGCACACTCGCGGGCACGGAACGCGCCGAAGGCACATCGAATTTTTGCATGGCCGACACTAAATTCAGCATTCGATTGACGCTTGCCGACAACAAATAAGGCTTCCGTTTTGCGCCTGCGATGCTATTCTTTGGAGCAATAACAAGGCCGCGACCACTCCCCGCGAGGGCGTAGGACACCGGCGAACTAGGGAAGGGATGAATGCATGAACACATACTCGAAGTTGTCTTATGCAATCGCGGCGATCCTCTGTGGTTCCGCCACGGGCCTCACGCAGGCGCAACAAACCGTCGCCACCACCGACACCCCTACCGCCGAGAACGCGGAGGGCATCCAGGAAATCGTGGTGACCGCCCAGCGCCGGACGGAAAACATCCAGGATGTGCCGATCACGATCCAAGCACTCACGGGCGACGTCCTGAGCCAGCTTAACGTGCAGACCTTCGATGAGTTCGTCAAGTATCTGCCCAATGTGACGCAGGGCAGCTATGGCCCGGGTCAGGGCAACATTTACATGCGCGGCTTGGGCCAAGGCGCCCTGGGTGTGCAGGGCGAGGGATCGGTCGGCCTTTTCCCGAACGTCGCCGTGTACTTGGACGAGCAGTCGGCGCAGTTGCCGAGCCGCAACCTTGACGTGTATGCCGCCGATCTGGAGCGCATCGAGGTACTCGAGGGGCCGCAGGGTACGTTATTCGGTGCCGGTGCGCAGGCAGGTGCGCTTCGCTATATCACCAACAAGCCGAAGCTCGACGTCACCGAGGGTAGCGTCGATGCGGATTACGGTACCACCGCACATGGAGGCAATAACAGCAGCGTGGTGGCGGTGCTTAACCTTCCGCTCATCGACAACACGCTCGCGATACGCGGCGTGATCTACGATGACAATCGCGGCGGGTATATCAACAACGTTCCCAGCACGTTTTCGCGCAGTGGTTATGACCTTGGGCTCGCTCTCTACAACGGCGGCAAGACCAATTTTTACGGTAAGGTCATCAGCCCGGGCGTCGTGCCGGCCAACAGCGAAACGATCAACAACTACAACCAAGTCCAGGACGATATCAACCCCCTGACCTACCAGGGCATTCCAGAGCATGAATGCCCAGGGCGTGTTCTATGACATGCCGAGCACGGGAGGCGGACAGTACGGCCCGACCAGCGCGTCCTTCAATCCGTCGGCGGGCCTCACCGGAGGCACGCCACTCCCCCCGTTGTCGGTTTCTTTGTATAACCCCTCCTATAACGACGATAAATTCGAGAACACCGCCGTAACGGTGAACGGCAACATCAACGATTTCAAGCTCGTGTACGCAGGCTCGTACCTGGTGAGAAACGTCGACCAGCAAACGGACTACACGAATTATGCGCGCGGCAAGTGGGGCTACTACTACCAGTGCACGGGTTTCAGTAAGAGCTATGACCCGCCGACCAAGTGCAATTCACCGAGCGCGGTGTGGCAGGACACGGAGCGGTTGACGCACTTGAGCCAAGAGCTGCGGCTCAGTACGCCGAACGACTGGCGGGTGCGTGCTCTGACGGGTCTGTTCTACGAGGACTACAAGATCGATGACAATACCGAGTGGCTCTACCGAACGCTTCCCGAGTGCTCGCCGTCGCTCACCACGGAATGCTACTTGGCGGTGCAGCCACCGCCCGGCCAGACGGCGAATGATCCCAACGTGCGCAATGCCAACACGGGATTCTTCGATGACGTCCAGCGCGGCTTCGACCAGAAGGCGATCTTCAGCTCGGTCGACTTCGACATCATTCCGAAAGTTCTGACCCTGACCGGGGGCACCCGTTACTTCCATTTCGATGATCACGTGGCGGGCGGCGATGTGGGCAGTTTCTACTGCAAATTCTACGGCGGGTACAATGCAACGAGTTTTACCCCCTGCTCGACCGCCAACAACAACGGGTTCAATCATAATTTCTACCCGGGTTCCCCCGGCTCGATTGCAGGCTATAACGTGGGACCTTACGGATATGACTTCAACAAGTCCCCGACGAACCATATGACCGAGAACGGATTTCGCAGCCGCGGCAACCTGAGCTGGAAGATCACCCCGGACACACTGGTGTACTACACCTACTCGGAAGGCTACCGCCCCGGCGGATTCAACCGCGGCTCGAATGGGGCTCTGCCCCAGGGCTACGTGCCGGGAGTGTCTCCATCCTCGAAATGCGGCTACACGGGGGTACCGGCCTGCCAGTACTACACTCCGTTGACGTGGGAGTCGGACAACCTGATCAATCAGGAAATCGGCTGGAAAACCGAGTGGTTCAATCATCGCCTGCAGGTAAACGGCGCGATTTACCAGGAAAAATGGGACAATGTTCAAACCTCATTCTTCGATCCGCAGCAAGGTCTCGGCAACCTCACCTTCAATACTAATGGTCCTTACTACAGGGTGCGCGGGATGGAGCTGCAGATCGTTGCGCAGCCGATGGCAGGCCTCTCGATCAACACATCCATGGCCTATAACGACAGCAGGCTGGTCAACTCTCCGTCGCTGACCAACAACAACCCGAACAGTCAGGGCGTGGCGTCGGGCGGTCCGTATACCGGTGCGAACACGACGAGTATTGGCCAGGCGATCAGCTCAGTCCCGAATGTGTACGGAGCCCAGGGCAGCCGACTCGCAGAGTCGCCGCTGTTCGAGGGCAACATACGCGCCCGGTACGAATGGTTCGCGGGCGATTACCGGGCGTTCGTCCAGGCCGGCGCCAACCACATCGGCGAGACGCTCAACCAGACCGGCAACGTGACCCCCTTCATCCAGCCGGGCTATACGACATATGATGCATCGACGGGCATCGGAAAGGACCGGTGGACCGTGACCGCGTACGGACAGAACCTGGGCGACAACCTGGCGAGTGCCTACACCTCGAGTAACCAATTCGTGGTGACGCAGACGGTGCTTCGCCCGCGCGTACTGGGGATCAGGTTCGGTTACAAATTCGGGGAAGGTAAATAGGCGAGCCAGGCAGCCTGATCGGTTGTGATTCCAGCGCCGCACGTATCGATGCGGAAGCGAAGCGTGTGCGCGAGCTCATTCAGCAGCAGGAGTTCGCGCGCGCTCTGACCGCCGCGGCATCGCTGCGGGCGGCCGCCCCGGAGCACCGCGACCTCCTGTACATGATTGCCGTCTGCCAGCGGTTTCTTAAGCGTGTGCCGGATGCGCTCTCGACCCTCGGGGAACTCGAGAAGCTGCATCCGCAATTCAGCCGTCTGTACCAGGAGCGGGGTCATTGTTACGTGACCCAGCGCAAGGCCGGCGAGGCCATCGAGGCCTTTGAGCATGCGGTGCGATTGAATGCTTCACTTCCGGGGAGCTGGCACGCGCTCGCAGCCCTGTATCGGCTCGTCGGCCGGCCCGCGGCCGCCGACAGCGCGGCCGTCCAGGACCGGCGGCTCGCGGCCCTGCCCGCGGAACTCATCGCAGCCGAGGGCATGTTCGCCGACGGCGACCTTGCCGAGTCGGAGCGGATCGTCCGCGAGTTCTTGAGGACGAAGAACCCGCTCGACGCCAACGCGATGTGGCTGCTCGCCAAGATCGGCATGAAGCTCGACATTTTCGATGATGCCGAGCTCCTGCTCGAGGGCGTGCTGTCGATCGAACCCGATCACCCTATTGCTCGTCATGACTTCGCCATGGTCCTTGCACTCAGGCACAAGCATCGGCGCGCGATGGAGGAGGTTGAAAAGCTGCTCGAAACCGATCCGACCAATCGCGCCTTCCGCACCACTCGGGCCGCCATTCTCATGGGGCTTGGCAGACACGATGAGGCCCTGCCGATCTACCATCAGGTATTGGCCGAAACGCCGACCGATCCGGATCTGCATCTATCGGTCGCGCATGCCCTGAAGACAATGGGAAAATCGGAGCAGGCGATCGCCTCCTATCGCGCGGCGGCGACGCTGCGTCCAAGCTACGGCGAAGCGTACTGGAGCTTTGCGAATCTGAAGCGCTATCGCTTCACCGATCAAGAGATCGGCCGCATGCGTGTCGAGGAATCGGCACCGCACATCAGCCTCGCGGACCGATACCACTTTTGTTTCGCTCTGGGCAAGGCCCTGGAAGATCGCGGCGAGTACGCTGAATCGTTCCGCTACTACGCACACGGCAATGAGCTCAAGAAGTCGGAAACCCGATACAAGCCTGCGAGCATCGAGTACAACACGCGCATGCTGCAGAAGACTTTCACGAACGAGTTCTTCGACGCACGGGGCGCATCGGGCTCGCCCGCCCCCTCGCCCATATTCATTGTGGGGTTGCCGAGATCTGGCTCGACGCTGATCGAGCAGATTCTCTCGTCGCACTCCAAGGTCGAAGGGACGATGGAACTTGCGGACATTCCGCGGCTCGTGCAGACCCTGCAGGGCCGCGACAACTACGATTCGTACAGGAAATTCTGGGATCAATACTTCGAAGCGTTGACCGCCCGCAGCCCCGCAGATTTGACGCGAGACGGCGAGCAATACATTACTGACACGTTGATCTACCGGCTGGACCGCAAGCCCTTTTTTACCGACAAGAACCCGAACAACTTCCGCAATATCGGCCTCCTCCAGCTCATTCTACCGAACGCCAAGATCATGGAGGACCTTGGCAACTACTATCGGTGGTACGTGGAAGTCATGCAGCACTGGGACCGGGTATTGCCCGGCAAGGTACTGCGGGTCCAGCATGAAGAAGTCGTCGACGATCTCGAAACCAACGTGCGGCGTATCCTTGACTTCTGCGGCCTCGAATTCGAGCCGGCATGCCTTCAGTTCTACAACACGGAACGACGAGTGCATACGGTGAGCTCAGAGCAGGTGCGCAGGCCGGTCAACCGCGATGGCGTTGACCACTGGCGCCACTTCGAAGCGTGGCTCGACACTTTGAAGACCGCGCTGGGCCCCCTCGCCGATTTGGCGTCCGCCGAGTCGGCCAAGGCATCCACCGTCGACCTGGTCTGATGTCGGCCGCAGCTACCATGCCCTCACCCCGGCCGCTGCGGGTCGCCGGCGCCCAGCCGCGCGGGGAATCCGGGTGCTCGCAGCGTGGTGCCCACCGCATCCTCGAGCAGCTTGACGATCATGGATGACCACGCGCCGCCGCCGTATTTTGCGCGCCCTTCGATGAACGTCTGTTCCATCAGCCCGGCAAGGCGCAGCGGCACGCCGAATCGGCGCCCGAACTCCATGGCGAATCCCGCATCTTTGCAGGCCAAATCCATGGTGAACCCGATATCGTAGCTGCCGTTCAGAATGACCTGGCTCTCGGTTTCGTGAACGAAGCTGTTGCCCGAGCTCGCGGCGATGGCATCGTAGGCCGCCCGTAAATCCACACCGGCCTGCGCACACAGCATCAGCGCTTCGCCCGCCGCGATCAGATGGATGAAGGCCAGCATGTTGGTGACGACCTTGGTGACCGCCGCCTGCTCGATGCCGCCCAGGTGAATGACGCGGCCGCCCATGACGTGCAGCGCCGGCGCATGCGCCGCAAAAACCTGTTGCGCACCGCCAACGAGCACCGTGATATCACCGGCCTCGGCACGATGCACGCCGCCGGTCACCGGGCACACCAGGGTGGCGACGCCGCGCGCAGCGGCCTGCGCGGCGAGCTTTTCGATTTCCACGAAGTCACTCGTGCTCATTTCGATCCATGTGCTTCCGGCGGCCATGGTTGGAAGCGCCGCTCCCAGAACGGCGGCGCTGGCGGCGGGCGAGGGCAGGCAGGTGATGAGGCCCTCGCAATTGGCCGCCAGCACCGGCACCGATTCGGCCCAACGCGCGCCCGCGGCGAGCGCCGCAGCGGCATTCGGCCGGTGCAAGTCGTGCACCGCGACCTCGAACCCGCCGCGCGCCAGATTGGCCGCCAAATGCTGGCCGAGGTGTCCCAGTCCGATGAATCCGTAGCGCAAGTTCGCTCCCATGGTTGGCCCGTTCGTCAACCCAGCGGCCGATCGATCATTTCCAGATGCAATGCGCCGTCCGACGGGTAGGGGTTGGCGAGCGCCACCGTCTCGTTCAATTCCACTCCGAGGCCCGGCGCCGTCGGCGGGATCACGAATCCGTCTTCCCAGCGCAAGGGCGTCTTGAGAATTTGCGCGTGAAATCCTCCCCACTGCTGAATGCCTTCCAATATCAGGAAATTGGGCGAGCAGGCGGCAAGTTGGATGTTGGCTGCGCCGACCACGGGCCCGCAGTACAAATGCGGCGCGATCTGCGCGTAGTGAACCTCCGCCAATGCGGCCACTTTTTTCCCCTCGAGCAAGCCGCCGACGCGGCCCGCGTTCAGCTGCACTATGTTGGCGGCGCCGGCCGCCAGCACCCGCGCGAATTCGTACTTGGTGGTGAGGCGCTCGCCGGTCGCGATGGGAATTCGCGTGGCGCGCGCTACCAGCGCCATCTGCTCCGGCATTTCCGGAGGCACCGGTTCCTCGAACCAGAGCGGATCGTATGCCTCGAGATGTCTGGCCAGCCGGATGGCGCCCGAGGTGGTGAACTGACCGTGCGTGCCCAGCAACAGATCCGCCTTGCGGCCCACCGCTTCGCGCACCAGCCGCACCATTCGGATGGTGCGCTCCAACGCCTCTTGCGTGGGTTGCCGGGGATCGAACGCAGAAAAGCCGCCCGTGGGATCGAATTTGAGGCCGGTAAAACCTTGCGCCACGTACTCCGCCGCGCGCTCCGCGGAACGCTCCGGGTCATGGTAGAACTCATCGCCCTCGCCATCGGCGGGGTACAGGTAGGTGTAGCTGCGCAAGCGCTCGTGGACCTTCCCGCCGAGCAGGTTGTACACGGGTTGCTCCACCGATTTCCCGATGATGTCCCAGCACGCCATCTCGAGGCCGCTCACCACCCCCATGAGCGACAGGTCGGGCCGCAGGCTGAAGCCCGATCCGTAGCTCTCGCGCCAGATCGATTCGATCTGGAACGGATCGCGGCCTGCGAAGCGCCGCATGAACACATCCTCGATCATGGACGCGATCACGTGCGGTCCGAAGGTTGCCGCGTAAACCTCGCCAACGCCCTCGATGCCGCAGGCCGTCCTCAATTTCAGAAAGACGAAGTAACGGCCGCCAAAGCTGGGCGGGGGATTGCCGACGACAAACACCGTGACACTGTCGAGTTTCATACATTCCTTGGCGCGGCCGACCCGCCATTGATAATAAGATCGGCGGCCTTTTGCGCCACCATGAGCGTCGGTGCGTTGGTATTGGCGGAGGTCACGGCCGGAAATACCGACGCATCGACCACCCGCAGACGCTCGACGCCGTGCACCCGGAGCGCGGAATCCACCACCGAATCACGGGCATCCTTCCCCATTCTGCAGGTGCCCACCGGGTGATACACGGTGGCCGCCCGCGCCCGAAAATCGGCGATGAGCTCGGACTCTCCGAGCGAGCCCAAGTCGGGCGCGAGGGGCTCCCGGATCAAGGCGCGCATCGCGCGGGTGCGGGCGATGGTCTGCAGGAGACGGCCGCCGCGCACCACATCGAGAATGTCCTTGTCGGTCGACAGGTAATTCGGCGCGATCAGCGGTGCTCGGCGAAAATCCGCGCTCGCGATGTCGATTCGGCCCCGGCTCGTGGGCCGTGCCGGCTGGAAGCACAGATAGAAACCGGGAAACGAATCGACCTCGATGCGCATGCGCGTCGAGTCGCCGGCGCCGTAGGTCACGGGGTTGAAATACAGTTGAACGTCGGGTCGCGCCGCGGCGGGATCGGCCCGCAAAAACCCCCCGAATTGATTGACGCTGAGCGCCAGTGGCCCGCTTCTCGAGAGCAGATAGCGCACTCCGGCGCGCAGCTTTGCAACGCGGGAATGCAACGCATTGTTGAGCGTGGGCCGCGTCGCGTGGAACGAATACACCACCGCCAAATGGTCCTGCAGATGGCCACCGACGGCGGGATTGTCGACCAGCGGCGCGATGCCGTGCGCGGACAGCGTGGCGCCGGGTCCGATGCCCGAGAGCTGCAGAAGCTGCGGCGAATTGACGGCGCCGCCGCACAGGATCACCTCGCCGGCGGCGGCCGAATAGCGCTGCCGGCCGTCGCGGGACCACTCGACGCCGCTCGCGCGGCCCTGGTCGAAGCGGATTTTGCCGACCCATGCGTGCAGCTCGAGTTTGAGGTTGGCGCGTTTGAGCGCGGGCCTCATGAACGCGTCGGCCGCCGACCACCGGCGCCCGTTGCGAATGGTCACCTGGTAGCAGCCCATCCCTTCGGGACGCTCGCCGTTGAAGTCGTCGGTCCAGGCCACGCCCAGTTCCGCCGCCGCGTTCCGCCAGGCCGCGCCGCTGTCATGCAGGAAGGGGGTGACGTCCTTGACGTCCAGCGCGCCGCCGGTGAGCGCGCGCCCGGCGGGACTCACGCGGCGCTCCGACATTTCGAAGTAAGGACGCACATCCTCCCATCCCCATCCGAGGTGGCCCATGGCGCGCCAATCGTCGAAGTCCGCGGGCATGCCGCGGCAGTACACCAGTGCGTTGATGGAGCTCGAGCCGCCGAGCACCCGGCCGCGCGGCCAATACATCGTGCGGCCGCCGAGCCCCGGGATGCCCGCCGTTTGGTATTTCCAGTTGACGGATGCGTCGGCGAACGTGCGGCCGTAGCCGATGGGCGTCTTGATCCAGAATCGAGCATCCGATCCGCCGGCCTCGAGGACCAGCACACGGTGCCGCCCGCTCGCGGACAAGCGGTCCGCGAGCACGCATCCTGCGGAGCCCGCGCCGACGATGATGAAGTCGAATTGGTCCACTGACGGCAGCTTAGCCTGATCGCCCGGTCCCGCTATGCCATTTCGCGATCCGGCCATGTCAATTTTCGAAGGCGCCTGGCGGCGCCGTCCTCCGTCGCCTAATGCGCGTGAACCCTGTATGGTGCGGTGATTCGAGCACTGCCTGGGGTGACGTTTGAATAGTATCAGCGCGATCGATCTTTCGCGGACCGCGGCGCCCTCGTCCGTCGAGCGCTGGTACGTTCTCGTTCTGATGTGTTTGATTTATGCGATCAACATCGCGGATCGTTATGTCGTCTCGACGGTGCTCGAGCCGATCAGAATCGACCTTCATCTGGACGATGACGGCGTAGGGATGCTGACCAGCTGGCCCTTGGCCCTTTTCTACGTTACCTGCGGGATACCGATCTCGTGGATCGCCGACCGTTCGAATCGGCGCAATATCCTGTCGATCTCCCTGGTCGTCTGGTCGGGCTTTACCGCCCTGTGCGGCCTGTCGCGCGGTTGGATTCAGTTCGCGCTCGCCCGAATCGGGGCGGGTATCGGCGAGGCGGGGGGCACACCGCCGTCGACGGCCATCGTGTCCGACTGCTTTCCGCCCAGCCGCAGGCCGATGGCGATGACCGTGCTCGCCTTGGGCGCCCCGATCGGCGCATGGATTGCGTTGGACGTAGCGGGTGCCGTGGCGCGCGCCTACGACTGGCGCCATGCGTTCCTCGCCCTCGGCGTTCCCGGATTGGTGGTGGGCCTGATCGTGTACCTGACCGTTCGCGAACCCGCCCGGGGCCGGCTGGATGAAATCATGGATGACATCAAACCGTCCGTGAAGGAGACCTGGCGATTCTTCTGGCAACAGAAAGCGGCGTACCATGTGGTGATGGGCGGCGGCGTCTGCGCCCTGTGGGGCTGGGGACCGGCCTTCTTGATGCGCACCTACCAATTGGACGTGGCTCAGGCGGGGGACGTGACCGGAAACATCCATCTGATCGGCGGATCCTTGGCCACGGTCGCCACGGCGTGGCTGCTCTCCAGGCCGTTCATGGCGGACCCCCGGCGCGTCGTATGGCTGCTCGGGGGCGTGGTCGCGCTCACGACCATCCCGTCGATCATTGCCTATTGGACCCACTCGCTGTTCATCGCAAAAATCATGTTCTGGATTTTCATTCCGGCGATCTACTTCTACATCGGCCCGTGTTTCGGACTGCTCAACAATCTGTCGCCCTGTCACATGCGCTCCATTTTCATTGCCATATCGCTCCTGGTCGCCAACGTATTCAACCTGATCGTCGCGCCGAAGCTCGTGGGACTGCTCAGCGTATGGTTTGCGGGCGATGCCGCGGTCGACGCGGCATCGCTGCGGCTGGCGCTCCTGATTCTGGCGCCCACCGGATTTTGGGCGGCATATCATTTGTTGCTCGCTTCCCGGACCATCATCGCCGATCAAAAGGGGGCGATCGCCTACACCAAATCATGGGCTCCCTAAATTCATGGCTAAGACATCCATCGATCGCCGCTGGCTCCCGCTGAATGCGTTGCGGGCGTTCGAAGGGGTTGCCAAGCACCTGAGCTTCACCGCCGCCGCCAACGCGCTGCTGATTTCGCAAAGCGCCCTGTCGCGCCATGTCATCGCGCTCGAGAAGCTGATCGGAGCGCAGCTCTTCGAGCGCCGCCCGCATGCGTTGGTCTTGACCAAGGCGGGCCAGCTGCTTCTGCCGGCCGTGATGAAATCGTTCGATCGCCTGGAATACGCGATCGACGACATTCGCAACGATGGCGCGTCGAGCGTGCGTACCTTGCGCGTGCAAATGCCGCCGAGTTTCGCGGTGCACCTGGCGGTGCCCATCCTGCGGGATTTTCGGCGGGCGGCGGCCGAGGTTGAAATCGATCTGGTGAGTCCCTACGGGGTTGGGCCGCCGCCCGGCGACATCGACGTGGCCGTGGTCTACTCGAAGCCGACCGTGACCGAGCTGGTGACCGACTTGCTGTGGCCCGTACGCCTGAGCCTTTTGTGCCATCCGAGCGTCGCGGCACGCTCGCAGGGCGGGAGTTTGCCCGAATTCATCGGCGCCAACGAACTGGTCCATGTGCGCATTTCCGACATGCCGCGTCACCATCTGTGGATGCAATTCGCGCGCCAGGCGAACCTGGCGGGTGTCAACGTGGAGCGCGGGCTGGTGTTCGACACCGCGGTGCTCGCCGTGCAGTACGCGCTGAGCGGGGAGGGGATTGCCCTGGTCGACAACTACCTGTTCGGCGACTATATCCGAACCGGCCGGCTGGTCAGTCCGTTCGAGGTCAGCCTCGACGACGGGTACGGCTACTACCTGACCACTCACCCCGAGGCCTTGAGCGACACGGCGATCGCCTTGTTCCGATCGTGGCTCATCGAGCGATTCGGCACGCATTCGGGCAAGGCGGGCGCGGATATTCGTCTGGCGGTTTCGAATGAGTGACGGCGCTGCGCAGCGGGCACCGGTCCCCACGCGTGCAATCGCCGTCGCGACGGCCACCCTTCAGTGAATCGGGAGCACTCATGAGGAGCCACGCAAAGGCGGTGGTGATCGGCGGCGGCGTCGTCGGCGCGAGCGTTTTGTATCACTTGACCAAGGCCGGCTGGAAGGACGTGCTGCTGATCGAGCGCGCCGAACTCACGTCGGGTTCGACCTGGCATGCGGCGGGCGGCATGCATACGGTGAACGGCGATCCGAACGTCGCGAAGCTGCAGCAGTACACCATCCAGCTGTACAAGCAGATCGAAGCGATTTCCGGGCAATCGTGCGGAGTCCACATCACGGGGGGCATCATGCTCGCCGGAACGCGCGAGCGGCTCGACTGGCTGAAGATGGCGAAGGCGCGCGGCCGCTACCTCGGGATGGAACTGGAGATCATTTCCGTCGATGAGGCGGCCAGGCTGTTTCCGCTCATGGACAAGCGGCATTTCGCCGGGGCGATGTTCGATCCGATCGAGGGACACGTCGATCCCTACGGCGTCACCCACGCCTATGCAAAATCCGCCCAGATCGGCGGCGCGGAGATCGTGCGCCACACCCGCGTGACCGACCTTAAGCACCGGGCGGACGGCAGCTGGGACGTCATTACCGATCACGGCAACGTTCAGGCCGAGCACGTGGTGAACGCGGGCGGTCTGTGGGCGCGGGAGGTGGGCCGCATGGTCGGCTTGGAATTGCCGGTGCTCGCCATGGAGCATCAGTATCTCATCACCGGCGACATGCCCGAGCTGGCCGGCAGGCCGGAACAGCTTCACGCCATCGATTTCGAGGGTGAAATCTACATTCGCCAGGAGCGGGGCGGCATGCTCATGGGCACCTATGAGCGCGCCGGCGTGCCCTGGTCGGCGCTGACGACGCCCTGGGATTTCGGACAGGACCTGCTGCCCAACGATCTCGAGCGCATCGCGCCCAGCCTCGAAGTCGGATTCGAACACTTCCCGGCCCTGGAGCGCGCCGGCATCAAGAAGGTGGTCAATGGCCCGTTCACCTTCGCTCCGGACGGAAATCCGCTGATCGGTCCGGTGCGGGGACTCAAGAATTTCTGGGTGGCGTGCGGCGTCATGGCCGGGTTCAGCCAGGGCGGCGGCGTCGGATTGGCGCTGTCGCATTGGATGGTCGACGGCGATCCAGGCGCCGACGTGTGGGGCATGGACGTTGCGCGCTATGGGGATTGGACGACGCTTGCCTATACCAACGCCAAGGTGCGCGAGAATTACTCGCGCCGATTCAGCATACGCTTCCCGAACGAGGAACTGGCGGCGGCGCGACCGCTGCGGACCACGCCGATCTACGAGAGGCTCGGCGCCTCGCATGCCGTGTTCGGCGACTACTGCGGTCTCGAGCATCCGTTGTGGTTCGCCCCGAGCGCGGAGGAGGCCGTGGATCACGTGAGCTTTCGCCGTTCGAATGCACACCCCCACGTCGC
>JBEKYO010000261.1:0-5220 GCA_049510875.1 Steroidobacteraceae bacterium
ACAACCCCGAGCACCGAGCCGACGAGAAATTGACCGACGATACCGTCCCCCCGGATGCGGGCAAGCACAGTACCTCCGGACGCGCTCACCCGGCTGGTCGCCCAGGCAAAAATCCCTTGTAACCTCGGCACCAGTAGAACTAGACCGAAAATCACCAGGATGATGGCACCAACTGTACGAAAGTTTTCCGGATCGAGCCCGAGGGATGCGCCCACCGTTGCGATGAGAAGCCCCACCACGGTAAAAGAGGCAGCGAGACCGACACCGAGTGCCAGCGCTCCCCAGCGATGAGCGCTCACGGCGGTCGCGACCAACACCGGGATAAGTGGCAACACGCATGGCGATAAGGTGGACAGCGTACCGGCTAAGAGCGCCAAACCGTAGGTTGCAACCCCAAAGTCCATCTCACAGCTTCCGTGTCAAGTGAGGGCTTGGCGCAGCAGGCTCGCAAGACTACTCTCCCGCGTGTCGCCGGTCGACCGCGCCACCTCCTTACCCCCTTTGAACACTACAATCGTGCTCTGCTTGGTGACCCTGAGGGATTTTTTGAGGCTCTTCTCGGTGTCATAATTCGCAATATAGAGCGTGACCGGCGCGAATTCTGGCTGTTGCGCCAAGTCCTTGAGGAGCGGCGCTTGCGCTCGGCAGGTGGGGCACCAGTCGGCATGGAACACGACGGCGACCGGCTGACCCGCGGCTTTGGCCGAATCAAATTGACCTTGGTTAAACGGCAATTCTGCTGCCGATGCGAGACTTGCGAAGAAGACCAATGCCAAAACGCTCGCCGCTGAAAGGATAATTTTCATGATTGACCCAGATGGCTAGGGGATACTGATTAGACCGGCGACCACAAGCGATTATTGCCGGGAAAGGTGGTCTTTCTCGAAATAGCTCAATTTCGGCAATGTATGGCTGTCCGACATCGCGGCCAAACAGAGAATCGACCCCGGTGCGCCCTAGATGGGAAATGTTTGGCCATCGATCCCGGTCATATCCCCGTGACCGCCATTTTTACATCGACCACCGAATGGGACCTCGACCTGTCCCGGCCCGCGTTCACCCTGCGGGGCCAGGGGCATAACGCGGTAAGATCGCGCTATGGATCTCACCAGGCCAATGGTTTACCCGTGATGGATCACGCGGTTGGAAAGCGCGAGTTTGTGGGCTTTCAGGCGCTTTGCCAAAAGCTGCGCCCAGACCTGCTGCGCTTTGCCTATTGGCTGTGCCACGATCACGCGTTGGCCGAGGACGTAGTCCAGGAAAGCATGCTGCGCGCATGGAAGGCGCAGGATTCTCTGCAGGATGAGAAGGCAGCGAAACCTTGGTTGTTGACCATCGTGCGGCGCGAACTAGCCCGTACCTTCGAGCGCAAGCGCCTGACGACCGTGAATGTTGATGATCTTATCGCTCAAGAGACGCCTTCGCTCGCCGCCGGCGGCGATCAAGATGACCTCGAGGAAATGCGCGCGGCTATTTTCACCCTACCCGTCGAGTACCGCGAGCCGCTGGTCATGCAAGCCCTGCTCGGTTACTCCACAGGCGAGATTGCGAGCGAGCTGAAGCTGTCGCTCCCTGCAGTGCTAACACGCTTGTTTCGCGCTCGCCAACAGCTTCGCAGGCTATGCGGCGAGGACACCGGCGAGGATCCGCCCGCATGATCGATCACAAGCAGTATCGGCGGGCGCTGCTGACCGATCCCTCGCTCACGGATCCAGAGCTTACCGCGCACCTCAACGCCTGCGCGCAGTGCCGTGCCTACACCGATCGCCTGTTGGGATTCGAGCAGCGACTCGCGCGGGCTCTTAAAGTGCCTCTGACGACAGGGGCCGATATTCTGCCCTTCACACGCCGAACCATGCCGAGTTCCCGTAGCCGCCGTTGGTTCGCGTTGGCCGCGAGCGTCCTCCTTTCGGTAGGTGTTGGGTCAGGTTTCTGGCTGGCCGCGCCGCGCTCAACACTCGCTGCCGAAGTGGTCGCCCACATGGCAGGGGAGCCTAACGCTTGGAACACACAGGTACCCGTTCCGGGCCCCGAACTCGCGGCGGTTCTGAAGAATGCCAATATGAGTCTCGATCCCGGCGCTCCGGCCGTGAGCTATGCGAGTAGCTGCAACTTTCGCGGTCACATCGTGCCGCATTTAGTCGTACAGACCTCGCGCGGTCCAGTGACCGTGATGGTGCTTGTGCACGAGCGAGTAGCGAAACCTTCAGAGTTTGATGAGTCCGGGTATCGCGGCACGATTGTTCCAGTTCCGAACCACGGAAGTCTTGCAGTCCTCATGCGCGCACCCGGTGCAACTATCGCGACTGTGGATGCAATTGCAAGTCAGGTGAGGAGCGCCATCGTGTGGGGCTCTCAAGAGGACGTCGCGAGCGACAGCCGCAAACTTCAGTTATCGGCGCGACAATGAGCCAACCAGACACGCGCAGCCAGATACATTAAGCGTGATGTCGAGGCGAAACTTTCACACGCGAGATCCGGGTTGCGAATGTTGTACCAGATTAGGATTAATCAGCACTTCAAGTGCGGGGAAACCCGCACGATATTCCCCTTCGGCCTCGAGGCGTGAGGACATAAACGCACACTACGTTTACTTTTCAGTCCAAATCCAAATATTAGGCTCAGTAGAACTTACAATCTGACCCTATAGCGGTTACCGTGGAGGTGTCGGTCCCGTGGATGCTGCCGACCCTAGAAAGTCGACCGCCGATGAATGATCACCTGCTTAAGCAGGTCGTGCCATGCCCAGCTGCCGAAGGAGGCGGGTCTTTGACACCAATCCACGTACGGCAGTGCCTTTGTCGCTCGAATGCTCGATGATGAGCATATGCGTGTCCTGTGTGTTTCTAAACTGATCCGCGAGGTCCCCGGCCGTCGTCGCCGCAATGATGCGGAAATCGATCAATCGCAGGTCACTCCAAGGGGTCATGCCAATTATTTTGGCCGGCAAAGTTGGCACAGCATCCACATATGAAATCAGCATCGAAGTTCTCCGGTCAACCCAATGAATGGCGGAGGCGCTTTAAATGCGCTCTCCTAACTAGCACCGAAGGAGCTGACCATATATTTCAGAGAACATGTTTACATCGCATTCCAACGATTTCTACGCAGCACTGGCCGCCAAGGCGACGGCAAGACTAACCGCGTCGGAAGTCGCGAAGCACCGTTCGCATTCGAGATCACTCCGTCGAACTGGCGCACCAAGAAAGGCTCGCATGTGTCGCTGTAGCGAATATCAGCGCCGAGCCAGGGGAGTATCAAGAAGTGCCGTACGCTGTAAATGTGTAAATGCACCTCGATTACAATGGGGCGGCGACGCGGCTGACAGCGTGGAGAGGTATAGGGAGCAGTAATCGTTTCCTGTGGCCGTCGATGGGTAAACCGGCGTCCGCTTTTTTTTGGGCGCCGACCGGCGCCGCAAAGGTTTGAATCGGCCCGCACGACACGCGATATTCTCGTCGATCTTTAGCGCCGGTTCACAGGGTGGGAATCTGGCGCTAGTCGATGGTCCTTGCACAGCCATGATAGCCAAATCGGCACCGATGAAGGTTTGTTTCATTTCGTGTTCGGACGGGGTTTGCGAGAAAGGCTCTGAGTCAGAATCAGCGGGACGACCTCTTGGTCCAGCGCCTAGCCTGAAGAGCCAAAATCCGCGGCGCTGTGCCGCTCCGTGACGCGCAATTCCGGGGCCACCGATGAGGAATTGACGCGGCGCCCGCGCTGCACGGCCGGGCGGTTGCTCACGAGATCCATCCAGCGCGCCACGTGGTGGTATTCCTGCGTCGAAAGGAACTCCCTGGCATTGTACGCACCGCTCATGATGGCGCCGTACCACGGCCAGATGGCAATGTCAGCAATACTGTATTCATCGCCAGCAATGTACTGCGTCTTGCCGAGCTGCGTGTCGAGCACATGCAGCAGCCGCTTGGTCTCCATGGCGAACCGGTTGATCGCGTACTCGATCTTCAGCGGCGCGTAGGCATAGAAATGGCCGAATCCGCCGCCAACGTAGGGCGCTGAGCCCATTTGCCACATCAGCCAGTTCATGGTCTCGGCGCGACCGTAGTGTTCTTTTGGCAGGAACGCCCCAAACTTCTCGGCCAGATAGAACAGGATCGAGCCACTCTCGAACACGCGCGTCGGCGGACTGGTAGAGCAGTCCAGCATCGCCGGAATCTTCGAGTTTGGATTCACCGCGACAAACCCGCTGCCGAACTGATCGCCATCGCCGATCTTGATCAGCCAGGCGTCGTACTCGGCGCCGACGTGGCCGGCGGCGAGCAGCTCTTCCAACATGATGGTGACTTTGACGCCGTTTGGTGTGCCGAGCGAGTAGAGCTGCAGCGGATGCCGGCCGCGCGGCAGCTCCTTCTCGTGAGTCGCACCGGAGACAGGCCGATTGATGTTCGCAAACTGACCGCCGCTCGGCTTCTCCGGTGTCCACACGGTGGGCGGTATATATTCGGATGGTTGGTTGTCACGCGCGGTGGATTTGGTGGTCATGGAACATTCCTCGGACGGTATCGGTAGTGGAGAAGTCGATCGATAAACCCAAAAGGCGTAGGGTCCTGGCCTTGAAAACGAGGAGCAAGGACGTCGCTCATGCGCGCGCCCACACAGTCGGCAGTCCGGCGTCCCTTGCGCGCCCCCCGTCCCAGTGCATCGATTGCGTCAACGCTCATTGACCGCGGGCGACGGGTTCGACTTGCGTTCGGCGGCTCGGCCAGACAAAAGCATTTCAAAGTCCGAGCCCAGTCAGAAATGTGTCGATCTGTCGCTCAGACTTGTTCCGATCGTAGGAGACAAGCGCCATGCGCCACAACCCTTGCAGATACGTAATGATGATCGGCACCACCACTTGCGGTTCCAAATCCGGCGGCAACAATCCTGCGTCCTGGTCTGTCGAAAGTCGCGCCATCATCCGCTCCGCCAGCGTCGATAGCTGGTCGTAAACGTAGCGGCGCAGATCGGGCTCCGCCAATACGTCGCGGTTAACGCTGCCCGCCATCAGGCACAGTCGCGAGGGCGTGCCCGGATCGTCCAGACAGTCGAGCACCGTCTTGAACAGTGCCCGAATTCCTGATGCGGCGCTGGGCGCTGCAAAGAAGGCCTCGCCGCGATGGCGACCGATGGTCGAGCTGTAATGTTTCAAGCATTCTAGATACGCCCGCTTCTTGCTCTTTACGGTGTTGTAGAAGGAGCCCTCGCCGATCCCCATCG
>JBEKYO010000262.1:0-5174 GCA_049510875.1 Steroidobacteraceae bacterium
ACCTGAGCAACAGGTGGGGCTAACTGCGGCACTTAAGGCTTTCCGCTCGAGGCGGACTTGCACAATGTTGCCAGCAAGCAATGGCCCCTGGGGTTTACAAATTAGGGTCGAGAGGTAACCCGGTCCGTATCGAACACCGCAGGCAGCGCCAAAATTAATCGTCTCAAGGTACGGCGAGCTACAACTCGAGCTGCCGACCCTTCTCCAAGGCCGACTCTACGCGCTCGCGCAGGATACGCAAGCGTCCGCCGACGTCGGATTCGAGATTGGTGTCACGATTACGGAATCGGATCAGCTCATTCGCCATATTCAGCGCGGCGATCACGGCGATGCGGTCAAGGCCCACCACTTTTCCGGTGTCGCGGATTTCGCGCATCTTCGCATTCAGGAACTCGGCGGAATCGAGCAAATCGGATCGTTCTTCGATGGGACAGGTGATGTGGTACTCTTTTTCGAGGATGCGCACGCTCAACTTCGCTTGGGTTTCGCTCATGCCTGCTCCATCGATTTCAGCCGGCCGATCATGGCCTCCACCCTCGCCCGAACCTGTTCGTTTTTCTGTAACAGGCTGGCTCGTTCCGACGTCAGCGTTTCCTGACGCTGGCGCAACGCGCGATTTTCCTCTTTTATCTGGCTGACCGTTGCAATGAGGTCCTCCAGGCGCTTTTCCAAGCGCTTCAGTTCGAGTTCAACCGCGGACTTCGGCGTGCTGTCGTTCATAGACCGCCAATATAGAGCGCGGCATTCCGCAATGCAAAGGCGGCGCAACATAGTCCGGGGCATTCCCAGGCCGCCCGTGCGGTATTATTCTCCCACCATGATGTCGGATATCAGATTTCAGGACTTCGAGGATGTGCTGGCGGCCGCCGGGAGCATGGCCGACGCCGCCGAGGCCCACGGGTCGCTGTGCGGGGCCCTGTGCTCGATGGCACCTTACAAAATGCAGGATTGGGTCAACGAAATATTGCCGGACGGGGCGTCCCTGTCGGACGAATCGGCGGCGATGATCGAGCGGGTGTTCACCGCGACGGCGACCTCCTTCGGCGAGCAGGCGATGCAGTTCGAGCCGCTGCTGCCCGACGACGAACAGCCGCTCAACGGCCGTGCGAATGCGCTGGCATTATGGTGCACGGGCTTTCTCTACGGCCTCGGGACCGGCCAGATCTCGGACTTGGAGGCGCTCAACGGCGAGGTCGGGGAAATCGTCAGGGACTTTACCGAAATCTCGCGCGCCACGGGCGACGATGCGGACGCGGACGAGTCCAACGAGCAGGCCTACGCCGAACTGGTGGAATTCATCCGGGTCGCCGCCCAGGTGGTGTTCGAAGAACTGCTGCCACTGCGCACACAGGTTTATCCGAGCACTCAGCAACGGCTGCACTAGAGCGCATCCATGGACAGCAAGGAGTTCATGCGCCGGCGCCGGCAGTTCATGCGCATGATCGGCAAGGACGCGATCGCCGTGCTGCCGGCGGCGCCCGTGCACCACCGCAACGGCGATATCGAATACGCCTACCGCCAGGACAGCCACTTCCATTATCTGACCGGGTTCCCGGAGCCCGACGCCGTCGCGGTGCTGGTGCCCGGCCGGCCGCAGGCCGAGTATCTGCTGTTCGTCCGGGAACGCGATGCGGAGCGCGAGTCGTGGGACGGGCCCCGGGCCGGCACCGACGGGGCGATCCGGCGCTTCGGGGCGGATGATGCATTCCCCATCGCCGACATCGATGACATCCTGCCCGGCCTGATCGAGCAGCGGTCGCGGATTTTCTATTCCATGGGTGCACATCGCGATTTCGATCCCCACATCCTGGGGTGGGTCAACGGGCTGCGCGCGCACGCGCGGCGCGGCGCGGCGGGGGAGTTTGTTGCGTTGAATCACGTGCTCGATGACATGCGCCTGTACAAAAGCCGCGCCGAGCAGTCGAGTCTGCGCCGCGCCGCGCAGATCGCGGTGGGCGCGCACCGGCGCGCGATGCGCTTCGCACGCCCGGGACGCATGGAATACGAGGTGATGGCCGAAGTGCTGCATGAATTTCGCTCGCACAATGCCGACCTGTCCTATCTGCCCATCGTCGGCGCGGGGGCCAACTGCTGCGTCATGCATTATCGCGACAACGATCAGCGGCTGTGCGAGGGCGACCTGCTGCTGCTCGATGCGGGATGCGAGCACGACTATTACGCATCGGACATCACCCGCACATTTCCGGTGAGCGGGCGGTTCAGCCCGGTGCAGCGTGCGGTCTACGAGGTGGTGCTCGAGGCGCAGCTCGCCGCCATCGACAAGGTGCGCCCGGGCAATCATTGGAATCAGCCGCACGAGGCTGCGGTGCGGGTGGTGACGCAGGGACTCCTCGACCTTAAGCTCATCAAGGGCTCCCTGAGCCGGCTCATCAAAGAGAAGGCGTATCAGCCCTTTTTCAACCATCGTACCGGACATTGGCTGGGCATCGACGTGCACGACGTCGGCGACTACAAGGTGGGTGGGGAGTGGCGGGTGCTCGAGCCCGGCATGGCGCTCACCGTCGAGCCCGGCATCTACATTCGGCCCTCGCCCCGCTACGCCAAGGAGTTTTGGAACATCGGCATCCGCATCGAGGACGATGTGCTGGTGACGACCGCGGCGCCGGACGTGCTCACCGGGGCGCTGGAGAAAACTCCGCAGGCCGTCGAGCGCCTGATGTCGGCCGCATGAGCGCCCCGTTCGATGTCGCCATCGTCGGCGGCGGCATGGTCGGCGCGAGTCTCGCCGTGGCGCTCGATGGTCTGGGAGCGCGCACGGCGCTCATCGAGGCGTATCCGCACGATGCCGCCGCCAACCCGAGTTTCGATGAGCGGACCACGGCATTGTCCAACGGCAGCCGGCGCATTCTCGACACCTTGGGTGTGTGGCCCGCGGTGTCCGGGGCGGCGACGCCCATCCGCAAAATCCACGTCTCCGATCAGGGGCGATTCGGCTTTGCGCGCGTCGATGCCGCGGAGCAGGGACTGCCCGCCCTGGGCTACGTGGTGCCGAACCGCGCCTTGGGGGGGGCGTTGTGGTCGCCGCTCGCGCGCAGCGCAAAGTTGCGCGTGTTTTGTCCCGCGCAAGTGCTGCGAGTCACCCCCGGGGACGAGTCGGTGGAGCTCTCGATCGCGCAGGCCGGCGTCGCGTCCACCCTCGAAGCGCGCCTCGTGGTCGCCGCCGACGGCGCCCAGTCCCTCGTGCGCGCCGCCTTTGGCGTTGCGGCCGAGAGCCGCGACTATCGGCAAACGGCGGTGATCACCGCGGTGCTGCCGCAGCGCTTCCACGAGTACGTGGCCTATGAGCGCTTCACGGAGTCGGGTCCGCTCGCGCTGTTGCCGCTCGAGGACGGCCGCTGCACGCTGGTACTGACGCTCGATCCGACGCAGGCGCAATTGGCGATGTCGTGGTCCGACGCCGAGTTCATCGCCGAGGTGCAGCGCCGCTTCGGATTTCGGTTGGGGCGTTTTCTTAAGGTGGGACGCCGGGTGCCGTATCCGCTGGCGCTGACGCGCTCGGAGTGCACCAGCGCGGGACGCTGCGTGATCGTCGGCAACGCCGCACAAGGGCTGCATCCGGTGGCCGGCATGGGATTCAATCTGGGTCTGCGCGACGTGGCGAGCCTCGCTGAACTCGTGGCGGAACATCGAGCCCTAGGGCACGCCGATCTGGGGCGCGGGCCGCTGCAGGCCGAGTACGACGCCTGGCGCGCGGCGGATCGCGGCGGCATCATCGCGTTCACGGACGGCCTGGTGCGGATCTTCTCGAGCCCCTTGGCCGCGGTGCAGCGGCTGCGCAATCTCGGACTGCTGGCCTTCGACCTCATGCCGCCCGCCAAGGCGGCGCTGGCGCGCTTGAGTACCGGGGCCTCGGGCCGGATCCCGAAGCTGGCGCGCGGCGTGGCGCTGCGATGAGCGGCCGGGACTTCGATTTCGTCATCGTGGGCGGCGGGGTCACCGCGGCAGCCATGGCGAGTGTGCTGGTGAGGCGCGGGTTGGCGCCGCCGGAGCGGGTCGCGGTGCTGGCCGATCGGATGCTGTCCGCCGACGCCGCGGCGGCGATGCCGGATGCGGACTGGGATTTGCGCGTATTCGCATTGAGCCGGGCGTCGCAGCGGCTTCTCGCGGTCTGCGGCGCGTGGCCGCTGCTGCCGCCTTACAAACGCTGCGCGTACGAACGCATGTGCGTGTGGGACTCCCGCGGCGACGCCTCCGGCCCCGGCAGCGTACGCTTCGATTGCGCCGAGCTGGGGGAACCCAATCTCGGATACATCGTCGAAGGCCGTGCGCTGCATGTGCAGTGCCTGCGCGCGGCGCGCGCCACCGGCGCCGTGTTCATCGAGGCGGCCATCGAGGCTGTCGACATCGACCGCTCCCACGCGCGCATTCGCTTGCGCGATGGCCGCGAGCTGCAATGCACGTTGCTGATCGCGGCCGACGGGGCCGATTCGCCCACGCGCACCATGCTCGGCATCAGGACGGCCGGGCATGCCTATCATCAAGATGCGCTGGTGGCGCACGTGCGCACCGAGAAACCTCACCAGTTCACGGCGTGGCAGCGCTTTCTGCCCACGGGGCCATTGGCGTTCCTACCCTTGCCCGACGGGCGTTCGTCGATCGTGTGGAGCGCGGAGCGCGCGGAAGCGGCCCGGGTGCGCGCGCTCGCGCCCGCGATGTTTGGCGCCGCGCTGACGGCGGCGAGCGGCGGGATCCTCGGGGCCTGCGAACTGACCACGCCGATCGCGAGCTTTCCGCTCCAGCTCAAGTATGCCGTGGACTATGTGCGTCCGCGGGCAGCGTTGGTGGGCGACGCCGCCCACGCGGTGCATCCGCTCGCGGGGCAGGGGCTCAACCTGGGGTTCCTGGACTGCGCGGCGCTCGCGGAGGTCATCGGCGCGGAGGCGGATCCCGATGCCGGCGCGGGCGCGGGCCGCTACGGCGAACACCGGGTGCTGCGCCGCTACGAGCGCTGGCGGCGGAGCGAGAATTTGCTGGCCGCAACCGCCTTCGACGGCTTGGAGCGCCTGTTCTCGAGCCACAACGGCGCCATCGCGGGCTTGCGCGTCGCGGCGCTGAGCGCGGTCGGGCGCCTGCCGTTCGTGAAACGGGAGCTGGCCATGCGGGCACTGGGGTTGAGCGGCGACATCCCGGCGTTTCTCACCAGGGACGGCTAG
>JBEKYO010000263.1:0-5126 GCA_049510875.1 Steroidobacteraceae bacterium
CGGGCCGGGAATCGACGTGGCCGACGGCCGCCGCGCACCATCCCGCGGCGCACGCGGCAACCGCCGCCACGGCCAGTGTCCGGGCCCGCGATCTCAAAAATCGATGGAGTCGCGGGGCCGGCATGGGCGCGATTCTAGCGTGCGCGCCGCACGCTGTCGTTTATATCGTCTAAAGTGTCGCTTCGGGGCAATGCCGACGGAGCGATTTTGTTATTCTCGACACTGCGGTGGATGCCGTGAAAACGCCAGGATCCGTATGAATGCACGCTTGAGCCCGAACAACGCGTCCGTCCTGTCCCCGCGCGAAGACATGTTGGCGCGGTTGCGCCGCCGTGAGCGTGCGACGGCGCTCACGCGGGACTTCTACACCAAGCCCGAGGATTATCAAATCGATCTCGACCTGATTTGGTACCGCGAGTGGCTGTTCGTCGGGCACGACTGCGAAGTGCTGAACCCGGGCCAGTATCTGACCGTGCAGGTCGGCGAATATCCCGTGGTCGTCGTGCGCGACCGCGAGCGCGGTCTGCGGGCCTTCCACAATTCCTGCCGGCATCGCGGCTCGAGAATCTGTTCCGAAGAGCACGGCGCCTCCGCGCGGCTCATGTGCCCGTATCATCAGTGGACCTACAGTCTCGACGGCCGGTTGCTGGCCGCGCGCGACATGGGCGGCGGGTTCGACAAGACGCAGTACGGGCTGAAGCCGATTCATTGCACCAGCGTGGGCGGCTACATCTGGATATGCCTCGCGCAAGCGGCTCCCGACTTCGAGCCGGTGCGCAAGCAGCTCGAGCCGTATTTTCTGCCGCATCGGCTGCATGATGCCAAGGTCGCGTACGAGTACACCATCGTCGAGAACGCGAACTGGAAGCTGGTCTGGGAGAACAACCGCGAGTGCTACCACTGTTTTGCGAATCACCCGGAGCTGCTGCGCACGTTTCCCGAGGATCCGACCATCGGCGGCGTCGACGACGCGAACGCCAATCCGCGCATTACGACCAAATGGAATCACTGGGAATCGATCGGTCTGCCGAGCCAGTTCAAGATTTCGCCGGACGGCCAGTACCGCACCACGCGCTATCCATTGATTGAGGGCAAGACGAGCTACACCATGGACGGACAGGCGGCGGTGCAGCGGCCCTTGAGCGACACGGTCACCGAACGCGATGTCGGCACGCTGTTGCTGTTCCATTTCCCGACCACGTGGAACCACGTCATGGCCGACCACGCGACCACATTTCGCCTCTTGCCCCTGTCCCCGACCACGACCCAGCTGACCACCAAATGGCTGGTGCACAAGGACGCCATCGAAGGCGTGGACTACGACTTGACGCGCCTCACCGAGGTCTGGGTCGCCACCAACGACTCGGACCGCCGCGTGTGTCAGGAGAATCAGATCGGCGTGAATTCGCCGGCGTACGTTCCGGGGCCTTATTCGCCCGTGCACGAGGCCGAAGTGATGCAGTTCGTCGACTGGTACTGCAGGCACATCGAGGAACGGCTCGCCGACGATGCGAAGTAGCGCCGCTCATGGCGGTGCGGCGATGTGCCGGCGGGTGGGCGTGCCGCCGCGGATCGCGCCTTGAGATATTCCGCCTGGACGCTGCTGCGCGGGGCGCTGTCCGGGCATCGGCACTGGTTGCCGGCGTGGGCCGACCCCGTGCCGCGCCCGGGCTACGACGTCATCGTCATCGGCGGCGGCGGCCACGGGCTCGCGACGGCCTACTACCTCGCCAAAAACCACGGCATCGCCAACGTGGCGGTGCTGGAGCGCGGCTGGATCGGCGGCGGCAACACCGGGCGCAATACCACCATCGTGCGCTCCAACTATTTGTTTCCCGAGAGCGCGCGCCTCTATGATTTCTCGCTGCAGTTGTATGAGGGACTCTCGCGGGAGCTGAACTTCAACATCATGTTGAGCCAGCGCGGCCTGGTCATGCTGGCGCACAGCCGGCACGATCTCGATTCCATGTCGAGGTGGGCAAACGCCATGCGCATGAACGGCATCGCCGCCGAGTTGCTGTCGCGTGCCGAGGTCGGCGCGCTGGCGCCGGCGCTCGATCTGTCGCCGGCGGCTCGTTTGCCCGTGCTCGGCGGCTTCGCGCAACGCCGCGCCGGGACGGCACGCCATGATGCGGTGGCGTGGGGCTACGCGCGCGCCGCTTCCGCCCTCGGCGTACACATCATCCAGGATTGCGAGGTGCGGGGATTCCTGCGCGAGGCAGGCCGGGTCGTGGGCGTCGAGACCAGCCGCGGCCGGATGCGCGCGCAGCGCGTCGGCATCGCGGCGGCCGGACACAGCTCGGTTCTGGCCAAGCTGGCCGGCTTCGAGCTCCCGGTCACGAGCTATGCATTGCAAGCCATGGTGAGCGAACCCATCAAGCCCATTCTCGATACGGTCGTGCTGTCGCCTGGAACCGGCGCTTATGTGAGCCAGTCGGACAAGGGCGAAATCGTCATCGGCGCCATGCTCGATTTGTTTCCCTCGTATGCCCAGCGCGGCAGCTTTGCCGTCACGCAGGCCGTCATCGGCGCGACGCTCGCCCTGTTCCCCTCGTTCAGCCGGCTGCAGCTGATGCGCCAGTGGGCGGGCATCGTCGATGTGGTGCACGACTCGAGTCCCATCATCGGACCGACCCCCGTACCGGGGCTGTATATCAATTGCGGTTGGGGCACGGGCGGCTTCAAGGCGATTCCGGCGGGCGGCTGGACGTTTGCGCACGTGCTCGCCACCGGCGCGAATCACGCGTTGGCCGAGGCCTTCCAATTGGAACGTTTCGTCACCGGCCGCCTGATCGACGAAGCGGCGGCCTCCGGCATCGCGCACTGACGCGGCAGGATGCACCCATGATGCAAATTCCCTGTATCTGCTGCGGACCGCGCGATGAAACCGAGTTCGTGTGCGGCGGCACGTCGCACCTGCAGCGCCCGCCGCTCGACGCAAGCGACGAGAGTTGGGGGCGCTACCTGTATTTTCGCCAGAACCCGAAGGGACTGCACCTGGAGCGGTGGCGCCACGTTCAGGGGTGCGGCCTGTGGTTCAATGTGGCGCGCGATACCGTGACCCACGAGGTCAGGTGCGTGTACGCCATCACCGGCGCGCCGCCGCCGTGAGCGCGTCGCGGCTCGCGGCGCCCCTGGGCTCGCGGCTCGAGCGCACGCGTCCCCTGGCCTTCGAGTTCAACGGCACGCGCATGCACGGATTCGCCGGCGACACGCTGGCGTCGGCGCTGTTGGCCAACGGCGTGCATCTGGTGGGGCGCAGCTTCAAACTGCATCGGCCGCGCGGCATCTTCTCCTGCGGGGTGGAGGAGCCCAGCGGCTTGGTCGATGTCGGCAGCGGCGGTGCGCGCACGCCGAATCAGCGCGCCACCCTGGTGGAGCTCGAGGACGGCTTGAGCGCGGTGAGCGTCAACTGCTGGCCGAGCGTGCAGTTCGATCTCGGCGCCGTCAACAACCTGTTGTCGGCGCTGCTGCCGGCCGGTTTTTACTACAAGACGTTCAAATGGCCCGACTGGCATCTGTTCGAGCCCTGGATTCGGCGCATGGCCGGGCTTGGCCGCGCCTCCGGCGAGCCCGACCCGGATCGTTATGAAGAGGTCGCCGCCGTGGCCGACGTATTGGTGGTGGGCGGGGGATTCGCGGGCTTGCAGGCTGCGTTGTCCGCCGCGAGGGCCGGCGCCGATACCCTGCTGGTGGCGGCCGGGGCGTCGCTCGGCGGGGCGCTCGGCTGGGGCGGCGACGCGGGGGTTGCCGATTTGATCGCGGACACCCACCGGGCCGGCGTGCGCGTGTTGACCCGGACCTTGGCGTTCGGCATTTATGATCATGGACTGGTGTGCGCGCGTGAAGCGTTGGTGCACGGGGGGCCGGCGCGAATCGGCGGCCGGCTGCGTGAGCGGCTGTGGAAGATTCGAGCGCGCCGCATCGTGGCCGCTGCCGGCGCGTTCGAGCGGCCCATGCTGTTTCCCGACAACGATCGCCCGGGCGTGATGCTGGCGGGCGCGGCCGAGAAGTACGCCCACGCGTACGGCGTGGCGTGCGGCGAGCGGGTCGTGATTGCCGCCAACAGCGATGCCGCGTATCGCGTGGCGGACTCGCTGCGCGCCGCCGGGGTGAACGTGGTGGCCCTGGTGGACCGCCGGCCGGCCGGCGATATCGGCGCCGGCAGTTCGGCGGTACGCGTGCTGCAGGGCGCCGGAATTGCCGCGGTCCGCGGCTCGAGGGCAGTGCGCGGATGCACCATCGTCGCCGCCGAAGCGCAGGGCGCGCGGGCGCTGCGGCTCGACTGCGACGCGATCTTGAGCGCCGGCGGTTACGCCCCCGCCGTGCATCTGCATGCGCAGTCCGGCGGCAAGCTGCGCTGGCTGCCGGACGCCGCCATGTTCGTTCCCGACGGGAGCGCCCCGAACGGCTTGGCGAGCGTCGGCGCCTGCGCCGGCATCTTCGAGAAGGACGCCGCGCAGGGTCACGCCGCCGAGGTCGGTCGCGCCTTGGCGCGCGGCATGCCGCCGCCGGCCGCCGCCGCGCAGGGAGCGGGCCGGTCGCTCACCGCGACGCACCTGCCGGCCGCCGCAGGCAAGCAATTCGTCGATCTGCAGAACGACGTGGCCGTCGGCGACGTGGGGCTCGCGGCCCGGGAGAATTACCGTTCGGTCGAGCATCTGAAGCGCTACACGACCACGGGCATGGGCACCGATCAGGGCAAGACCAGCAACGTCGACGCGCTGGTTCTCATGGCAGAGTTCACCGGCCGCGAGCCGGCCGCGGTGGGTACCACGAAGTATCGGCCGCCGTTCGCGCCGATCACGCTCGGGCTGCTCGCCGGCCGCCGCGTGGGGCCGCTGTACCGGCCGCTCAAACGCCTGACGGCCGAGTCCTGGCACCAAGCGCGGGGCGCGCTGTTCGAACAATTCGGCAGTTGGTATCGGCCCGCCGCGTATCCGATGGCAGGCGAGACTCTGGAGGCGGCCGCGCAGCGCGAAGCGCGCGCCGTGCGCCTTGGCGTGGGGCTGCTCGACGCATCGCCGCTCGGCAAGCTCGAGCTCTTCGGTCCCGACGCGGCGCGATTCCTCGATCTCATGTACGTGGGCACGATGTCGTCCCTCGGCGTGGGCCAGGCCCGGTAT
>JBEKYO010000264.1:0-5115 GCA_049510875.1 Steroidobacteraceae bacterium
CTTGACGGGACTACCGAATCGCCGTGAATGGTTCTCTCTGCTGGATGCCGCGATCGGGCGCGCACGCTCGGCTGGCACTCAAGTGGGGGTTTTGTTCCTCGACATAGATAACTTCAAGTATATCAACGACAGCATGGGACACGCCTTTGGCGATCGCGTGCTGGTAAGCCTTGCGCGGCGTTTGCGAGCGGCGGCCGGAACCGACGGTTTTGCAGCACGATTTGGCGGGGACGAGTTTGCCGTCGTCCTGGAGAATGCGCGCGGGGCAGACAGCATCGGGGAGGCGGGCCTGTCCATTGTTCGAGCCTTCCAACAACCCCTGACCATCGACAACCGAGAGTTGGTTGTAACTGTCAGTGTCGGTGCGAGCATATATCCCGATCATGAGCAAGACCCCGACGCACTCTTGAAGGCTGCCGACGTCGCGCTCTTTCGCGCTAAGTCGCTGGGCCGCTGTCAGTTGTCGATGTTTACCGCAGATCTACTCGAGGCCGCTGAAGCGAAGTTCTCGACGGAGCAGGGATTGCGTCGGGCCATCGAGCGGGGGGAGTTTGAACTTGTGTTCCAACCGGAAATAAGCGTGGAGACGCTCGATACGTCGCTGGTGGAAGCGCTGATCCGCTGGCGAATGCCCGATGGAACACTGGCGTTGCCCGGCCGATTTTTGGGCATTGCCGAGGAATCAGGCTTGATCCTCGAAATCGGAGATTGGGTACTGCGATCAGCGATCGAGGCGGCCGCGCATTGGCATCATGGCGCGTGGCCGGGGGTCAAGGTGGCGGTTAACGTATCGCCGCGCCAGTTCATTGACGCCGGCTTTACGGATCGATTGCAGACCCTGCTGAAGACGTATCGCTTGCCTGCGCAATGCATCGAAATCGAGCTGACCGAGTCCGTGCTACAAACCGGCCCCTCCACCATAGATGCCTTGAAGCGGCTGCGCGCTCACGGTGTAACCATCGCGCTGGACGACTTTGGCACGGGGTACTCATCGCTAGCTTCCCTTGAGCAACTACCCTTGAGCCGAATCAAGCTGGACCGGGGATTGCTCGCGGGAATCGATAATAGTCCCCGCTCGGCGGCCATCGCACACGCGATTATCGTGATGTGTCAGGGCCTGGGGCTCCAAATCACGGCAGAGGGCATTGAGAGACCGGAACAATTTGCAATGATGCTGAGACACCGTGAGATGTGCCTACAAGGCTATTTGCTTGCCCACCCTACCTCTCGCGATGAGTTGATACCGGAGATGGCGAATGTTGCACAGAGATGCAGAGAGCTATTATTGAGATCACAGGCGCAACCGACGTCAAACGTCGTGGAGTTGTCGAAGCCTCCCACACGCAAAGTCTCGGAGACCGGCTGAAAAATGCATATGCCACGCACCGAGTCGCCGATACCCAGATATAACCTCACATCCGCGGCGGCTCGGCGCTCCCACATGCGTTCACCTGCCACGATGTGCGGTAAAGCATTGCAGGGATCGCCGCTTTACATAACAAAGCAATTTTACCTATGATTGCTAGCTGGTGTTTGCGGGCGCTATTATGCGCCGCGCGGGGGCATCGTAACGGAACTACTACGGGAACGCGCGATTATGCCTGCGGAAGCGGTAATTAGGTTTCCAGTAACTTGCCCGAAGTGTCGGCAGGAAGTACTGGCTACCTTACCGCTTGGCATTGTTGCCGCCGCACTGATTAGCGGCCGCGCGGTTCGTCTCTACGCCAGCTGCCACGATGTGTACTGGGATGCCCACCACAGCGAGATAGAACAACTACGCGAGTACATGGCAGCGCCGTCGGTCCAGGCGTTACAAGCAACCGGGGATATTGGGGGATCAGATCCGCCACCCCACTCGATGCCGGCGGGGCCCGTGACCTCAGCACGCGTGCGCAGCAAACCTTGATCCAAACCGATCCGGAGCCATCCGCACTTACGAATTGATCGGAACGTACTCGACCGCGCCCGTATCGCCATCATAGATTTCTTCCACGGGAAACCAGTAGATCTCCTCGTTCCCTTCGTCATCGATGTAGGAATAACCGATGTACTCAGTGCCCATATCCTCCATTTGGGCCAGCCGAAATGAGGCGTACATGAGGTGGGCGCGATCGGTCTGAGCCATTTTCCGGTGTGTTTTATATTTCTTGACCGGAATGTTGCCCTTCTCTGAATGTTTGACGTGCAGCGCAGCTATCTTGCCGCCCTTTACCTCTACCGACGTCGTGTATTTCCCCTTATGGTCGATATCGTGATGACCGTCCTGATGGAGCGAGGCGCCCACCAATTTTGCGGCATCGTGGTGATGCTGCGCTTTAGCGACCACGGCTCCCGCGGAATTGCCGACGAGCGACAAGGCAAATACCGCAATCGCAAGAAGGCAAGGGCTCTTGACGTTGAACGCATGCATGGGGAGTCTCTCGTGTGAAGAAATGTGAAGAGCGAGTGTCCTCAAACGCTTGGAGATTCGCCAGTCCAGTCTTTGGGCTCAACGCGTAAGATATTTCTTACCGTGCCGCCCCCAACGGCGCCAACGCAGACAAATACCCCAGCGTCGCGACGAGGATCATGAAATAAGCCGTCAGCCCGTGGTTGACCGGCAGGTCGGCAGAGCTCTTCTCGAATGCCCGGTACACCGCGCCGCCGGCGACCAGCAAGATCAGGGGCTGCGAGAAGAACGCGGCGAACAGGACCGCTGCGATGGCGATGCCGATGCGCCCGGGGCGATTGATCGCCACCATGGCCTGCCCCCCGTCGAGCGTCCAGACGGGAATCAGGTTCATGAGATTGATGAAGGCTGAGAAGCTGGCAAGGCTGATCCAGAGACCCCGCTGCGTCTGCAGCCACACGAGTGCGCACCCCACGGCGCCGAGAGCTCCCGCCAGAGGTCCGGCGAGACTCACCAGGGCGCGCGTGTCCGGGGTCACGCCCGCGGCGTTCCAGCGTACATAGGCGCCGAAGCCGGGAATGAACATGGGTAGATCCGCAGCGAGACCGCGTCTTCGCACCGCAATCAAATGACCGAGCTCGTGGACCAGAATGAGCACGGCCAGCCCGACGCCGAATCGAACGCCGTAGAGCGCCCAGTAAATCCCCGCGAAGGTCGCGAAGCTCAGCAGGAACTTGAGCTTCAGCAGTGAGAGGAAGAATTTCCCCTTGAGCAGGAGCAGCGCGATCGGCGCGAAGGGCCCGAGCTTGCGGGTCCATGCGGGCGAGCCGCCCTTCGCCGCTTCCTGGCGCATGGCCGGAAGCAGCGCGTCGAGTTTGGCGCGCACCCACGCGGCCTGCGATGAATCGAGCGGGAGCAGCGCGAGCGCGGCTTGCCAATCGCTGTGTGCCGCGACGAGTTCCTTGCGCTCCTCGTGCGCGCGGGCGCTCGCGGCGAGTTCATCGAGCCTTTGCGCGTGCACCATGGCCTGGCATCCACTGCAGACCAAGGCACCCGGCGCGAGGGAGGCGCCGCAGCGGCCGCACGGCTCAGGCGCTGCGGGGAGGGGCAGCCCCATCCGGCGTCAGATGACCCCGGCTGGCGACGGGGTATGCGGCCCCGACACCGCGAGGGTACGGCCGGCGGTGAAGCGCCAGGCGAAGCGGATGCCGACGAAGAGAATGACGAGTCCGATGAGGCCGTGAACCGGGTCTCGCAGCTCGAGAAGCGGCGAGGCGATGCCGAGCAGAGCCAGCACGCCGATGGCCTTGGGGATATTCATTGTCGCGCGCGGCGGCGCGAGCGTTGGCGTCGCGAGCATCTCACGGGCTTGCATTTGCGCCCGCTGCTCTCGCATCTGGTGAATGGCGATGGGCACGGCCGACATCGACACGGCGAGATAGGTGAGCACGGCGGCGGCGACCTGATAGCGGCGCCCGCCCACACCCCGCGATCCGAAGCTCATCGCCTTGCCGACGATGAAACCAACCGCCAGGGACACCAAGCCGGCCACGATGCCGGTGGCCAGCGCGAAGATGACATAGAGCGCGAATCCGGCCAGTGCCCCGGCGATACCGAAGGCGAGTGCTCGGACGAACGCAGCCTGGGAGTCGGTCGGGGTCTGCGCCTGGATCTTGCGCGTGCACTCCGGACAGGCCTTTACGCCGTTGACCTGGAAATAGGCTGCCGCGATGGGCCGCCGGCAGGCGGCGCAGGTCATCGTCGGACTGTTGGGCGCAAATTCCGCGGTGGCGAATTGCGGCACTCCCTTGCTCGTGTCTTCCATGCAATCACTATAGCCTAGATCGATCCTGGCGCAAATTCACCGGCTATCTTCAGTCGCCGCCCGGTGGTGCCCGGACCCGGCCTTCGCCAGCAGCAACGCTCCGTCATCGAGTCGCGGGCTGCCCGAGGTTTGCGCTATGGTGGGAACCGATGTCAGCCGCCAATGCAAATGGGCCGACCCCGCGTCCCGGTACGGCCCGTCAGGCCGTACGGGGATGGGGTGGTCCACCCAAAAGAGGCCCCCGTGGGCCGACCAGGGTGCGCCTCGGACCATCCTAGGGGCTGTGTCCGACGATGGTGTTCACCACATCGGTCACTCCAGGTGTTGCGCGCGCATCTGCTTCCGCCTCTTCCTTTTCACCCCGCGTATCCGTCAGTCCGCTGAGATACACCACGTGATTGGCCGTTTGCACGTTGATCGAATTCGGGGGTGCCGTGGCCGTGTCTTCCTGAAGACGATTCTCCACATCAGCAGTGATCTTGGCATCGCCGGGACTGCCGAGTGTCGCGCACCCGGCCAGCGCGCCTGACAATACAAGGGCGGAGGCCAATGCGTAAATTGGATTATGTGTGTTCATCTGAATCTCCTTGGTACTCGTTCGATGGTTAATGACGTTAAAGAATGTCTGTCGATCATGTCCTCGCGGCGCTGGACGATGAGCTCCGTGATTTTCCGACTTGCCGTTCGTCCAGAGGTGAAGGTTGCGCGGCGGTCGTTTCGCGGGCATTGCCGCGGGAGCCGCATCCGTTACGAATGAAATTCGTGGCTTTTCCGCAATGGGCTTCGGCGCGCTGAGGTTTCGAATCCCGGCGTTCGGCGGCGAGGTCCGGTAAGTACGCCCCGCGTTCCGGTCCGGGCGAATTGTTTCAACTGAAACGCTCGGGAAGACTCCTGCAATCAC
>JBEKYO010000265.1:0-5091 GCA_049510875.1 Steroidobacteraceae bacterium
CACTGCCCTACGTGAAGATGGGGCTGCGTCCGTGCCGCTTCACCATCCGCGAGGCCGTACAATTGGCCGCAGGCGATCTGTCTTTCCAGGACAACGCACGATGGCTTTCACAACGCGCATGCCGGCGGTGAATGCTCCGGGTCCGGCCAGCTATTCGGTGATCGGAGATGAGCAGCCATCCTATTCTCACCGCACGTGGAATCCCAGCGCTCGCGCCCGAGGCGCGGGTTCGCTCGCGTATAGTGTTCCCGCCTGCCATGGCGGCTATGGCGGCTATGGCGGATGACCCTCAATGAGTGCGGAGAGGGCACGGCTCGATCCGCAAGAGGAGGTGTTCCTGATACCCGGCCCCCGCAAGGGCATGTCATTATTCCTTCGGCGGCTATGCCCCGCTGGTGCCATCCCTCGGCGCACGGTGCTTTACGTCCACGGGGCCACCTTCCCTTCGGCGCTGTCGATTGCTCATCGATTTGACGGCCGCTCTTGGCGAGATGCCCTGTGCGACGCGGGCTTCAGCGTTTGGGGACTCGACTTCTACGGTTTTGGCGGGTCCGATCGCTATCCCGAGATGGCTCAAGCCGCAGATGCCAATGCACCACTCGGCCTGGCGGTCGAGGCCACCGAACAACTAGCCCTCGCAATCAAGTTCATTCTGGAACGGGAAGCGCGAAGTACATTGTCGATGATCTCTCACTCATGGGGTTCAATGCCGGTCGGGCGTTTTGCGAGCTCCCACCCATCAATCCTTGACCGCTGGGTATTGTTCGCGCCGATTGCAAGGCGCGAACCCCCTCGGTACCTGCCATTGCCATCGGGTCCGGCGTGGCGACTCATCAGTGCGGACGATCAATGGAAGCGGTTCGTCGAGGATGTGCCGGTTGACGAATCGCCGCTACTCGAGCGACGGCATTTCGACGAATGGGCGCAGACGTACCTGGCCACCGATCCGGCCAGCGCCAGCGTAAGCCCCCCGGCTGTCAAGACCCCCGCCGGACCCTTTGTCGAAATTCTGCGCGCTTGGCATGGGCAGCTCGCCTATGACCCCGCTGCAGTACAGGTACCGATTGCCATCATTCGCGGCGCCTGGGACGGGCTCGTGACTGATGCGGATGCTGGATGGCTATTCAATGCCTTCTCACGAGCCGCTATCAAGCAAGACACCAAGATCGGCCGTGGCACGCATCTGATGCACTTCGAGACCATGCGGTTTGCGCTTTGGCGCGAGAGCATCAATTTTCTGGCGGCAGAGAACGAGGACGACAACTGGCCCACCAGGCCGAATCGCAGTTCGAGCCAATCCCGGTGAGGAGAGAAACATCGTGTTTTCAGTGATTTTCGAAGTGAACCGCAAACCGGATCATGTGGAGGATTACCTCGATCTGGCCAAGCACCTCAAGCCGATCCTGCAGAGGATAGACGGCTTCATCGACAACGAGCGATTCGAGAGTCTGGTGCGCAACGGGTGGCTTCTGTCCCACTCGACCTGGAGGGACGAGAAATCGGTCATTCGATGGAGAACCGAAGCGGAGCATCACCGAGTCCAGGAGCAGGGACGTTCGGTGATTTTTCACGACTATCATCTGCGAGTCGGTGAAGTCGTAAGCGATTCGGCGCCCCCCGAGAATGCCGCGATGCGCGAACAGCGGTTCGATGAGACCGAAGCTCGCGCAGCCAAATATGCGAGTTTGACGGAAGTTACGCTCCACACCTCGGCGCCACAGCCCACGGATGCCTCGACACTGTCGGCGCATCTTGGTCTCCAGGCCGACACGGGTGGATGCGTGGACCATGATGTATTTAAGAGCATCACGGACGGAGCGAAGCGGGCCTTGCTGTGTTCTTGGAGAACTGCGGAGGCCGCGAAGGCTTGGATACCAACACCCTTTGAAGGCGTGGCGGGGATTCGTCACCGCGTGGTTCGCATCATCCGAGCCTATGGGATGTTCGATCGGCGCGAGGCGCCGCAATATTATCCAGACGCGCAGGGTGCCGAGACGCGGCATTCTCAACCGGCGCGCTGAGGCGACCGTTCAAATGACCCCTCACTGGCCGGGCAGCACCGGCCTCCAGGTGCCGTCCCGTAGCTGCACGTTCACGCTCATCAGCAAATTGCCCTGACCGCGGATGATTCGGTCGACGATCGGAAAGACCCTGCGCGCCTCCGTATCCGCCATCCAGTCCGCTGACTTGATGTGGTAGGTGTAGTGGACCATCGTCTCGAGGTGGCCGTGCGCCCGCTCGGGCGGTGACCACTTCACCACTCGGTCAAGCGTCAGGTGGGCCACGCACAGATCTTCATCATGCTCCACCGGCTGGTCGTGCGCACCCAAGGTGATCCGCTTCCTCTGCAAGTAGTACTGCCGGCCCTTGGCGGTCAGCGCATAGCGTCTGGCCGTCTCGGCGGTCGCAGCAGTGGCCTTTGGGTGCGAGCCCTGCGCGGCGGAGAATTCCGTCGATTCCACTAGACCCAGACGCTCGAGCACCGGCAGCTGCACGGCGTCATTCGTCGCGGCCAGCCGGTCCTCTGGGGTCACGATCCGCGGCCACGTGAACTTGCCCACGCACAGGTCGCCGTGGTCCGACAGGTATTGCGTCACCGCGCTGGTCAGCGCCCGCTCGCCGGGCTGGGTCATGTTTGCCTGGGCCAGCCCGACCGTTCCAAACCCGATCACGGCCGCCGCCATCCAGCTCTTCGGCTTCATCGTTCTCATCCGTTGCGTTCTCATCATTTGCTCTTCAATCCATGTCCTCATGATCCGTCCCCTGTCCTCACGGTCCGTCAGTTCACGCAATTCGGATCCTGGGGAGTCACCCCCGCCACATAGCCGTCGGTCAGGGTCTCCAGGAAGCACAGCAAGTCCGACTCGTTCTGCGCTGTCATAAACGGCGTGTCGCCTGGCGAGAGACCAAAAGGAACGTCCACATTGTCGGCATAAATCTTGTACGCGCTCGGGAGGTCGTTGAACTTCTGCACCACGCCGTTCACCGTGGGATACCACTTCCCGGGGTCGGTGTCGCGGGTGTTGTAAAAATCGATGACCTGAGCAAGGGTCGTGAACACGCCATTGTGGAAAAATACATTGCGCGTGGCGGTGTTGCGCAGCGTGGGCGTCTTGAACGAGCCGCACAGCGAAGCGCTGTATGGCAGCACGTGGGGAATCAAATAGGGGTTCACCGGGTCCGGATTTACCGCCGTGCACAGCCCAAAATCGTAATAAGTCGGCAGCGGGAACTTGATGTTATTCGCCGGAATCGCCGGGTTGCGGGGCGCGCCCGTGTTCTCGTAGGTGAAGTCGGTGAACAGCGCTCCGCCGCCGCCGGTGACTGGGCCGTTGTAGTGGCAGGCAAAACAGTTGCCCGTGTAGTTGAACACGGTGTAGCCCCGCACTTCGGCGGCCGTAAGGTTCACGGGTTGCCCATTGCTGAGCGCGACCGTGGCCCAATAGTCGTACTTGCTGGTGAAGGCATTGAAGCTGGGATCCTCTTGCTGGAATGCCTGCAGCGCCAGCCCGACATCGGTGAACGCGGTCGCCGTGTTGCTGAAGACATTGGCGCCATAGGCCTGCTGAAACAGCGCGGCGTAGCTGGCACTCTGCACCACCGCAACCACCGCGGCCTGGCTGGTGTTGGCCATCTCGAAGGAGGACAACAGCGGTATGGCGGTCTGCTGTGCCTGCGTGTCCGCACGGCCGTCCCAGGTGAAACCGCCGCCGGGCGAGTTCGCGCTCACGCCGTCCGGGTTGGTGGCATCGTCGCTGTACGGCGGGATCAATGCCTTGTAAGTCAGCGTGGGCACGGCCCGTACGCCGGGCGAGGTCAGGTTCGGGCCGCCCAGTTGCACGGCCAGCGTGTTGGTGGTGGACTGCGCGTAGTGATTGTTCGGGTCGTGGCAGGTGGCGCAGGACATCTTCCGGGAGGCGGACAGGTTCGTGTCGAAGAACAGCTTCTGCCCCACCTGGGCCTGCACGCTCAAGGTCGTGGACTGGGCATGGACCAGGGTGGCCATGACGCCCAAGATACAGATTCCAGCGACAAGCACGCGTCGTGCCCCATCCGCACCACGCAACGACAGACCCTTCCCGACCATGACGTGCTCCTAAAATTCTCCAAGGCCTTCAACTCGGGAAGACCTTTCGATCTTTCCAAGGCCTTGCAAATTCTCCAACAAAACGGGCCGGCGCGCGTGCGCCGGCCCTTCCAGGTCGGATCCGTGGCCGGCGGTGCAGCCACCCGGCCAGGCCGGTCGGCTTACTGGGTCCTCCAGAGGTTATTCTGGTTGGCATCCGGTCCTGTCGTCACCGGCGTCGTCACGGTCCCCGCGGAGGTCGCACGAGTCACGCTGGCCGGGAACTGGTACACGTGGTTCATCGGGCGCACCGCATCAAAATGCTGATTCGCACTGCCCGCAAACTCCGGCAGCACCGTCGCATTTTGGTTGATGAAGGTCTCTGTGTACTTGGAACGGTTCATATAGGTGCCCGGCTGGCCCGGATCGGACAGTCCGAAGATGTCCTGCAACGTCCGCACGAATGAGAAGTGACTGTAGTAATCCGTGTCGTAGTTGCCGCCCGGCACATTGCCGAGCGCTATCTGGTTGGTGTAGACGCCGAACACCGTCACGCCGTGACCATGGTTGCCATTGCTGTACGCGGGCGGTGTGAAGGTGAGAGTGGAAGTACCGGCAGAACCCTTGTAGGCCTCCGTGTAGGCCGGCAAAGCGGAGATGCTCGAGACCTCGGTGCCGTTCGCAGTAAACGTGACCAGCTGTGCCTTGCCATCGCCGCTACGCTCCGGGTTCCAGCCGCAGCAGGCGGTGGTAGCCGATTCGCCTTCGTCGAAGGTGATGACGATCGCGACCCGCTTGGTCGGATCGTTCCAAATCGCGGAGGATTTGATCTTCGTGACGACGTTCTGGACCCAGTAATCCGCGCGTGGGACCACGCCGGGGTTGTGCATGTCATCGTCCTGGTCGGGGACGATGAAATTGTAGTTGGCCACGGTCCCGCTCTGCAGGTCAGCCTTCAACTGATCCTGAACCCACGGCTGGCTGTTGCCGGTCCACCAGGAGGTAATGCTATTCGCCGTGGCATA
>JBEKYO010000266.1:0-5070 GCA_049510875.1 Steroidobacteraceae bacterium
GTCCGCAACCGCTCATCTAGCAAGTTCGCCGACACGTTGACGCTGTTCAAGACGTTGCCGACGTTGTGGAGCACACTGCTGGCAACTTCAGCCATTCCCGCCTCACGGGAGGCACGCATCAGGGCTTGATGAGCCTCCTGCAACTCGGCCTGTGCCCTTAGAAGCCGCGAGCGCATGAGCTGGAACCAAGCCGCGGCCGCGGCCAGCAGCAGTGTTGCAATCACACCCCCAAACAGCAGGGTGCGCAATCGCAGTGCGGCATCCGAGGAGGTGTGCTGGAGCGTCGCGGCGAGATTCACTAGCTGCGACTGCAATGCCTTGGCGTTGTCCGCCGCGAACTGATGCGCGCGCTCCGCTGCGGCATAGTGCTCACGGCCTTGGAGCGAAAACGTGGTGTCTGCGGTAACGGAATCCGCGTAGGGCTGGCCCGTGAAAGAGACGACCGGATCGACCACCGAGCGGTATTGGTGCCACAGCCAGAGCGTCCGGGCGAGCTGCGGTGAGTCGTTTCCGGAGTCAGAAAGCTGTGCAATATCCCGATCGAAGCGCCTGACCGTGTTCTGCAGATCCGCGAGCGCTTGGCCAGAATAGGCGCGAGCCTCGAGACGGTCGCACAGTGCGCTCAGCTGACCGGAGATCTCCTCGGGGTAGCTTTGCAGAGCGCTCGCGGCCTGCAGTGCATCGATGCCCGCACGGATGTGCGTGACGAGGCGATACCCGAAGAGCAGCACGAGGCCCATCGCGAGAGTTAGAGCGAGACCGATGGCGGCCGTGACCAGCTGGCCGCGACGCTCGCTCCCCGAGCGACCCAAGTGAAGGTTGTCCGGCTTTCCTTGAGCTCCTCCAAGCGCACCATGTCTTGATCGCGAAGCGCTCTTCACGAGCGGGGTCACGACCGTGATGGGCGCGTGAACGCCTGCAGCCGGCGCGGAGATGGGGCTTGGCGCGGTGCTGTGCTGCCGCAACGGCTCAGCGCTCACCGCTTCCTCCTACTTCTTCGAAATGCCGTTGTCCGCACTGAAACATCGACCGCAAGATACATAAGGCTGCAGTTCGCATACGCGATAGTATGGTTTGGGTCACTATGTGACTGTGAACCCGGATTAGGTTTTACGGAACGAGCTGTGACCCAGATGCCATTTCCGCTTCCTGACGGCGTAAGCAAGCGCTATAGGCCTGGTGTTCAAGCGTGAGCCATCCACGATGCGGCCGCCCTCGCCGCGTACGGACCGTGCAAACCCTCTGTTGTTGCCATTGTCGCCTCTGGCATGAGCGCTCGCCCCCTGATTCGGTCTGTCAGGTCTTTAGCGAACCAACCGGGCCTCTATGGCCGAAGAATTCCCAGCGCCTGAACCGTCTTCGTGCTGGTCTTCCTGTTTCACGGTGCGCCCTTGCCGATCGGTGTACGTGGCGTCCCGGTCACGTTCTTCGGGTAGTCCGGACTCAGGCTCTGGATGAAATGTGCCAGATCCCAAGCCTCGGCGGGGCTCATTGAGTCGGCGAACGAAGGCATCGGTGTACCGTTCAGGCCGGCAATGAACACTCGGTAAATGTCGGATCCGTTGTTGCCGCATTTGACGTGGCCTTTGGTGAAGTCATACGGCACGATCCCGTTTCCCCAATCATCCTTGAGATCATCTGCAGACGGACCATCACCATGACCTCCGTCACCATGGCATTGGGCGCAGTTGAATTTTTGGTATACGGCCTCGCCGCGGGTTACGGATTCGGACGTATACGGCGGCTCAGGCGGAATGGTAATCGGCGCCTCGGGCTTTTCGGTCGCAAAGCGTGGCGAGAAGGTCTTGATGTAGGCGATGACATCGAGTCTTTGCCGGTGGGTCAACGAAGTAGAGAAGCTCGACATGGACGTGCCAAACAGACCATTGACCAAGACTTTTTCAAGGTCAGCGTCGGTCGGCAACGAGCCCGACGGCGTGCTGCGCCACTTGAATGTGCCCTGTCGGAAATCGCGCGGCACTGGGGTGGTGTCTTCGCTGTAGTGACCCTTGCCGTCACCCTGTTCTCCATGGCAGAGGGCGCAATACGGCTCATAGATGACCTTCCCCTGATGCACGTCTCCCACGTCGTCCTGTGCCAAAGCCACGCGCGCTATGACCAACAGCGTGACCAGGGCCGGGAGCAGCGGCGCTATGCGGCTATCGGGGCGCAAGTTCCCGCCAAAATCGTTAAGCTCGAGTTAGCATTCATGCCAGGGTGTGCAGTGCAAGCCGCATTTGCGGGCGAAAAAGCGGGTATCGCGGAGGGCCCGACGAGGCAAGACTCAGACCTACACGCAGGGGCCAAAGCGCGCTACTACCCTAAAAAGTCGTCTGGACATCGTGGTACCTCTAACCGTTCAGCGGGTGCTTGTGGCCGCGAGTTCGATGGCAACGGTCACCGTTTTGCCAGCAGACACCGTGACCGAGGTCGGTTTCTCACCGGCAGCTTCGTGCCACGCAACGAGTGTGTAGGTGCCTGGCGGCACGTCTTTGATCGTGAAGTGTCCGTCATCCCCGGTCGTCGCGAAGTAGGGATTGTCGAGCTCCCAAATCCAGGCGTGCATCCATTCGTGCGTATCGCATTTGACTTTGATCAGTTCCGGGATTGGGGGCAACGGCTTGGTTACCGAGAATCCCTTAAAAGGCAGCGCAATATTGTAGATGGTGGCGTTGGTTGACGCGTTTTGCGGATGCGTACTGTGCAAAACCGGATCGTTGGAGGAGATCTTGATTTGCTGACCAATGTTCGCTCCCTGCACCCGCGGATAGAACATGCAGTGCTCATTGACGAGCGAGATCGTGTCGGTCGAAAGCGCCTTGCCCTTGGTGATGCCCTTAAGGTACACCTCGACATTCTGTAAACCGCCGTCCTTGCCGACTGAGTACACGGGACTTGGAATGGACTCGCCGCAAAAGTCCTGGTTTTTGGTGATCTTGATGGGCGCGATTTGGAGCGACGCACCACTGAGCTTTACAACTCCCTCAATGGTGCCGCCATTTGAGACGGTTTCCGCCGTGTAATCTGCGAGAACTGGTCGCGCAAGGAGCAACGCGCCGCTGATGACTGAAGCGCTGAGAATCCTAAGACCATATCGCATTGGGACTTTCATGGCGTGATTCCCCCCGGGAGTTGCAAGCACAAGGATTCACCCGCGACTTCCAATGGGCCTACTTGGTGGAAATATATTCGACTAAAGCGACGATCTCATCATCCGTCAGTTTTTGGGTGACGTGTTGCATGAGTTTGTTTTCGCGCAGCCGACTGCGGAACTGCAGCATTGCGGTCACAAAATAGTCTCGAGGCTGCCCGGCGACCCGTGGATTTGTGTTGACGCCCTCGCCGTCGTGACCGTGGCAGACAATGCAAGCCAGAACGTCACGCTCCTTCGCCCCGTTCTCGTAGAGCAACTTCCCTTGGTCAGCTAACGCGGGATTGCTCGATACCGTGCCTCTCACCGGCGGTTGGCTCGAGAACTGCCGTGCGACCCCTTTGATTTGCTCATCAGTAAGACCCCGAGCTATCCCCCACATAAAGGCTCGCGCGCCGGGATCGCTGCGGCCACGCTGCCGAAACAGTTTTAATTCAGTCTCGATGTAGACGGGCAGCTGCCCTGCGAGATTCGGGAAAAGCCGGCATATGCTGACTCCGGTAGCACCATGACACTTGGAGCACTCGTTGCTCACCAGCGTCTGAGCGTCGAAAGCCGACGGATCAGGCGGCACGACAATGGGCGCCGCAGGTGCGTCACGAGCGGTTGTGGCCGCGAGCGCAATCGCAACGGCGATGAGCGAGGTTATTGGTAGCTTTCTCATTAGAAGTCCATCCATAGTCCCAAAACAAAGGTTCTGGTGCAAGTGCGGACAGAGTGGTTGTAGGTAGCACATCATCTGTCCGGTCTAGTAGCACGTAATCTGTCCGGTTCATGGCAGCCCCCAAAGGGGGGCGCGCTGTGAGACGAACAGAGTGGCTAACTAAGACAACTCAGGTGTCGCCGCCGCCACCTGAAGGGTTTTTGCGATTTCCAGCCTGGCGACTCGGGCGATGAGGAGAGCGACCCTCGCATGCAAACACGCGTAGCGCGAGGTATATTTGGCGCAGGAAGCCTTGGCGTTGCCCTGTTCTTACCGCCTTCAAGATACCGAAAGGTAACATCCAGATGCCCCGCAAAGGCTCATCGGTAGCCAACGCCAAACGCAAGCTCAACCGCCGGATCGAAATCAATCGGGTATCGGGTCGTGTGCACCCGTGGCGCGACGGGATTGGCGCCTCATGAGATCGATCGCAGCATGGCTTGGCCTCATCGGCGTCCTCGGAAGCCATGCTGGACTTGCCAATGTCCAGCTGCCCACGCTGATCGGCGATCACATGGTGCTGCAACGGGACGCAAAGATTGTGTTGTGGGGCTGGGCTGATCCCGGCGAACACGTGATGATCGAATTTCATGGTCGCGTCTATCTGGCGAGAACCGACCGCAGCGGTCAATGGTCGAGAATCGCCGGACCATTCCCCGCCGGCGGACCCTTCGACCTCGTCGTCACCGGCCTGAATCGGCTGGTGGTGCGCGATATCCTGATTGGCGACGTTTGGCTCGCCTCCGGCCAGTCGAACATGGAATTTTCCATTCAAAGGAATGGCGCACTGGGCGGCATCGACCGCGCGGAACAAGAAATCGCCGGCGCGGATTTTCCACAAATCAGGCTGTTACGCGTTCACCACACGATCGCACTGATGCCGCAGACGCATGTGGATGCCGATCCGTGGGCCGCGGTTACCCCGACGACGGTTGCGAACTTCTCGGCCATCGGCTATTTGTTCGGCCGGGAATTACATCAGCGCTACCAGATTCCGATCGGACTCATTGAATCGAGCTGGGGCGGCACCGTCGCAGAAGCTTGGGTGAGTGCGAGATCGCTCAAGCGGTTCCCGGAGTTTCGGGCATCCATCGAGTCTTTGCAAAATCTCGCGGCGGCACCGGTGGCCGATCCCCCGATCCCGGTCAATGTTCCCACCGATCCGAATAACCCGACCCTGTTATTCAACGGCATGATTGCCCCGCTGACGCCATAC
>JBEKYO010000267.1:0-5013 GCA_049510875.1 Steroidobacteraceae bacterium
ACTACACGTTCGTCCGCGACATTGCCGCCGATCCGAGTGATCTGGCCATTACCAAGGCAATCATCGCGCTTGGCCACTCGATGGGAATGAAAGTGGTCGCCGAGGGCGTCGAAACCCCGACTCAATTGGAAATTCTACGGCGCTCCGGGTGCGATGAATTTCAGGGATTCCTGTTTCGGAGCGCAGTTCCGGCCGCGGAATTCGAGCACCTGCTGAGGGCCGCTTCCGAGGAGGCAGCGGCCGCGCGTCAAGGCGGGCCGGTTCTCGCGGCCAATTGACGACCCCGCTGCCAACGCGGCTCACGCAGATTGCTCAGACAGGCTCCTAGCGCTCGTAGGAGAACGCAGCGCCCGTCCTAGACCGCAGGCTTCTGGGGGAGCAGCCGGTCGTACTCGCGTTTGACCACTGCGTAGCACTCACAGCTGCGTTTCTCCAACCCGGCCCGGTCGAGTACGGTGATGTGACCGCGCGCATAGCGAATCAGCCCCGCTTGCTGCAATTTCATCGCACCCTCGGTCACGCCTTCGCGACGCACACCGAGCATGTTGGCGATCAATTCCTGCGTCATCACCAATTCATTGCCCTCCAGGCGGTCCAGGCTGAGCAGCAGCCAGCGGCAGAGCTGCTGGTCGAGCGAGTGGTGCCGATTGCACACCGCGGTTTGCGCCATCTGGGTAATCAGCGCCTGGGTATAGCGCAGCAGCAGGTGCAGTACGGGGCCCGCCCGGTTGAAGTCATCCTTCAGGAACTGCGCATTCAGCCGAATGCCCTGTCCGGCGCTTTGCACGACCGCGCGGCTCGAGGTGGAGTCTCCACCCATAAAAAGCGAAATGCCGACGATGCCCTCGTTGCCGACCACGGCGATTTCGGCGGAGGCGCCGTTCTCCATCACGTACAGGAGCGAGACGATAGCGCTGGTCGGAAAGTACACATGGCTCAGCGTACCGCCGGACTCGTAGAGCACCTGGCCGAGCGGCATCTCGACGCGCTCCAGTTGCGGGAGCCAGCGTTGCCACTCGGCCACCGGCAGCACCGCGAGCAAATAGTTCTCCGCCGGATCCGGAGACCGTGTCGTTAGAGAGTTTCGAGGCGCATCAGGGTTCAAGTCCATTCCGTCGTGATGGTGGCGAGCGACATCCGGCTTTCGCTCCGCGGCCATTATACGCCCAGATGTACGGTACCGCACATAGTCAGTCGTCTGCCGGCAACATCGGCTTACCGCTCCGCCGCAAGCGTGCTGATGCAGCGCGATCCCTTAAGAAAAATCCAAGGATTTTCGTCAATCGTTCAGGCCGCCGCTGTCGGCGATTCGCACCGCAGCAGTTTCCCGAATTCCTTGGCGCTGACCGGCGGCTGAAAAAAACAACCCTGCCCCTCGGTACAATGTTGCGCCCGAAGGGCCACGAATTGTTCGCGCGTCTCCACGCCCTCGGCCACGACCCGGAGACTGAAACTCTTCGCCATGTTGATCGCCGCGCGCACGATGTTGGCGTCGCCCGAGTTGGTGCAGAGTCCGCCTACGAACGAGCGGTCGATTTTCAGCGCATCGATCGGAAAACCCTGCAAATGACTCAGGCTCGAATATCCGGTCCCAAAGTCATCCAGGGTGAGCCGCACGCCCATCTCCTTGATCGCGTTCAACACGGCGATCGTCGACTTCGGATCCTGCATCAAGGCCGTCTCGCTCAGCTCGAATTCCAGGTACCGCGCCGCCAACCCCGTCTCCTCGAGAATGGCGCGAACCCGCTGAACGAAGTTTTTGGACCGCAATTCCACGGCCGAGATGTTGATCGCCACCGGCGTTGGCGCGGGATTCCCCGCCACCCAGGCTTGGGCTTGACGGCACACTTCCCGCAGCACCCAGCTGCCGATGGGTACGATATAGCCGCACTGTTCGGCAACGGATATGAACTTTTCGGGAATCACGACCGGCAGGCCTGGCCGCCGCCAGCTGATGAGGGCCTCCGCGCCCGAGATCGCCTGTGTCTCGAGATCGATCTTCGGCTGGTAGTGCAGCGCAAACTCGCGCCGATCCAACGCACGGCGCAAGCCGCTTTCGATGGATTGTCGCTCCAGAGCATACTCGTTCACGTCGGGTTTGAAGAACCGGTAGTTATTGCGCCCATTGTCTTTGGCGTTCAGCATCGCGATGTCCGCGTGCTTGATGAGCGTCTGAACGTCGGTCCCATCATCCGGATACACGCCGATGCCCAGACTGACGGTGACGTGCAAGTCATGCTCCTTGAGGCAGTGTGGCATCTCGACTGCGGTGAGAATCTTGTGTGCACTGAGCGCGGCGTCCTCCGCATGCGCAATGGATGCCAGCAGGATCACGAATTCGTCGCCGCCCTGACGGCTGACGGTATCGGAACCGCGCACGCTAGCCACCAGACGCCCGGCGATCGACACCAGGAGTTCGTCGCCGGTGGCATGGCCCAACGAATCGTTGATGTATTTGAACCGGTCCACGTCGACGAACAGGACTGCCAATTGCTGGTGTTGGCGACGCACCGCGGCCATCGCTTGCGCCAGCCGATCATCCAGCAACAACCGGTTCGGCAGCCCGGTCAGGTGGTCGTGGTGTGCCAAATACGCCATGCGCTGCTGTTCCATGAACGCACTCTCGGCGTTCGCCGTGCGCTGGCACATGTTGTGCAACGCCTTCGACAACGAATAGCTGTCGAGGCGGTCATACAAGATGTAATCCTGGGCTCCGCGTTGGACGGCTCGTCGCGCAATACTCTCGTGCTCCGCACTGCCGAGCACCAAGATCGGCACATGGGGCGATGCCTGGACCAGCTGATCGACGGCCTCGAGCGCTTGCGCGGCGGCCGGCACACAATCGACGATGACCGCCGTAATATCTTCCCCGGCGCGATCGTTCAATCGATCGATCCCGGCCGTGTAATTTCTGATCCATTCAATGACGAAGGGCCCGTCGCTCGATTGCGCAAGCATCTGGTGGACGATGGCCGCCTTCGACGCTTCGTCCTGCAGTAGAAGTATGGTCTGCGGCATCGCACCATCCCTGCGCATTGAACCCCAGCCTATTCAAGCGAATTTTTTGTTTATTGTCTGTCTGTTAGCGCACATAGTGAATACGTTGCGCGAGCTTCACCTCCGGTCATTTCGCACGCTTGCGGCCAAGCTCCGGCGTGCTCGCCGTGTCATCGGTCGGGCCGGGGCGAGCGCGTCTCGCCGCCGGTAATCTGCACATCCGCCGCCGCCACGGCTTCCACGGAGAGTCCAGCGATATCGCCAGGAAGCGATTCGGCCGCGGGACAATCGCCCATGCGTTGTCGCGCCTGACCGATCAGTAACAGGGTGGGCGCGACCCGTCGCGGCAGAGCGCGGCGCTCCCCGAGTCTTGCGGTACTACGACAGTCGTGGTTCCGGAGCTTGGCGGAACAACGACCGTGGTTGCCCTCGCCGCAGGTGGGGGATTGTTGCTGACACAACCGCAGAGCACCGCCCCAAGGATCAACAAGCTGGATATGACTTTCATCCTCGTCTCCTGATTCAATCGTCAAGGGATCTATTCGAGTCCGATTGTCGACCGAAGCGGTCGCGCCTGAAATCGGTTCGGCACGCGTATGACAGCGACTTATCGACCCGGTCGATGTCGTCGGCCGTCCTACGCGGCAGCCGCGCCTTGTTGCGACTCGCCGCCGCGTCGGAGCTGCGCCGCCGGACGTGCGCTACCGAACAGATGAATGATGGCGGATTGGGCAGGCTAGCCCGAACGCCCGGAAATCGTCGCGTGACGAACGCTGCGCACGCATCGATTTTCCCGCCGACAGGAGACCCCATGAAAACCCCTACCGCCGTGTCAGGCCCACCCGTCATGAGCGGCGCCGTGCCGCCGATGGGAGCTTGTCATACAACCATCGCCATTTACCCGAACTTCACCGATGTGGGCGATGCCTTGTTGGTGTTGGACCGGGAAGGATTCACGAGTGATCGCATCACTCTGCTGGGCCGGGAGCAGGAGCGTCGGCTGGAGAAGTTCGGCCACGAGTGGGGGACGCTTAAGATCACAAAAAACGCCCTGGAGGGCGCGGCGTTGGGCGCGATCCCCGGACTGGTGCTGATCACCGGCATCGCATTGACCGGCGGCATTGGGATGGTCGTGGGGGGGCCCATGGTTGCCGGGATATCAGCCCTCGGCATGGGCGCGTTGGTCGGCAGCGTGATGGGCGGCGCGTCGACCGGTCTCGACAATGCCGGCCGAATGTTCAATGTCAACGCTGAAGAAGAAGTGGCTGATGCCGTCAGCCACGGACATTGGGTGATCGTCGTGCACTGCGATACCGAGGCCGAGGCGCACCGCGCGCGGGCATTGCTTCCCAACCGACGCATCGCCCGTGACTCGGAATCCGGAACCATGGCGCCGTCGCATCTCGCGGCCGCCCGGGTCGACATCGAAAAGCTCGCGACGGTTGTCGGAGAAGCCCTCGAGGCGATGGCGGCGGACTCCAATCTCCCGGGGCAGGTGCTGATGTGCAATATCGACGCCATCGATGTGAGGGCGTTGAAAGCGTCCGCCCATGCGGCCGTCAAGAAAATCGCCACTGCAACCAATCTCCATACGGCGCAAATCACGGAGATCTTCAAGGCCAACAGGGTCGCGAGCGTCAATGACATCGTCAACCGGCTGCATGAACAAAGCAGCCTCAACAGGGCCCCATGGTAGGATGGGCGCTTGGCACACGGCCGCTGGGCGACCCCCGGCGCAAGTCGAATAACCCCTCCCACGCACGCCGGCCGGCCGATCTCCGGCGCACCGCCCAAGCCCCGGCCCGGTGTGTTTTCGGGCGTTCCGGAGTATCCTCCATAAGGCTCGCCGAGCCGCGCATTCGCGTGCGAACGCGCCTGTTGTGGCCCTCATCGTCAGGACCTAGGGATCAATTTAACGCATGAACACCGTCATTCCGGACGTCACTCTCATCGACAACAGCGACGAGCGCGCACCCTTGGTGCTGGTGCTCGATTGCTCCGGCAGCATGCAGGAGG
>JBEKYO010000268.1:0-5005 GCA_049510875.1 Steroidobacteraceae bacterium
CTGCACTACTGCCTCACGCAACGCGGGGACGCGCCGCTGTGGGCGTACTGCCGGGCGATGAAGTTGCCCGACAGCCTCATGGAGCGCATCGAACTCTATCGGCGCACCGGCCGCATCCGGGTCAAGGCCGGTGAATTGTTCACGGACCTCAGTTGGTTCTACATTTTCGAGGGTTTGGGCGTGCGGCCGGACCGCTACGACCCGCTGATGGATGTGGTCACGGCGAGCCAGCTCGGCGAGATCATGGCCGCCATGGCCGCCGCGACGGCCGCGGCGGCCAAAGCCGCTCCGTCGCACGACAGCTACTTTGCGGCCAGCGCCGCGACCGGCAGCCGCGCCGCTGCCGCTCCATGAGCGATCCCCAACCGGTGCTTGCCGGCATTGAGCTCGGCGGCACCAAATGCATCTGTCTCATCGGCACCGCCCCCGGGGACATTCGCGCACAGGTCTCCGTGCCCACGGGAAGCGAACCGGAGACGACGCTGGCCCGGCTGGCCGATCAGTTGAACGCATGGCAGGCGGTGCACGGAGCAATTGCCGCCCTCGGCATCGCCTCCTTCGGTCCGGTCGACCTCGCGAGGCAGTCGCCCACCTACGGGTTCATCACCTCCACCCCAAAACCCGGCTGGGGATTCGTCGACGTGGCCGGCCGCCTGGCGCGCGCTTTCGATGTGCCCACGAGGTTCGACACGGACGTGAACGGCGCTGCCCTGGCCGAAGGGCGTTGGGGCGCCGCACGCAAGCTGGCTGATTTCGCGTACGTCACGGTGGGCACCGGCGTGGGCGTGGGCCTGGTGGTCAATGGCGCCCTGGTCTACGGGTTTGGCCACCCCGAGCTCGGCCACGCGCGCCTGGCGCGCCTCGCCGGAGATGCATGGCCCGGCGCCTGCGCATTGCACCACGACTGTGTCGAAGGGTTGGCGTCGGGCACCGCGATCGCGGCACGCGCCGGCATGCCGGCCGACCGGATCCCTGCCGACAGCCCGGTCTGGGAGCCGGTCGCGCACGCATTGGCGCAGCTGCTCTACACGCTGGTGTTGGCCACGGCGCCGCGGCGAATCATTCTGGGCGGGGGCGTCGTGCAGTGCCGTCCCGAGCTCTTGACGCGCGTGCGCACGCTGCTGCTGCAAACCCTGAACGGCTACCTGCCTCTCGAAGCACTCGCGGGACCGATCGATCACTATGTCGTCGCCCCGGGGTTGGGTTCGCTCGCGGGACCCCTGGGCGCGCTCGCGCTGGCGAGCGACGCGCACCGCGTGAACAGCCGAGCAACGGCGCGCTGAAAGCCTCAAGATCAGCCACCGCTCCACGAATCGTCCACCATGCGCAGAAAGAACATCCCGAACGCGGCGGCCAATGTCGATCGCACGCAAGGACCCCAACTCTCGGGCAGCAACCTGCAGCGGGCCGGCGATCACAACCAGCGCGTGACTCTGCACGCGATCCGCGTGAATGGTCCGGTCACCCGCATGGCGCTGGCGCTGCAGACCGGGCTGACGCCCGCGGCCATTGCCAATATCACCAGCCGGCTGCGCAGGGATGGCCTGATCCTCGCGGCGGGCCGCACACTCGGGGCGCGCGGTCAGCCGGCGACCAAGCTCGTGGTCAATCCCGACAGCTGCTTCTCGATCGGACTGAATGTCGATCGCGACCACATCACGCTCGTGCTGCTCGACTTTGCCGGCCGGGTGCGAGCACGCGCGGCGCGCGAGATTCGTTTCGCGAAACCGGCGACGGTGCGGGCTTTTTTCCAGCGCGCGGCGGGCCAGATGATCAAGCGGGCTGGGATCGCGCACGGCCGGGTGATCGGCGTCGGCGTGGCGTTTCCGGACGATATCGCCCGGGCGCATCTGCCCGACCAGCCCGGCGACTATGCGGCCTGGGCCGAAGTCAAAGTCGATGACTTGTTGCGCGACGTGCTCGGCGTCCCGGTGTTCGTGGAAAATGACGCCGCGGCGGCGGCCATCGGCGAGATGCAATTCGGATCCGGTCATCGCTATCGCAGTTTCTTCTACCTGCTCATCACGGCGGCGCTCGGCGGCGGCTTGGTGGTCGACGGGGCGTATTACCGGGGAGCGCATGGACGCAGCGGCGAGATCGGGTGGCTGCAGGAGCGCGACGCGTCGGGCCGCGACATGCAGCTGCAGAACATCGTGTCACTCTCGGCTCTGTACAGCCGGCTGGCCGAGGGCGGCTATCGCATCGCCTCGCCGCGGCGGCTCCTGCGCCTCGATGCCGGCGCCCGCAGGATCGTCGATCGATGGATCCAGGAATCGACCGATGCCTTGGTCAAGTCCATGGTGGCGATCAACTGCCTCATCAACCCGGACGCCATCTTGATCGGCGGCCGGCTGCCGGCAGAACTCGTCGATCGGCTGGCCGCGGCGCTCAACGAACGCATGGCCGATTTTGCCTCCCAGCTGCCCGCCATCGCGCCGGTGGCCCGCGCCGTCACGGCCGACGATGCGCCGGCCGTCGGCGCCGCCATTTTGCCGTTCAATCACAGCTTGCTGCCGACGCGCTTCGCGCTGCTCAAGGGCGACTGAGCGCATGGCGGCGCGTCCTGCGTGAGGCACAGCCTCTCCCTTGCTCCTCAGAAGCCTTGCTCTTCAGAAGCGCACCGAGGCGCTCATGACGAACTCTCTCGGCCGGTTGATGCGCGCAATGTTGAACGGCGCGCCAACATCAGCCGCGGTCCAGTAAACCGTGTTGTATTCGGTCTGTGTCAGATTAGTGACGCTCGCCGTCACTTTCCAAGGACCGCGCCCGACCCAGGAGGACAGATTCACAAGATGATAAGCCTGCTGGAAGGCGGCGTCCTGGGGATCCCAATAGGATCGGCCGATGAACGAAGCCGCCGCACGTGCCCCAAATTCGCAGCCGGCGAAATCGTGTTTCCAATCGAGGGAGGTATTCGCCGTATACGCCGGGGCAAACGGCACGGTGAGGCCCGAGAGAGGAATCGGCTGCGAGTTCACAGGATTGACGTAGCCATTCACCGTGCCCCAGGTCGCGTGAAGCAGGCCCACGCCGGCGCTCACTCTGAATCCACCGGGCAGGGGCGCGGAAATGTCGAATTCCGTGCCGTAGTTGGTCGAAGGACCGATATTGGTCGTCAAATCGGTGATCATCGACCCCGTGAGCTGCTGGAACAGGTACAGCCGATCCTTATAGTAGGTGTAGAAAATGGCGGCATTCAGCTGCACGCCGTGCTCCAGCAATGCCTTCAGGCCCACTTCGTAGTTGGTCGCGATCTCGGGACGGTAGGAGTGAACGATGTAGTTCTCCTCGATCTCATCGCCCGGCGTGAAGCCCCGCGCAATCGTGCCGTAGACATTGAGGGTTGGGCTGAACTTGTATTGCACCGAAACCCGCGGCGAAAATTCGTGATCCGCGAGGTAGCCCGGTGCTATGGGCAGCACCGCTCCAGTGGTGGGATCCAAGTTGGTCGTGTTCACGGCCCGGAGGCCGCTGGTGTAGTACTCCCCTCGCAAACCGGCTTCGAACTGCCAATGGTCGTAATGGTAGGTGACATCGCCGAACAAGGCGTACTGCTTCTGCAGCTTGATGTCGCGATCGAAGTCGGTATTCAAAAGCACGGGGTCGTTGGGATCTCCGTTGTAGTTGTTGTCGACGCTCAGCATGTTGCTCTGGTGCCCCTGGAAGAAGGCGCCGAGGAGCCAATCCCAGTTCGTCGTTCCCGTCGACGTCAGGCGCATCTCCTCGCTGTAGACGCGATTGTCCTGATCCTGCTGCAAATAATCGAGAGGGATGGGCTTCTTGTTGAAGTCGGTGAATCCGCGGTTGTAGGAGGTGAAAAATGAACTCAGCGAAGTCAGTTGGACATCATCGTTGAACTGATGGTCGAGCTGCGCCGCTATCGAGGCAATGTGCCGGTCAAAAGTGGGAATGAAGTAGTCATTGATCGAATAGTAGTAGGTTTGCGCGTTCGGCGGCGTGTACATGAGATTCTGCGAACTCGTGATGAAGTCATCGACGCTCACCCACACGTGAATCTTGTTCTCCGAATTCGGCGTGGCCAGCAAAGTAATGCGGCCGCCGTGGTCGATGGCTCCGCCGTAATCGATTTTTCGATAGGTGTCATAGATATACCCGCCGTGAGAGTCGTAGTAGAGGCTCGCTCGAATGGCGACGGTGTCATCCAGCGGACCGGAGAACACGGCTTGGTAGTTGCGTGTATCGAGGGAACCGATTTCGACGGTCGCTTCGTTTTCCCACGTACTGGTGGGATCCTTGGTCACGTACTTGATGGCTCCGCCCACATTGGCGCCGCCAAATAGAGTCCCCTGGGGGCCTTTCAGTACTTCAATGCGCTCGATGTCGATCGGCCTCATGATCTGGCCCTCGAACAACTGCACATCATTGGCGTAGAAGCCGACCCCTTGCACCACACCGAAGCTGCCGACGCCGCGTAGCGTCACATCCGGCGTGTTGTCGTGGGCCTCGTCGATATTGAGATTCGACACCAGAGAGTTCAGGTCATCGAGCTGCGTCAGGTGCGCATCCTCGATGGTCGCGGCTGAAATGGCGGTGATGGACGCCGGGATATCCCTGAGATTTTCAGCGCGCTTTCGCGCGGTGACGACGATTTCGGTGATTGAATCGCCGTTGTCGTCCGCGCCGGCGGCCGTCGCAGCAGCGCTTTGATCGGCCGCCAGGGACACGGCTGCGTTGAAAGGGCCGGCGAATCCCAATGTCAGAGTGGCTAGGCCTACCGGTATCCAAACTCCGCGACCAGCCCGTACTCGGGCAGGTATACGAACCCATACATTCATATTATTCCCCCTGAAGCGTTGTTTTTCTCACCCCTGTCGGCCGGCGCTGACGTACCGACGGATGCACATTGGTGTGCAAACGTTTGCACACTATATGCATGATTGGCAAAAATCGCAAGTGCCTGAACAAGTCACGGGAATAGGCGGCAAGAAGGCCGTGCCGCGGACATCTACCGACCCGCGGCGGCCTCACGGTAGCGTTCGTCGAC
>JBEKYO010000269.1:0-4983 GCA_049510875.1 Steroidobacteraceae bacterium
GACAAAATCATGGAGGATGAGATATTCGGTCCCATCCTCCCAATCCTGACATTCAAGTCCTTCGACGAGGCGATGAAACGCATGGCAGCGACCCCGCGAGCGCTCGCCGGGTTTATCTTCAGCCGCGATCAGAAGACTATCGACCGTTTCATCGGCGAACTCTCCTACGGCGGTGGCGGGGTGAATCTTGTGAACGTTCATTTGTTTGTTGAGACGATGCCCTTCGGTGGCACAGGATCCGCTGGGATGGGACATTATTATGGAAAATACGGGTTCGATGCACTCAGTCACGCTAAGTCCATGCTGATCTCCCCGCCCGATGTCGCGATCGACCATCTCTATTCACCCTTCAACGACGCGAAGAATCAGTCGCTCAAAGGGTGGTTCGAATACTATGCGCACGAGGCATTCATGCTCGCGCCGCGATACCGATTTGAAAATGCAGAGCTTTTCGGCGCCGCCACGGGAAGTGCGGCCGGCTTGGTACTGAGGGTCAGGCCCCATGGCAAATAAACTGGTTACCGTCGCCGACGTGCAATTTCCCGACACCACACTATGCAATGCGGCGGTCGACCTGCTGGCCGAAACGTCGCCCAAGTTTCTCTACAACCACTGCATTCGAACGTATGTCTTCGGCAGCCTCGCCGTAAAAGCCATGGGCCGCACAGTAATTGATGAGGAGATCGCCTTTTGCGGATCGCTGCTTCACGATCTTGGACTGGTGCCCGCCTATGCGGGCCAAAATCGCTTCGAGGTTGACGGTGCCGATGCGGCTCGAGCGTTTTCCGAAAAGCACAAAGTCCCGACCGCGCGCGCAGAGAAGGTATGGGAAGCCATTGCTTTTCACACCTCCCCGGGGATCGCACCGAGAATGGCCGCCGAAGTAGCCCTTGTCCATTTCGGGGCCGGGTTGGAATTCCTGGGATTTGGCTTGGATCAGGTCCCGCCTGAAATCGTCTCAAATATTCTGGCGACCTTTCCTCGACTCAACTTCAAGTCCGCGTTTCGCGATCTTTTGATAGCTCATTGCAGACGCAATCCCGCCGCGCAAATTCTGACCTGGACCGATGACGTCGCGCGCACCGCCGGATGTACATTGCATGGCCGTCCCCTGCCAACCGCAACACAGCTTATGTCCGCCGCCGACTTCGATGAATGAGGTTGGTGTGCAATCGACAAGGCCTACTGCCCGAGCTCCGAGTTAGATGCCTCATAACCGGCAAAGGCCGCTAAGAAATCTGCGACTGGCCGAGAATGGCCCACCGGCTATTTTACCGATTTAAGGAGAAGATTCTTATGCCCATGATTGACATCTATGCCGCGGCCGGCACTTTCACCGACACCCACAAACTCGCCACCGATGCCGCCGCGCTTATCAAGACAGTTGAAGGCGTGCCCGACATTGCAATGTTTCGCAAGAACACGGCCGCCTTCGTCCACGAAATGCCGAGAGGGACCATGGCCAATGTGGACGGCGATGAGAACTACGTTCGAGTCCAGGTCTTGACCAACACCGGCGCGCTCGACCGTGACAAGCAACTTGCGCTCGTAGCCCAACTAACCGAACTCGTGGTCACGGCTGCAAAAGATCCGGAACTGAAGAAGCGCACCTGGGTCCTTCTGACGGAAGCCACGCCTGGCGGTTGGGGACTCTGGGGACATGCACAAACTAATGAAGAGCTCGTGACAGCGGCCCGGGCGGAGATAGCGCGGCTCCGCGGATGAGTTGTCGCCATGGCATGGACGTGATCGTTTACTCTACGGCTTCGGTCAAATCACTTGGTCACGTCCCGGCTATTCCTCTTCGGATGCCGCGGTAGGCGTCTATCGCCCAGTTAGGTGTTTAATTTTGCGTGCATCGCCGCGTTGTGGCTCCGTTCGAGTTTATCCCCCGCAAGCGCGGTCGCGCGGGCAGCCGATTGCCGTCCCTATGGTTTCAACAGCCCCAGGACCGTGTCGCGCACGGTCTTGCCGGCGTCAGTCGACGGATCGAACGTTGCGAAGTGCTCGACACCATCGAGCACAGTCAGTTTGGCGGGGTCGCCCGCGGCCTGCGCACGCGAGACGTACCGGCGCGATATTTCCACGGGCACGACGTCATCCTGGCTGCCATGAATGGCAACGACCGGGATCCCGGCCGGCAACCACTCCGCGGGTGAGGCGAGTGCGTAGTTCTCCGGTACCTCGGCGGGCGTACCGCCAAGGAAATCGTGCGCCGGGCTGCCGACCATGTCGGTTACGCCCAGTTCAGAGACGAGCTTGAGATCCAGCGCGCCGGCCACCGGGACGGCGCCGATCAGCGGAAACGGCTCACCGAATTTGTCGAGGGCGCGATGAGTCGGCTTCGCGGCGAGCCAGCCGGCAACGTGTCCGCCGGCGGAGTGCCCGGTCACGACGACACGCGTGAGGTCGAGCGGATAGTCGGCCGCGATCAGGCGTAGCTCGCCCAGCGCCGCGGTGACGTCATAAAGCGTGTTCGGGTAGCCACCGCCATTGCCGACCCGGCGGTACTCGATATTCCAGGTGGCAACCCCGGCCGTCGTCAGCGCTTCGGACATCCAGCCGGCGTAGGTGAGGGCGAACATCGAGCGCCACCAGCCCCCGTGTACAACGACGGCAACAGGGAAGGGGCCGGGGCCGGTCGGCACGCGTAAATCACCGAACTGATCGGGTGCTTCCTTACCGTAAGGGATGCGAATGCCCGGTGCCGGCTCGGTTTTCATATATTCTGGGACGTTCATGGCGGTTCTCTTGGGCTGCCTCGCTTCGCGGAATTCGCGGAATCAGGCAACTTCGAACTGGTCGAGGTTCATGATTTTCGTCCATGCGACAACAAAGTCCTTCACAAAGGTCTCCTGTCCATCGTCAGATGCATAGACTTCAGCGATTGCGCGAAGCTGGGCGTGCGAACCGAAGATCAGGTCAACACGGGTAGCGGTCCACCTTAACTCGTTCGTTGTGCGATCGCGCCCATAGAAGGTTCCTGCCGATTCGGAGGACATTTCCCAGCGCGTGCGCATGTCGAGCAGATTTACAAAGAAGTCATTACTCAATGCCTCGTGGCGCATGGTGAAGACACCGTGTGGGGACCCTCCTACGTTGCTATTCATCACACGCAGACCGCCGATGAGCACTGTCATTTCCGGAGCCGTCAACGTCAACAGTTGCGCTCGATTGACAAGGGCCTCTTCCGGCGAGCTTGTCTGCTTGTTCCCGAGGTAGTTTCGAAACCCGTCTGCGGTCGGTTCGAGGAAAGTAAACGAATGGACGTCGGTGTTCTCTTGCGACGCATCCGTGCGGCCGGGTTTAAACGGAATTGCCACGTTGTAACCCGCCTTCTTCGCCGCCGCCTCTACGCCCGTATTGCCGCCCAGCACGATGAGATCGGCGAGCGAAACCTTCTTCCCATCGGACATTGATTGGTTGAATGCCCTCTGGACCTGCTCGAGCGTCTGCAGGACCTTCGCCAGTTGGAGGGGTTGATTGACTTCCCAGTCTTTCTGTGGCGCCAAACGAATGCGGGCTCCGTTGGCCCCGCCGCGCTTATCGGAGCCACGAAATGTCGATGCCGACGCCCAGGCCGTCGTCACCAGCTGTGAAACGGAGAGCCCAGAATCGAGAATTCGGGCTTTCAGGGTCATTATCTCCTCATCGGCGATCAAAGAATGATCGACCGCGGGAACCGGATCCTGCCAGATCAGTGGCTCCTTGGGCACCAAAGGCCCCAGGTACCGAGCGATCGGTCCCATGTCACGGTGCGTGAGCTTGTACCAGGCCTTGGCGAACGCTTCCGCAAACTGGGCTTGGTCTTGAGCGAAGCGCCTCGAGATTTTTTCATAGACAGGGTCCAGGCGCAGCGCAAGATCAGAAGTCAGCATAGATGGCGGATAGCGCTTCGCTGGGTCGTGGGGAGCCGGAACCAAGCCATCGCCCGCGTGGTTCTTGGGCGTCCACTGATGAGCACCAGCTGGGCTCTTGGTCAGCTGCCAGTCGAAGCTAAACAGGTGCTCGAAGAAGTCGTGGTTCCACTTCGTTGGCGTCTTCGTCCAAGTTACTTCGAGCCCGCTGCCAATCGCATCGCCACCCTTGCCGGTCCCGAATTTACTAAGCCAGCCGAGACCCTGTGCTGTGATTTCCGCGCCCTCTGGCTCCGGACCCACCAGGGACACATCGCCCGCGCCGTGAGTCTTGCCGAAGCTGTGCCCGCCCGCGATCAGTGCCACCGCCTCTTCATCGTTCATCGCCATGCGACTGAATGTTTCGCGAACATCCCGCGCCGAGGCGACAGGATCCGGATTGCCATTCGGCCCTTCTGGGTTCACATAGATCAGACCCATCTGCACCGCAGCGAGAGGATTTTGCAGATCGCGGTCGCCGCTGTACCGCTCGTCCGCGAGCCACTTGCCTTCAGGACCCCAGATGCTCTCTTGCGGTTCCCAAGTATCAGAGCGACCGCCACCAAACCCGTAGGTCTTGAAACCCATCGATTCGAGCGCAACATTGCCTGTAAGAATAATGAGATCGGCCCAAGAGATTTTCTTGCCGTATTTCTTCTTAATCGGCCAAAGCAAGCGGCGAGCCTTGTCGAGATTGACATTGTCAGGCCAGCTGTTAAGGGGTGCGAATCGCTGTTGCCCTGCGCCGGCGCCACCGCGCCCGTCGCCGATGCGGTACGTCCCGGCGCTGTGCCACGCCATGCGGATAAAGAATGGTCCATAATGGCCGAAATCCGCTGGCCACCATTCCTGAGAGTCCGTCATCAGTGAGTGCAGATCCTGAATGACCGCGTCAAGATCAAGCGTCTTAAAGGCCGCGGCATAGTCAAAGGCCGCACCCATCGGGTTGGACAGGGGCGAGTTCTCATGGAGAACCTGTAGATTCAGCTGATTGGGCCACCAGTCACGGTTCAGCTTGGCTGCGCTACTCGCATGCTGCGTATGGTCGCTCGTCACTGGACACTTGCTCTCAGCTGCCATGATCGCT
>JBEKYO010000270.1:0-4901 GCA_049510875.1 Steroidobacteraceae bacterium
TGTGCAATGCGAGCCTAGCCGGATTCGCGATTTTTCTGATTTACCGCATCACGTTCGAGATTACCGACGATCGACGCGCAGCGGGGTGGGCCGTTGTCTTCACGATCGCCTCCGGGGCATTCGTGGCGAACGCGATTTCCTATTACTCGATGCAGGCGCATCTGACCGCAAATTTGCTGTTCGCTTGGCTGTTGCTGAAGCTCAACTCCTACCGCGCATTCGGTGCGGGTGTCGTGGGTTCGCTCGCCCTGTTGCTGCACAACCCGTTTCCACACGCCATGTTCGCCGCGCCCTGGATCGTTGCCATCGCGATGTCCAAAGAACATCGGCGGACTATTTTTCCCCTGATTCTCGGTTATCTGCCGCTGTTGATCTTCGTGGGTACCGGTTGGCTGCACGCTCGTGCCGAGGTCGCAGCGGACAACTCCGGGCTTGATGTGATCAGCAACAACATCAATGCCGCATTTAGCCTCCCCGACAAGTCGATGATCGACATGCGTGCAGCTGCGATGGTCAAAATGTGGATTTGGGCCGTCCCTGGTCTGTTTCTGTTCGCATTGCTGGGGCGCTTACGCCGCGGCGATGACCAGCGCGTTCGACTCCTGGCGCAATCCGCCGTGGTAACCTTTGTCGGCTATGTCTTTGTGATCTTCGACCAGGGGCACGGCTGGGGATATCGGTATTTTCATTCGGCTTGGGGGGTCGTCCCGATATTGGCCGGTTGTGCCATGACCGGGCGGGCAGCATCGAACGGCCGGCTTGCCGCATTCGCAGGTGCCGCAGCAATGTTGAATCTACTGCTGGTCGTGCCCTATCAGATGATGCAGATTGAGGGCATCATCGCCCGCCACTCGGCGCAATTGCCGAAGGCGAAACGGCCCGGAAATGACGTCTACTTCATGCGCGCGTCCGGCGGGTTTTACCTCGCAGACTTGGTACAAATGGATCCGCTGCTTCGGGCGCAAGACCTTGTCTTGTTCAGCCGAGGCCCCGAATTGGATGCCGAACTGCGCCGGCAAAATTGGCCGACTGCCGTTCTGGCCGAGCGGGGCTTCGGCGTGGAAGAGTGGAATCTCGGCCCGAAGGATCAAAGGCGGGCATCGGACGGCATCAAGCAGTTCGTATTCGCGTACACCGACCGTGCTCCGGGCGGTGGTCGCTAGGAGATGCAACCGGCGAGGCGCTTCGACGCCGCGATAGCCGCAAAATGTTACCATCGTACGGCTGCGACCGACGTAAACCGTGTATGGTTCAATCAATGAGTGTCGTCATCCCGACTGGCCAAAACTCGAGCTCGGAGCCCCTCACGACGCGGATTCGAGTCTCGGCGGTCATGCCCTGCCTGAATGAAGAGCGCACTGTCGGAGTCTGCATCGACAAGGCGCTGACGGCGTTCCGCAAGATGGGTATCGGGGGGGAAGTCGTCATCGCGGACAATGGCTCCTCGGACGGATCGGTCGAACTGGCTGCCACTCTCGGCGCGCGGGTCATACGCGTCGAGAAGAAGGGCTACGGGGCCGCGCTGTTGGCGGGCATCGGCGCGGCCCGCGGTGACTACATCATCATGGCCGACTCCGACGACTCTTACGATTGGCTGGGGATCGAGCCATTCGTCCGGTGTCTTGACGAAGGCAATGACCTGGTTGTGGGCAACCGGTTCATGGGCGGCATCGAGCCGGGTGCGATGCCTCGCTTGCACCGCTATCTCGGCAACCCCGTGCTCTCATGGCTGGCACGCACGGTACACCGAGCACCGGTCGGCGACTTCCACTGCGGGATGCGGGCCTTCCGGCGGGATGCTTTCCCAAAAATGAATGTGCGCACCACGGGGATGGAATTTGCCACCGAAATGATCGTCAATTCAGCCAAAGCAGGCTTGAAAATCGCGGAAGTGGCGACGCGGTTGCATCGCGACGGAAGGGACAGGCCGCCGCACCTTCGATCCTTTCGCGACGGATGGCGTCACCTGCGTTTCATACTCACCTACGGTCCCAATTATTTGTACCTGGCGCCGGGAGGAATTTGCTTCGCCCTCGGCATCGCCATGGTCATTGCATTGGCGGCAGGCCCAATAACCCTTTTTGGCCGGTATTTTGGAATTCATTTTCTGGCGCTGGCTTGCGCGCTGACCTTGGTGGGTTTCAATGTCATTCACTACGGGATCTTGGCGAAAGTCGTCGCGCGCCGCAGCTCCCCCGAGCATGTTTCACGCGTTGCGGAGTGGGTGCTGTCGAGCTTTTCGTTGGAAGGCACGTTGCTCGCCGGCGCGCTGCTAATCGCGGGAGGAGTCGCGGCGGACGGCTGGCAACTGGTCCATTGGATAGCGGCTCACGGCGGCCCGATGGACTCGACGGTGCATGCCGTGTTCGTGGCCACCCTCGCTATCGTCCTGGGTGTGAATCTGTCACTCGGCGCGTTTTTGCTGCACATGCTGGTAAGCGAGCAGCGCGAGTAACCGGTCAAAGTGGACACCCATGGCTACGAGGAATCGCCGTCAGCATCCCATGGCCGTAGAAATGCATTCCGTTCACGCTCGGCGCCAGCCCACTGCGCACCCTGTCACACCTCACGGCTTAATCAGGCTACATAATAAGATCCGTTCGCCGACGGTCCAGCAATCACATGGGGGACGCGCGATCGATGACGCTTACGCCCGCCCCTAGATACACCCAGCACATAGGCATGACCGAAGGCGAGCACACCGTCCGGCGCACCCTGGTCGCCACCGCATACTTCCTGATGCTGTTGACGCTCTGGGCGCTCTCGCATCGATACCGTGCTTTCCGCAGCGACGGCGAACTTTATGCGGTCCAAGCGATGGCGAAGGTGCACCCGTGGCTCGCAGCCGACTTGTATCTGCAAAACACGTCGCAGGACGCGTTTACGATTTTCTCGCGGATCTACGTCGCATTCATCAAGGTGCTGGGGCTCGAGGTAGCGGGGCTCACGCTATTCTCGCTCTGTACGGTGGGGCTCCTAACGGCCGCCTGGTATCTGGTTCGACGGCTCTTTAGTGCGGATCAGGCGTGGTTCTCCGTCGCATTTCTCGTGGTAACCGCGGGCACCTACGGCGGCTATCTGATATTCAGTTATTCCGATAACTACTTGACGGCCCGATCGCTCGGGGAGGCCTTGACGCTCACCGCCATTGTCGTCCACTTTCATGGCAAGCCTCGGATCGCCCTGCTGATCGGGATACTGGCCTTGTTCATTCATCCGCTCATGGCGCTTCCCGGCATATTGTTGTTGATATGCCTGCGGCTTCCGGTTCGTCTTGCGCTGATTCTGGCCGCGGCAGGCGTGCTCGCGACTCTCGCGTTTGCGCTCACGGCAGTGACGCTGTCGATTTCCACAGGCATCGCGCAAATCATGGATCCTGTGTGGTTGGACGTGGTTCGTGAACGCTCGCAGCATCTGTTTCTGCAATATTGGACCATTACGGATTGGGAGATCGCCGCGCGACCGTTCGTGTGTTTGACGCTCACCGGTTTGGTAGTCCCGGACCCAAGAATTCGAGCGCTTTGCCTGAGTGCGATGCTCGTGGGCGCGTGCGGCTTGGCGATCGCTGCGATAGCGGGCACCATCGGCCCGGTCGCATTGCTGTTGCAGGGCCAGGCGTGGCGATGGATGTGGTTGACGGCAATCCTCAGTGTCTCAATGCTGGCCCCGACGGTGGCACACGTCTGGCGCGATGCTCGATGCGGGCCGCCATGCGCTGTGCTGCTCGTGTTGGGCTGGACCTACTCCGAGATCAACGGCTTGGCGTGCGTCAGTGCCGCGTTGGGTCTTTGGTTGGCGCGGCCCACTATTTCCGACGCCACGGCGAAGCATTTGAAGCTGGCCGCAATGGCCGGCAGCGCGCTGGTGTTGATCTGGATGCTGGCCAATTGCTGGACGTATGTTCACATGACCACTCAATACCCCGGTGGTGAGCCCCTCGTGCTCGAACATGCCAGAGAGATTTTCGCCATGGGCATATCCGGCCTTGTGTTCACTTGGCTGGTCTGGCGCGGGGTGGGGAAGCTCCGTTCGGTTTGGCAAATCTCTCTCGTTTGCGCGGTGCTGCTTGCCGCTGCGGCATGGATTTTGCCCAGCTCCGTGAGGCAACTGATTCCGGTTGGCTCCGAGGCGCAGATGCAACAGTTTGCGGATTGGCGCCAGGCAATTCCACCCTCCAGTACCGTCTTGCTGCTTCCGAGCAGCAAGATAGCGGCCTTTGTTTGGTTCACTTTGGACCGGCCCAGCTACTCAACCGTGAGTCAATCGGCAGGCGTGGTGTTCTCGCGTGCGACCTCCCTCGAAGTTCGCCGTCGGTCCGAGGTTTTGCTTCCTCTGGGCGAACCCGACTGGAAGATATTCACAGCCATCAAGCGAGCGGGATCGCCCGGTGCGGCCACGGCCTCGTCGCAGTCGCCGAGGGCGGTTGCGACGCCGCTGACGTCCGACATTCTCGTCAAGATATGCGGCGATTCCGCGCTCGATTTCGTCATAGCCCAACAAAACGTAGGATTCGGCGGCTTCCGTCACACTCACCCGGGAATCTATCAGAACTGGTACCTCTACGATTGCGCCCGGGTCCGCTCCTCGGTGCCTGCAGCGTGAAGCGGCTTCTTCGAGAAGCCATCGGTTACGGAGCTGCCTCGCTGTGCGCACTGGCGGTGGACATCGGGCTCTTGTGGATGCTCGTCCAATTTCTATCCTGGAATTACCTGGCGGCGGCCTCCCTGTCGTTCCTCGCGGGAGCCGTGGTCGCGTACGTACTATCGCTGAAACTTGCGTTCAAGCAGCATCGGCTGCGCGACCGGCGCTACGAATTCTTGAGTTTCGTCGCGATCGGAACCCTGGGATTGGCGGTCAATGCCGGTGTCATGAGCATAGTCGTGCGGCATTTTGGGCTCCAT
>JBEKYO010000271.1:0-4835 GCA_049510875.1 Steroidobacteraceae bacterium
CTTCTTCTCCCACGCAACCGAGGCAAACGTCGTTTGCTTCATGAATTTGTCAGCTCCACCGCTGCTGCTTACTGCACACAGTATCGGTCATCTTGGGGTACCTGTGCAGAGCTTCCCTAGTAGACCGGTGATCGACGATCAATGTTACCGCGCCACCCCATTACCGGTGAGGGTGGATGAGGTCAGATGAAAAGAAATCTCGGATAACCTGGCGGATTTCACATCGCATGCAATAACCGTGTGTCAGCGCCGGTCTCATTTTGCGAAACGGCTATTGACGTTCGAAATTCCAACCGTGATTTATTATCAATCGAGGTTCTCCGATGACGGCGTATCAAGTAGATTGGAATTCTAAATAGAAGGCTCTATGGCTGAATCCGGGCGGAACCCTCCAATTCAACAGGCAACGCCAAAAACTGCGTGGGTGCTATCGGGCGGTGGAAGCTTGGGCGCGGTGCAGGTCGGCATGCTCGCTGAACTCATCGCAGAGGGCGTACGACCGGACTTCATCGTCGGGGTGTCAGCGGGTGCCCTGAACGGAGCTTTTCTCGCGCACAATCCTTGCGCCGATACCGTGACCCGGATGGCGACGCTGTGGAGTGAAATTACCACCCGAGAAGTCTTAGGTTTGTCATGGCGATCAATGCTAGGAATGCTGGGCCTTCGTGATCATGTTGCCAGCGCACAGGGGCTACGAAATTTGCTGCTCCGAGAACTCCCCTATCGGAGCTTCAGTGAGAGCTCGATTCCGCTGCATCTGGTGTGTACGGATCTGATTACCGGGGACGAGGTCGTGATATCGGCGGGCGAAGTGATCGAGGCGGTCATCGCCAGTACAGCCATCCCCGGCGTGTTCCCGTCGGTGCTGTATCACGGTCGACATCTCGTCGATGGCGCGGTGTCGGCCAGTACGCCGATCTCGGTCGCCGTGCGACTAGGAGCGACGCGGGTGATCGTCTTGCCGTGCGGATTTGCGTGCGCGACGAATGCCATTCCGAAGCGTCCATGGGGACGCGCCATGCACGCGATCACGTTGATGGGCGCTCGACAACTCTTGCGGGATTTCGAGCAATATTCTCGATCGATCATCGTAAGCATCGCGCCGCCCGTCTGCCCACTCGATCAATCCTCATACGACTACTCCAATGGCGCAAGGCTCATTGCCCGAGGGCGCGAGTCGACTCGTCTATGGCTCGATAAGGACGGGCTCGCGTGCCACGACTTCCCGGCTCAGCTCACGATTCACTCGCATCGTTAGCAGAAAAATAATAGGCGAAAGCGTTCGGCGTTCAACGCGATCGCGACAAGAGTCGCAGTAATGACGACATCATGCGTCGGCCCGAAGTACTGCGGGAACTGTTGCCGTGCGACACGCTGCGCGAAGCCATGCCGGGAGGAATGGGATAGGGTTTGCCGAGTGCTGGAAGGCGATAAGACATCTCCCTTGCTAACTGCCGAATGAAATAACTTCTAGGATAGACCGGTCGTTACCTGCGTTGGGCTCGGCATTAATAATCTTGATCTGTTTATCTTCGGTAATTAATCGCCTGGACTGACGGTCTATTGCTGTATGCAAATCAATTTCGCAAAAACCGGATATGGCTCGTGGAGTTCCATCTGGGCGGTGCAGAAATGGACGACTCCTAAAGTCGGGTAACCCTCGAGAAAAGCTATGTCACTACTTTCCAAATGCCTCGCCTACATGGGGACTCTCGGTCTTTCAGTCATTGTTGGGTCGACGACCGAGCTTCGAGCCCAGACGAGTTCGTTGCATGGACCCGCGGTGGTGGAGCTGTTCACCTCCCAGGGCTGCAGCTCCTGTCCCCCGGCGGACCGCGTACTGGGCGAACTTTCATCGATGCCCAATGTGATCGCTCTGGCTTTCCATGTGGACTATTGGGATAGCATCGGGTGGCGCGACCGGTATTCGATACCCGATGCGGTTGAGCGCCAGCATCGATATGTTCAAGAGTTAAATCTGTCGTCGGCATTCACGCCGCAAGCGGTGATTAACGGCCGAAGCAGCGTCGTCGGGTCAGACAAGGCGCGAATCCTCAATGCCGTGGCCGAAGCCACCAACGATGCCGTTCTGGTGAGCCTTGAGGTATCCGATGGGGTGCTGACCGCGAACCTGCCTGAACGCCAAGTGCGAACCGCTTATACTGTCTTTGTGGCCGCCTATTTGCCACAAGCATCGACGCCGGTGGGACGGGGTGAGAACTCCGGCAGAACGCTGCAGGAATTTAATATCGTTCGACAGTTTCGCTCCATCGGCACCTGGAACGGGCATGCCACGGTGTTTCGAACACCGGTGAGTTCTTTTCCTGCGGACGCTTCCCGAGTCGCTGTCCTGGTCCAGAGCATTGGACAAGGCCCTATTGCCGGGGGCGCCGTTATAGCAGTGCACTAATCGGAATGGTTGAAGGTCGGTCAACACGGACGCTTCACGTCGCACCCATCGATTGAGGACTTCGGTAAAAAAAGACTGATTGTGTGCTGCAAGGCCACGAATTGCCCTTTTTTCCCGTGCGACTTGCTCCAACGGCTTTGGCTCTCAGTCTGCCATAAACCGGGTACATTCGCGGTCTACTTGCGGATCGCCTTAAGACTAGAGGAAAGATGCCATGCGCCGACGCTCGCCCGACTCACCTTCTATTGCTCCTTCGGATATCACCCCCGAGGGTAAATTCAGATCCCGGCGGGCGCTCATTGCGGGCGGACTCGGGGCGGTGTTCGTGCAGGCCTTCGGTCTTGAACGCCGAGCCATCGCACAGGATACGGCCGGCGCCCTCAACTTTACCCGAAATGCGCAGCTCAGCGTCACCGATGCACCCAATTCCTTCAAAGACATCTCCACTTACAACAACTATTACGAATTCGGCACCGACAAATCCGATCCTTCCGCCAATTCCCAGCAGTTTCGCACACGACCCTGGACCGTTACGATCGACGGGGAATGCGAGGTCAAAGGCACCTTGAGCCTGGAGGATATCTTAAAGCCGCATCCACTCGAGGAACGTATTTATCGCATGCGCTGCGTGGAAGCCTGGTCGATGATCGTGCCCTGGGTTGGGTTCCCCTTGGCGGACTTACTTCAGCGCTTCAAGCCGACGTCGAAAGCCAAGTTTGTCGAATTCAAAACCCTCCTCGACCCGAAACAAATGCCGGGCGAACGGGGCGCCGTGCTCGACTGGCCCTACACGGAGGGCCTTCGAATAGATGAGGCGATGAATCCTTTGACGCTCATGACGGTTGGGCTCTACGGGCGCCTGCTACCCAACCAAAACGGCGCGCCGCTGCGACTCATCGTGCCCTGGAAATATGGATTTAAGGGTATCAAGGCCATCAACCACATCAAGTTTGTCGAACGCGCGCCGCTCACGACGTGGGCCAAATCTGCGCCCAGCGAATATGGCTTCTATGCCAATGTGAATCCCTCGGTTGACCATCCGCGGTGGAGTCAGGCCACGGAGCGCCACATTGGCGGAAGTCTTTTTGATCAACGACGCCCCACCTTACCCTTCAACGGGTACGGGAAGGAAGTTGCGAGCCTGTACGGCGGCATGAACTTGAAGACGTTCTTTTGACGGACACCACCCGCCGGTTGCTCAAATGGCTCGTCTTTGTCGCCTGCCTTGGGCCGGTGATGTATCTGACTCTTGGGGTGTTTGGGCTATCGGGGATATCACTAGGCGCCGACCCCGTGCACGAGATACTGCACACGTGCGGAAATTGGGCCTTGAAATTCTTGCTTGTCACGCTCGCGATGACGCCATTACGGGAACTCAGTCATTCAATTTTCTGGCTGCGCCTGAGGCGCATGCTGGGCTTGTTTGCGTTTTTCTACGGTATATTGCATGTTACCGTCTACATTGTCCTTGATCAGTCAGGCCATCTCGGGGCAGTGTGGCAAGATGTTGTGAAGCGCCCCTATATCACCATCGGGATGCTGGCATTACTGCTCTTGATTCCGCTGGCGGCCACCTCGACCGCCTCGATGCAGCGACGGTTGGGACGCCGCTGGACGAACTTACATCGCCTCATCTATGGGATCGCCGTGCTCGGCGTCTGGCACTACTGGTGGGGCGTCAAAAAAGACATTCGAGAGCCTTTGGCGTTTGCTTGCCTACTCACGGTACTGCTGGCCTATCGTATCTACGGGCGTTACCGTGCCAAATCACGCGTGCGCGAGGGCGCCATCCTAACGAGAGCCTGACTCTAGACGGGTGAGCCGGGCTCTTATCCGCGCGGACTCCCTGAGAGCCGCGACGATGATGGATTTCTCGCATCATGCATGGTGTCACGGGGGGTAGGCATTCAGCGCCACCGGATCGGGACGCAACCTTATCCTTGTTGCTGTCGACATCTACGAAAATAAGCGATGTCCTGAAATGTTTCGGCGATAGCCCAGGTCTTCTCGTTTAGGACAGAGGACAAAAGGGCCTTATCCCCCATCTTAAAATCACTGCGAGGAATAATTCATGTTGAGAACTAAGTCTGTTTCGGGTGCGGCGATTGCCACGGCGGCCGCACTTCTGTTTAGCGTCGTTTCGATCAGCACTGCCGCCGCCGATGAAGCGAAGGTGCATTGCGATGGCGTCAATTCATGCAAAGGTCAGTCCTCTTGCAAGAGTGAGAAGAACTCCTGCAAGGGCAAGAATTCGTGCAAGGGCCAGGGCTTCAAGGAAATGACCCAGAAGGATTGCGACGCCACCAAGGCGAAGTTGAACAATTAAACGATCGTGCTTAAGTCGGAGCGAAGGAGGGGGAAAGCCCTCTCTTTCGCCCGCGGTTGAGAACATGCCATGAAGAATCTGGGTTTCGGTCTTGGACTT
>JBEKYO010000272.1:0-5882 GCA_049510875.1 Steroidobacteraceae bacterium
AGCGAGGTGATGGCGGCGCTGCAGTTCGCGTAGATAAGCCAAGAGCGGCGCGACCTCGCCGCTGGCGTTCTCATCGATGCGGTGCAGTCGCACGAACGGGTCCAAGACCAGGAGCCCTGGCGCGAGATCGGCGATGGTCCGTTCGAGGCGGTCGCGATCGGCGGACAGATCGAGTCGCAGTGTCGGGGCGGTGATGACGTGAACGTTGAGGTCACGAAGGCCGATGCCGGCGGCGGCGCAGATGCCCTCCAAGCGACTGCGCACGATGTGCAGAGCGTCCTCGGCGGCGTAGAGTAAGACCCGTGCTGGTTTCGGCACAGAGAACCGTCGCAGGCAGGGCTGACCTGAGGCGACCGCAACCGCCAGATCCAAGGCGAGGAAGGACTTGCAGCACTTCGGTTCGCCGCCGACGATGCCGACGGCATCTGTCGACCAGAGGTCAGTGACCAGCCAGCGTTGCTCCTGGGGACGAGCCGGCAGCGCGAACGCCGGCGCGACGGGGAGCGTGTTCAGCGCCGCCGTCCGGCGGCGATCTTCGCCTGCGCCGGTGAGGGCGTGGCGTAGGTCTCGAGGAAGAGTTGTTCGTCGATGTGTCGGGCCTCGCGCTGCGCGGCGAGCGCGAGTAACTCGCCGGCCATGTTCATCAGTGCCCGCAGGTTCCCCTGGGCATGATCGCTCAACGTCGCGATCAGTTCAGGGGTCATGAGCTTGGGTGCGCCGGCTTTGTGCAGCGCATGCCGTAGGCACTCCTGCAGCTCCTCGGGGCTCGCGCGTTCGAGCGCAAGGCGCACCCGCATGCGCGAACCCAGGGGCAAGAGTTCCTCGGCGCGAAAGCGCTCGATGAGGCGCTGATCGCCGGCGAGAACGACGGTCAATAGCAGGTGCGAGTCCAAGCGCGCCGAGCAGAGCAGACGCAGCTCGTTCAAGACCGCGAGCTGCATCTCCTGGCCTTCATCGGCGATCAGCACCGGGCGGCACAACGATGCATCGATATGCCCCTGCCAGCGCGCCCGCAACACCTTGGCGCCGCCGTGGCGGTTGTGGGGATGCAGCTCTACCCCGAACAACTCACCCATCTCACGGTAGAAGTCCGCCATACCGGCCTGCGGCCGCGATAACACGCCGACTTGCACGTCGCGCAGCCCCGCGAGCCGCTCGGCGAGCACGCGCAGCGTCACGGATTTACCCATGCCGGGCGCCCCGGTGACGAGCGCGAAACCGCCTTCGCCAGCAAGCTGCTCGACGCGCCAACAAAAGGAGTCGATGCGCGGCGTCAGCTGCAGCGCCTCGACCGGCACGTCCGGGGCGAACGGGTTCCACTTCAGGCCATACAGGGCGAGCATCTTCTTGTTCATCGGTTCTCTCCATCGTCGGGTGGCGGTTCATCGGTGGGCAGATATGCCGGCGGCAGGCCGGTCGCGGCCTGTTGTTGCATCAGCTGCGCGAGCAGTGGCGCGATGCCGGGCGTGGTGGGCTTGACCGGTGGTTCGCCGCCGACCGGTTCGAGGCTGCGACGCAGTCCGGTCGCGTTTTGGGTCTTATCCTGCGGATACAGCCGGCATAACACCTGGCCGGTCTGGGCATCGACGAGATGGACCTGCGTGAGGTCCCAGTGGGCATATCGGACCTCGATCGCCGTCAGATGCCGGTATCGGCTGGGAACTTCGAAGCGTCGCGCGGCGATCACGACCGTGCCGTCGCTGTGGCGCTGCATGCGCTGATCGGCGCGCGTAAACGCGAGCCGCAGCGCCGCGCTATCGGGGCTTGGACGCAACACGTCGGGGCCGGCGAGGAAGCGGGCCAGCGGCGGCTGACCGATCTCCGAGTGCACGCCACGGTTGTACTCGTACTCGACCCAGGCTTGGGTGGCCTCGTTGAGCACGTTCAGCGTCAGATCGGGGACGTCCTCGAGCATGGCGAGAAGCCTCGCTTCTACGGGCGTCCAAAACGACTCTTGCTTAGCATTTTGATAGGGCGAATACGGCAGCGTCGTCTCATGCATGATACCCAGGCGGGCGAGCCCCTCGACGACTTCCGCGGCGAGCATCGCCGCGCCGTTGTCGCTCAAGGCGGCCCGCGGAAGACCTCGCTTCTGGAACGCCTGGGAGAGGCCGTGGGCCACGTTCTGGGCGTTCTCGGCGAGGTACCACTGCAGGTGGCAGGCCAGACGCGAGCGGTCATCGAGAACACCGAACAGCACCGGCGTCGCCCACTCGCCGCGGGCGGTGAGGATCTTGCGCGATCCGAAGTGACAGTCCCAATGCCACAGACCGCCGACATACTCGGCTTCATAACTGCGCACCTCGCGGTGTTCGAGTCGCGCCTCGGCGCGCAGCGCGCCGGCCGTGTCGCGCGAGCTCAAGCGTCGCCGCTTCCACAACGCTTGAGCCTTGCAGAAGCGACGGATCGTCGAGTAGGACGGCAGCGGTGAAAAATCTGGCTGCGTCTTGGCGAGCGCACGCAGGTTGTCGGCGTGTAGTTGCACCGACCAGCTCGGATGGGCGGCGTATTGCGCCCGCAGTGCGGCGCGTAGCGCCGTGCTCAGAGAGTCTTGGCTGCCAGCGTCCTTGCGTCGCTTGCGCTTCAAGACGCCCACCGGATCGTGCCGTTCGCGTCGGGCACGGTACAGCCATCGTTCGATCGTCGAGACACCGAAGCGTACCGGCTCGCCGGTGCTCGGATGGCGCCACTCGCGCAGGGCGAGCTTCTGAAGTTCGCCGCGCAACATGCCCGGCGCCGGCGGCGCGGCCAGCAGGTGTCCGATGATCGAGAAACGCAGTTGCGCCCAACGTTCGTGGATCCGTGAACAGTCGCCTCTCGTCATGCCCGCACCGTGCTCCAACCCTGGATGGTGCGCACCGTAATGCACCGCGCGGCGCTGAGCGACGGGCATCCTCTGCGGGCGGTAATCGTCCGTTACATAGCGGGCACCGCGGCGCCGCTGGTGAGCGGCCCAAGAGAACGCAGCAACGACAGCAACTGGCTCGCTGGATCGCCAATGAAGCGGCTCAACAGCGAGGCCGGTAGCGCGTCTGTCGATACGGGCTCGTGCAGGGTTCCACGGATGACTTGCCAGACGGCGGTGCTCACAAACGTCTCGCGCCACCAACGCTGCCAGCGCGTGACCGTTCGGCGACTCACACCGACCAGTTCTTGTAGTCGGCGCATGGGTACGGACTTCGCGCCGCCGCGCATGACCGACACCAGCACAATGATCGCGGCAGCATAGACCTTGGGACCCAGAAAACGCAGCGACATGGGCGTCTTGCGTTTACGGCACTCCTTCACTGCGCAGCAGAAGCTGAACCTCTGGCGATACTCATCGCCCAACCCGACGGGCAGGCCTCGGGGCTTGCGCCAATAGCGGGCCGAATGCAATACCCCGCGGCAGTACCGACACCCCTGCGTACAGGCGCTGCGCGCCAAATCCTGGTCAAACCCCAGCAATAGTTGGTGAAATCGCAGATCTGTCAGAAACGCTTCGTCCATCGCCGGGGCTCCTCGTTGGGTAAAATGTCCATCATGGTAACCAAGCCCGGGCGAAACGATCCCTGCACGTGTGGCAGCGGCAAGAAATACAAGAAATGCTGCCTGGAGAAGGATCAGCAAGCAGAGCGCGCGGTCTTCGCCGAGACCGCGGCGAGAACCGCGGCATACGAAGCCAAGTCAAAGATAAAACTAGAACGGTTCAAAACGGACGTGCTCGCTCACGGCCTCAACAGCGAGGAGTTCCGAAAATGGGAGTCGCTCGAGACCGACTACAACGCAGTGATCGACCTGCTAGATGAAGGCTCCCTCGATCAAGCGGAGGCGGCAGCCCGCGATCTTCATGCGCGCTTCCCTGACCTCCCTGACGGCCTCGAGTGTCTCGGCATGGTCTACGAGGCTCGCGGCGACGACAAACGGGCGGTTGACCACTACCGTCAGGCTCTCCACATCGTCCGCGCACATCCCGATGACTTCGAACCACTGTCCGAAGTCACCCTGCAAGGCTGGATCGACAAACTCGATCCCGACATCACGACCTGAGATATCCCCTCGTGCCGTCCAAACTACGTGAGGGCCACGGCCTCGCTACCATCACAATCCCTGCCCAAAAACCCGCGATACCTCGCCAGTTACCGTGCCCATGCTCAGTACCCTCCAGGCTTCAATTGGCGTGACTTCAGACGGCCTGTTCGGACCCGCCACGCAGACGGCGCTGAATGCCGCGGACCCGACCACGACCATCAATGCGATCGCGGCGGCCCGCAACGCGTACTACCGTAGCCTCGCCAATTTTCCGCGCTTTGGACATGGCTGGCTGAACCGGGTTCAGACCACGGCATCGACCGCGATCGCCATGGTTCAAGCCGCGGCTGCGGTTTCGCCCGCACCTACCGGCAGTTGAGAAGATCGGCACGAATTGCAGTCCAATAGTGAACGAGAAGGAAGTCGCCATGAATTCCAACCCGCTTTCGTTAGAACTTCGAAGTGCGTGGCACGCGATCGTCAGGCGCGCCGACAGGCGCCGCTCGCGGCGATGGTGGATCACGCTGGTAGTTACGGCGAGCACCTGCGCGGCTACGGGCTGCATTTCGTTGCCGTCCTATGACAGCAAGACCGATGAGCTACTGACGAATTTGCAAAAGGACACCGACACCTTCATTGCAACCTTGTCGAATAACTACGACGCCACTACCGCCGATAAGAAGGCCTGCGCGTACGCTGCCAATGTCAAGACTTACCAAGGATTCAAGCTTGACATCGGCCTTCTAAGAACGCGGGCCAGTGCACTTTACGACAACGAGGCAACCGTGGCAGCGCTTAACAAGCTTCAGCCTCCTCAAACTCGAACTGGCAAAAAAGGGGAGTTCATAAAATGGCGATTCTTAGCAGTGCCAACGTGACCACCATCGCGGACGCGATGCTCGGTGTGCTGAATAAGGGCGGTACCGCACTGGCGCAATACGTGCAATCCGAGGCGGCGAAATTCGCACAGTCGATCGAGACAATAGGTCAGCTCTACGCGAGCGGTCAGATCGATCAGTCGGAGGCGACCGCGCAATTAGCGCTTCAGCAAAGCGCATCACAAACGGTGTTGACCAGTGTCGAGGGAATTGGTGCCATTCTGGCCGGACAGGCCATAAATGCAGGATTGAATGCGGTTGCGGGAATCGTGAACAAGGCGATTGGCTTTGCGCTTCTGTAAATCATCGTTCGTCAAGATGCTCCAGCAGCACCGTGCGCTCAGTTGTCATCGTCGATCGGGTTGGGGGTTCAATCCGCGATTCGGGGAGCACCCCCAGAATAACCTGAAAATCAAAACTGTCATGCGTGCAGTTGAGTTCCAGGAAGCGCTTGGTCTCCTCTTAGACCCGAGAGGCCGCAGATCAATATTGTGTTTTGAATCAGGCGAGGGCGATGAGCTGCGCCCTGCGGAGTCAACGCTCTTTCAGGGCAACCCGAGTTTATTGCGAGGGGTGCGGCAAGATTCCGTTCGCAAATTCCTCCAATCGAGCTGAACGTATTGTACGACTGCTCGCGGCTCATTGGCGTTCAATTTCCACCCGGCGATCATCCCCTTAGCTTTAAGCGATCACTCAGCGCCGCGACCCAGCGATCGCCGTCCTTAAACAGGCCAATGTCGTTTCTGGATCGGCAAAACTTGAGCATGAGATCTTCCGACACCGATGCGTTTTTCGCGAGCGTTTGGACATAACGACCGAGCCAGAGCTTTGACCCCAGCATCGGATAGACCCGATCCACTAATTGCGCTTCAAGTCCTCGCGGGATCTCATCGTGTGTGTTCACTTCAGCTGTAGCAGCAGGAGTCGATCTGGCCGTCATGTCCTTCCGAACGGATTCTATTTCTTCTTGCAGTTCTCTGAGCCTGGCGGTAA
>JBEKYO010000273.1:0-4754 GCA_049510875.1 Steroidobacteraceae bacterium
TGCAATGACATGGGAATTCTCCGGGTTCAGGTTGCAGTTACGACTGCGCCTGCATCGACTTCACGAGATCCGCGGCCGATGCCCCTTCGAGCGACAGGCCATAGCCCACCTCGCGGACGATACGTTCCTTCAGCGGCTGGATGAAATGCACCCGTGTATTGCGGCGCGTAACGGCAGGCGCCCTCAGATAGACGGCAGCCAGAGCCTTCGCGCGATCCAGCGCGGCGCCATCCGGCACCACTTCTGCAATCGCGCCCCACTGTTGCGCCACGCGGGCGGAAATCGGCTGGGGATTCAGCAGAAACGCCTCAGCGCGGCCCGGACCCACCCGGTAGCTCCAGGTGGTGAAGATGCCGTCGCCAGGGACGATGCCGCCAGCGAAGTGCGGCAGGTCATTAAACGTGGCGCTTTCACCGGCCACGATCACATTGGCCAGTAGGGCATATTCCGAATGCACATGCGCCTTGCCTTCAATCGCGGCGATCACGGGCACCCGGATATTGGCGAGATTCTCCAGAATCTGTGCGCCCTCATCGTGCACCTGGCTCCACACGCCTGGATCGGCCACGTTGCCGAAGGAAGCGAAGTCGATCCCAGGAATGAACTGACCGCCGGTGCCCGTGAAGATCACGATCTGATTCGCGCGGTCCTGGGCAATTCGGTAGAAAGCCTCCACGAACTCGGTGTGATCCCCAGCCGTGAATGTCAACGGGCCGCCCCGCGTGTGAAATGCCGCGACGAGGACGCCCGCGGCGTCCCGCGTCAGCTTCAGGCTGCGGTAGGCATTAAAATAGTCGGGCTGGGTGGCTGACATGGTCTTGCTCCTGCTGAACGCTTTGATGGGTTTGATAAACCCGGAGCCAGAATAATTAATTCCAAATAACTTGATAAGAATGCGAGTTTCAATAAGATATATTCTCAAGGAGAATATATGGACCGATTCCGCGAGATGGAGATTTTTGCCCGGGTGATCGAGACCGGGGCTTTCTCCGGAGCTGCCCGTCAACTAAAAATCGGCCAGCCTGCCGTCTCGAAAGCGGTAGTCGCGCTGGAGGAGCGATTGGGTGTGCGTCTGCTCGCGCGCTCCACGCGCCACCTCGCGCCGACCGAGGCCGGCATGGCGTACTACGAGCGTGCGCTGCGCGCCCTGACAGAAGCTAACGAGGCCGATGCCACCGCGCGGGGACTCAGTCGCGGTCTGGAAGGACGGCTACGCATCTGTGCGCCGGTGACGTTCGCTCGCCTACATCTGGTCCCGCGGCTCGCCACGTTTCTCGATACCCACCCTAAGCTCCGGATGGAAATTATTCTGGACGATCGCGTCATCGACGTGCTCGAAGAAAACATCGACGTCGCGCTGCGTCTCGGCGAACTGAAAGACTCAGCCCTGACCGCCAGCAAGCTGGGGGAATCCGATCGCATCATCGTCGCCAGCAGCACCTACCTGGCACAGCGCGGCGTGCCGTATACGCCTGCTGATCTGCTTGCCCATGACGGCATCGTGTATGCGCCCGGAACGGGCGGTGATGAATGGCGCTTTCGTCAAGGCACATCCGAGACTTCGATTCGCATACAAAGTCGTCTGGTCATCACCGCCGCAGAAGGTGTTCGCGCGGCAGTGATTGCCGGATTGGGACTGACCGCAGCGTCCCGCTGGATGTTTGCACCGGAGCTTGCGTCCGGGCTGGTACGGCAGGTATTGAGCGACTGGATGCTGCCGCCGGTTCCGGTGTGGTCCGTCTACCCCGCCGGACGCTTGCGAGCGCCAAGGCGCGCGAATTCGTAAAGTGGTTTCAGCGCGTCCTGGCGTAGTTAATGGCGCGGGCAAACTGACTGGGCTCGTCTACACACTTTCAACGTGAGCGGACGCCGTCGTCCGCGGCTTTCGCACAGGAGGAATCGAGTGGCGTCCCTAAGGAGAGAAAATTCGAACCACCCTTTAGAAACCCGTGAAGAGTGGAATGACTACCTCGAACGTTCTTATAGCCTCGGAGACCGCAGCGCCAACGCCGCGGTCGCGATCGTCGATGCTCCATCACCGAACGTGAAAATCAGTCCATCAAATTAGCTGACGCTCTCGGCACGAGTGGAGCGTGGGAATCACACAAATTATTTTTGTGAACCGCTGCGTGTGACTGTACGTGTGAATCCCGGGGCAATGCGGGGATACGTGAGGCAATGAGACCTGCTCCCACTGAGCGTCGATTCCCAAGACTTTCCCATCGGGTCGACGTCTTGACGCCAATCTTGTAGCCCCGTGTGGCCTGGCGTTGCCTGAGGATGGAGCGGGCGATGGGAATCGAACCCAAGGGGAAGGGGCGTCCGGATCTAGAAAACAAGCGGTTTGGTGCGAATGCTGATGGCAAGTGTGATTAGCGTGTAAATTGTCGCGGTATGTGGGGCAACGTAGGGCTACTCGACGGTCAGACGGCTTTCGACAACGCTTCGGCCATCCGTGTTTGCCAGCCAGGACCGGTGGCCTTCCAGCGCGCCAATGTCTCCGGCGGCAATCGTAGAGAGATCAACGTACGCGCCCTGCCCGACTTCGGTCTTCCACGCGGCTTCAACATCTTGGCAGCAGCCCCGGCAGCGAAGATTTCCGGCAACACATCACGCGCCTTGCGGGCGCGTGCAAAGGTTTCCTTCGTCCATTCCGGGTTCTCTCGATCGGCCTTCCGGGGATTAGGCTTGCGCTTCATATTGTTTGACCTCTCGTTTGTTGGCCTTGCGCAGGCTGATCACATGCACCTTGTTGGCGCGCGGCGTGAATACCATCATATGCAACCGATTCTCGATCAGACCCAGCGCCTGAAACCGGCGTTCGCCGTAGTCCCTTCGAAGATCTTCGACCATGAGCGCGCCGACCCACTCGAACCGGGCCGCCAATTCAAACGAGATGCCGCGCACCAGCACGTTCTTCTCGCTCTTGGCTAAGTCGAAGCTGATATCCATTTTTTATTGTATATACGTATATACGGTAATGCAAACACCATCCTAACCCCGCTGCATTCAGCCGTCACGGGAGGTTGCGAATCCTGCGATGTGACGGAGTGCTTCCGGCCAAAAGCGAACTAACCTCCGCTAATTGCTCACTGAAAGCATCGCGCCTAAGCTGTCGTTCGTTGTCTGCGGTAGTCTAGGGGCTGCGGCTGACCCGCTGCCTGAGAGTCGATAGAGAAATCATGGGCAATTACGAAAACGAACTTCGTTGTAGGGTCGACGAAATCCTCTATTACATTTGGGACCCCATCGGGGTTGCCGCAGAACCAAGCACTCGAGACGAGTATTCACGGTACGTCCCCGAATTGCTGTCGCTCCTTGAGAACGGCGCAAGCGCCGAACAGATCGCCCGCTGCCTCAGTGACATTGCTACGAACCGAATGGGTTGAGCCCGAACGATAAGCACTCCCTCGCCGTCGCGCGCCTCCTACTCGTTTGGAAAGGCTGACTGCTGCAACAATGGCCACTTGCGAGTGACCGCAACCGTTGATGCGCGGTGGGTCGTGAATAAACGCATTCAGACCGTCGCATGGGAGCCCTCGGCATAGGACGGCAACGGGTCACGATGGGAATCGAACCCAAACGGACGGCTCGTCAAAGCCTATAAAATACGGCGTTTCGTGATTCAGAGAAGGCTGCGTGCGATTGACGTGCGAATTTTCGCGTTATGAGGGACAACGTAGGACAATGTGAGATGACTCCTCCGTTTGCTATAGAATTTCCGCTGTCGGACCCGAAGCCGCCCAACAGCCGCCGCGCGATCAGGCTGTGGCATTCTTGCGTCGATGTTTACATTTCGAACCCGCAGACGACGGTGGTGGCTCGGAGCGATCACCACGGCCCTGGTCGTAAGCCTGGCCGCGCTGTTGCTGAGACCCATGCTGGAGCACGGGGTGCGAGCGCGGATCGAGTCCGAGGCCGTGCGGCATGGCGCGGTTGCCCGAATCGGTGTGGTACACGTCGGCGTCTGGCCGTTGCTGCGATTGGAGGGATTCGATCTCGACCTCGGTCATGGAGTGCGACTGCACGCCGACGTGATCGCGGCCACGTGGCCCGGCCGCCTGCGACTCGCAGTTCGCGCCGGCACTCTCGCGGGGCCAGCAGGGGTCAGGGTCAGCTCGGCGGCCACTGCCTGGGACATGGCGGGCATTTTCGGCGAGGACCTCCGGCTCACGCTGGTGGGGCCACAAGCCGGCCTGTCAATCCGCGAGCTGGCGTCTCCGGTGGGCAGCGCGTGGAGTATCGAGGCACGTGGGCTCGACGCCGGACGTCTGTTCGACGTGCGGCGCGACGCCCACCCGCTGCTCGATGGTGGTATCGCGGACGGCCGCGTTGACCTTCAGGCCAGCACCGATGCGCTCCGTTTCCACGTGGGCATGCGAGCACACGGCGCGCGCTTGGGAGTGCTGGCGGATTACGCCGACGACGAGCCGCAGTTCGGCGAGCCGACGGACGTGACCATCCGATTCGATGGCGCCTGGCGCCGGATCGGGGGCACGATCGAGGTCCCCGAGGTCCACGCGACGGTGGCCGGTGCCGCCCTGTCGGGCTCGATCACACTGCGAGGTCTCGACACCGATCCGGTTGTCGATCTCGCACTCGGCATGCAGCATCTGGACTTCGCGCAACTGCTGGGTGCATCCGGGCTCGCGGTGCCCGAAAGCTTGGGAATGGCGCCCGGCGCCGGCCGTGACCTTGGCTCGGCCACGATCGACGTGCGTGTACGCGGACGCCTGGCGGACCCTGCCTCGCTC
>JBEKYO010000274.1:0-4705 GCA_049510875.1 Steroidobacteraceae bacterium
GTTGTGTTATTGAAGAGGGCGCTATTCCCGTTGGCCGTATTGTAGCTGCCGGTTGTGTTGTAGTTGAGAGTGCTGCTGCCGGTTGCGGTGTTGCCATTGCCGGTCGTGTTGTAGTTGAGCGCAGCGCTGCCGACGGCAGTGTTGTTGCTACCAAGTGTATTAAAGTAAAGGACTCCAGTCCCGATGGCCGTGTCGTAGTTGCCTTCCGTGTTGTTGTATAGCGCGCCAACTCCGGTGGCCACATTGCCGTAGCCGGTCGTGTTCTTGTAGAGCGCCTCGTACCCCGACGCAGTGTTGTTGTCGCCGATCGAGTTGGAATACAGGGCCTTGTATCCGGACGCGGTGTTGTAACAGCCATCAACATGCAGGTTACCGTTGCAAGAGCTGGGCGTAACGCTAAATAAGGCATCCGTCCCCATTCCTGTGTTGAAGTACGTGGTGTCGCTGATGTCGTTGCCTGACCACGTGCCCATAGGGACCTGAGCGTAAGCCGCCCCGGCACCCAATAACAGCGCCAATGTTGCTGACAGCTCCATCTTCGTCAAACTCATGTCCTACCCCTTTAGTTGGTTATGCTCTGGCGCAGTGATGCAGCCGTTTGTATAGGCTGAACAACCTATTCCTTATTCTTGTGCACATGTCACGCCGATGTAGCTTTATCGGGTGATCGCAAAGGCAATTAGGCATCCGCTAATCTCAAGCGATGACAGAACGAGGATTCCCGTTCGGCTTCGCATTCTTGTCGCCGTCAATTCACAATCCCGCGGACGGCCGGGCACTATTCGATCCAACAATACCAAAGGTTTCCGAGCCGCGTATAGGTATTCCTCATCTGGCCTGTCGTTCATGCCGTTCCTGCATTCGCCCATTATGACAACTCATCCAAGGCGCAGCGGGCAGCAGGCGCGAAAGACGGCTTTGAAGCAGACATTTGTGAGCTCCGACCGGCCGGAGTGGGCCGACTAGAGCCGCTGGCGGAGGCCATGGTCGCCACCGGCTCGTCGCGATCCGAAGCGGTGTTCTGTGAGCGTCAGGTATCGGGTAGGCCGGTGACAAGAACCCCCGCGCCCTCTACCCGGGGGTCTGACTAGAATAAGTCGGCTCAGCGCTGCGCGACGAGTTGATCCTTGGACTGCAACTTGACCAGTGCTGCGTGCATTTCTGCCTTCAGATTATTCAGTTCTGCGACTTCCTGCTCCAGGCCACGAATCTTCGCATCTTGAGCAGCGACCTTTGACGCCTGAGTGTCTGCCGTCCTTTGCTGCTTTTGCAATTCATTCAGCAGCATCGGCGCAAGCTCGTCGTAGCGCACGCCATCGATCCGGCCCTTCTCATCGCGGACCACTAACTCTGGGTAGACCTTCGCCACTTCCTCGGCTATCAATCCATAACGCAGCGTGCCTTGGCTGTCAGCCTTGTAGCGGAAAGTTACCGGACGTAACTGCTGAAGTTTTTCGGTATTCGCACCCATCGGTGCTATGGCGGTTTTGAATCGCTCTGAGGACGACACCGCGCCGAGTTCTCCATTCGATCCGATGACGACGGCTAAGCCGCTGACGGTGGTATTGCTGTAAATGCCGGCGACGAACGCCTTTTTCTGGGTAGCCTCTGTACCGATCCTTATCACTTTGTTATCGCCTGCCGCACCCTTATTGCCGATCTCGATGTTGTTGCTGCCGGTCGTCAAATTCGTGCCGGCTGCATACCCCATGGCAATATTGTCGCTGCCCGTCGCGAAATAAAGCGCGTTCATTCCGGAAGCGGTGTTGTTGTCTCCGCTCTGGTTGGAATAGAGCGCGTCGTACCCAGTGGCGGTGTTGTTGCTGGCGGTTATAAACGAATATAGCGCTTCGTATCCAGTGGCGGTGTTGTTGCCGCCGGCAGTGCTGGGGTTCCCATAGAGCGCTTGGTACCCCATGGCGGTGTTGTTGGCGCCGATAACATTATAAAACAGCGCTTGGTACCCGGAGGCGGTGTTGTAGGAGCCATTGTAATTGTAATAGAGCGTTTCGAACCCGAAGGCGCTGTTGTCGAAGCCGACATTTGTGTTGAGTGCCTCCTCCCCGTAGGCGGTGTTATCTTGCCCGTATGCCGTCCCCGCAACGGCGAGTGAGGCGATCAAAAACAGAGAGCATTTATAGAATGTTTTCATGATTCATGTCCCCCATTAGTGAATGTTGGTTTATCCAATTGAAATGATCTCGCGGTAACTTCCCTCGACTTACCGCTGAGCGACAGCAGTTTCAGAAGCTATCGCATTCAAATGAATTATTTGGCTTCGGTTACAACATACGCCGGGCGAAGAGGGTGTCAAGGGCGTAATTCGTAGGTGGTGGCAGATTAGGCGATGGACGGCGAACGACAACTTACTGGGAAGCATTTCAATGACCTGATCCCCTGCAACTGGCCGGTCAGTGACCCTCGTCGCTGGCCGGCGCCCCCCTCCTGGGCCTAGTCTGTTCGGCCATCTCCAGAGCGTCATCCACCTCAATACCAAGATAACGTACGGTGCTCTCCAGTTTGGTATGGCCGAGGAGCAACTGGACAGCCCTCAGATTCTTTGTCCGCCGGTAAATAAGCGTGGCCTTCGTCCGACGCAGCGTATGGGTACCATAGCTGGCAGGGTCCAATCCCAGCTGAAGAACCCAAGAATCCACAATCCGGGCATACTGTCGGGTCGATAGGTGCGGAGATGCGTGGATGCGACTTGGGAAAAGAAAGTCCTCCGGTTTCAAATTCGAACGGGAAATCCACGCTGAGACCGCTGCGCGTACCGGTTCAGTAATCTCAAACTGCACGGGTCGGCTTGTCTTCTCCGGTGCTCATGCCGCCGCCGTCAGCGCGCTGGTCCCTGCCTCGCATCGGCGAGATGCGTGGCTCGGCGGCGCTACTGACGGCGATGACTCGTTTCCGCTGACGGATGGGGGACACCTCCCCACGAGTAGGATGTTGCGGGCCGCGTTCACGTCCCGATCGTGAGTGTCACCACACCCACTGCACCTCCATACTCTTACAGCGAGCCTGTCCAGGCCTGTGGGACCCGTCGGGGCCCCACAGCTGCTGCAGGTTCGCGTTGTGTTGCGCTCGCTGACGATCAATACGCTTCTGCCGGCCTCATGGCCCTTGGACTGCAGCTGCGCTCTGAGCATCCCCCACCCGGCATCGAGTACCGATTTGGCCAGTCGCGTTTTGACCAATTGAGGGCTGCTCACGTCGCCAACGATGATCCTCTGGTACCGATTAACCATACTCCTCGAGAACTTGTGCAAGGCATCCTTACGCCGCCGCGCGGCCGTGCGGTGCAAGCGCTTGGCCTGATGGGGGTGAGCGCGCCGTTGCGCTTGGGCGATTCTCTGCTCGATGTGACGGTAGAAATGCCCCGCCTCGAGCTTCTCGCCATCGCTCGTGGTCACCGTGTCATTGAGCCCTAAATCGAGCCCCACCTCCGGGTGCGTGGCGGCCTTCGGGGCCATCAGCCGCTCGATGGCGACACAGAGCCACCAGTCCCCGACCGCATCCTGAGCGAAGCAGCCGCTTTTCCATTTTACCTCCTCGAGCAACTCCGCCTCGAAGACCCGAAAGGCTTTGCCAGAAAAACGCATGGACTTTCCCTTGCGTTTTAACTGCACCCCTTTGAAGGGAAGCCACCCGAGCGAGCGCCGGGCGCCGCGGCTGACCCGCCAGCGCAGTTTGGCTTTCTTGAACTGCCGCCGACGAGTGGCAAACTCGGCGTTCACGCGCTGAGTCGTGTCCGAGCCGATCTTCTCGAAGTACTGACTCGCACCCGCCGTGAGCTTGTCCAGATCGTAGCCGCTCAACCACTGTGGGGGTCCGGAGAACGGCCGCAGCGCCTTATAACTCGTCGCGTTGGCGAAGTTCCACACCTGGTTGACCTCGATCGCGGCCGCGTTGAGCCATGCGTAGGCTTCGCTTTTCACCTTGAGGCGCAGCGTGCGGATGCACGGTGTGACGTCGGCGGTCATCAGACCCTCTCGATCAGTCCCCATATACTAGGGCATGCTGAGAAGTTGCCTCAACGGGCATATCTGCCGTAACCGCATGGAAATGCGCAAACGCGCGCGGCATGAGCCAGTCTCACTCGCAGCAGGCGGCTCTGCTCCTCTCCGTTGCGCAACCGCCGCCGCTGGGTCGCGTCGTCCATGACGCTTCGTCGCTCGCCAGCGCCCGAGGCTGCTCCAGCGCCGCGAAGTGGCCGCCGACCGGCATTTCGGTCCATCTGGCGACGTTGAACGCACGCTCCACTCACTCGCGCGGCGGGTTGATTATTTCCTTGGGAAACGAAGGGCAATGCGGGGATACGTGGGGCCATGAAACCGCCGTTCCCTCAGCGTCGATTTCCCGCACCCGCCAGACTTGGCCGGGCCTCTTGTACTGGCGCGTGCGGCCGGCCCACCTGGATCCATTACACTAATTTCAACGTCAACCCGTCCATCAGCCAAGAGTGGCACGCCGCGGCGACGCCGGCCGGCTGAAGTAAGCGCGCCATCCTGGCCTTGACAACAAGCGGCTTGGTGCGGCGACGATGGGCGAGGTAAACTGCGAAAAAGGCTGCGCATATTCTTTGGGGGGATAGATGTCGCTGCTAATCGTCTTGGCTTCGCTGTGTTTTTTGATGTTCGTCGCCTATCGAGGCTACAGCGTCATCTTGTTCGCGCCGATCGCCGCACTCGGCGCCGTCCTGGTG
>JBEKYO010000275.1:0-4641 GCA_049510875.1 Steroidobacteraceae bacterium
TCATGAATTCACCAGCGTGGCCCTCGGCCAAGCACTCGAGCAATGGCGAGGTAACCCAATCTTTCTGCTCTACACCAATCACACCGACAACAACCATTATCCCTATGGACCCGCGGGCACCGCGGTGTCGCTGCCGCCCGGTGAACGGCAGGTCAGCATGCAGAAAATATATTCGCTTCCCATCGCGCACGCCCTGCAAATCCGGAAATTGTTTGCCTTGGAGTCCATGCATGACTTGCGACTCTCTCCGGATGAGCAGATGACCTGTAGTTCGGCAACAATTGCGCACCGTCCGGATTATCCACGCGTCCCGGAAGAAGATTATTTTCGGCGCGCGCCGCGCGCGAACGAATTGTTTTACCTGTTCAACAAATCCGGCGTACGCGCGGCTATACAGGATTTTCTGGCGCACTACAATGCGGCGCAAAGCATACAATCCGCGCCGCAAGCACAATAAGCGGGACACGCTTAAACGCTCGTTCTAAAGATGTCGGCGCCCTCATCAACCCTCCTTTGGTGCCGTGGCGGCAGCGAGTTCTCTCGCGCCGCCGCGGACCACGTTGCAGCGCTGCTGGCACGCAAGCCGGAGGCGGTCGTCGCGTTGCCCACGGGGCAGACACCGCTCGGGCTGTATGCCGAGTTGGTGGCGCGAGCGGCGGCGAAACAGCTCTCGGCGGCGCAGGCGCGGTTTTTCAATCTGGATGACTACTTAGGCTTGAGCGCAGATCACCCCTTGAGCTATGCGCGTTTCTTAAGAGAGCATTTCTTGATGCCGGCCGGCGTGCCGCAGGAACACATTCGGCTGTTGCGGGGCGACGCCGTCGGGGTCGAGGCGGAATGCCGCGACTACGAGGCGGCGATTGCGGCAACCGGCGGACTGGATTTGGCCATCCTAGGGCTGGGCGCCAACGGGCACATCGGCTTCAATGAGCCCGGGAGCGACTGGTCGGCGCCGACGCATGTGGTCTCCTTGAGCGCCGAGACCCGCGCCACGCATGTGGCGCAAACCCAAGGCAAGTTTGCCATTCCGGAGTACGGCATCACTGTCGGTATTTCGACCATAGTCGCGGCACGAGAGATTTTGCTGCTGGTGGCCGGCGCCGCCAAGGCGCGCGCGCTGACGGCTTTGCGCCGTGGCATCCCGGATCCGCAGTGGCCGGTCACGGCCCTGCTGACGCATCGCCATCTCACGGTTCTCGCCGAAGCGGAATTGCAATCGGCGGCTGCTGAGGACGTCATGGCGCCTCACTAATCCGAGATTCACCGTAAGGCGAGTGGGATTCGGTGGTGGGCGGCACTCCGCACTGCTATGAATGCCCAAAGCCACGCGAGTTTGGTTCAGTAGGCACGAATTGGGGCGCTATTGGCTGAAAAATGGAGGTCCAATTCACGGAACTAACCAATCGCGGTAAGCGTGTGGCCATGGCCCATCGCGTTGACAGCGGCTCATCGATCGGTGTCAGCCTGCGCGAACTGTAACCTCCGTCTTGATTGATTGGGCGATGAAGCATTGCTCGTGTGCCTCATGATGCAAACGCGCCTCTTCAGCTGGGTTAGGTTGCTTTGATCCGCTGTAACGTATCTTTGGCTGAAGGGTGACTGAACTTACCCAGGGGGTGCCCCGCTCATTCTTGGTCATTGCGCCGACGGCTTCATCTTCGTAGCTATCGACCTGGAAGCCCTCCTTGCCGGCCAGGTATAGGAACGTGAGCATGTGACAGCTGGATACTGCCGCGACGTACGCCTCCTCGGGATCAACATTGGCAGGATTGGACCATGGGGCCGGAACGACCGAGGGAGATGGCGATGCAGGCACAACAACTCCACCGTCAAAACTCCACGTATGCTCCCGTGAGTATCTACCGTTGATAAATTCCGGGCTCGTACACTTCCAACTGATTGTTGCTCGATGTTTCGACATATCGTCATAGCCTCACTTGTCGAGAACGCGTGTCCGGGTGACCCTTTTGCCGCCGGCTAGATTTTACCGTCGGTGCTTAGTCTCAGGTAAGACCTCGTCGAGGCCAGACCTGACCCATATCGAGCGCGAGGGATCCTGTGGGCAATGAACAGCTCAGGCACGCATCTTGAGGACATTGCCGGCGAAGAAGCCGTCGACACTGTCCAGGTCGATGATAAGGGCTACGCCCTTACGTTCCTTGTCCATGTCGCGCTCGATTTCGGGCGAGTCGTCGTACACTTTACGGCGTGCAGCCTCTGAAGAATCCACGTGCCCGCGGCCGCGGAATGTGACGAAGGCTTTCGACTGTGCATTGATCTCGCCGTAAAGCAGGGCAACGTGGGGATGTCCGCTCGTGACCGCTTTGACAATACCGCCCTCGGGATTGCGCACCCAGATGGCGAGTTGGGCGTCGCTGTAGGCCTGTACGCTACCGCGAAACGACAACTCGGGTCGGCCCCCGGGTGACACGTACGCGACGCTCATCATCCTGCCGCGCCCGAGGGCGGTATTGACGGTGTCCTTCAGTGCAGGTGAAAGTTTCAGCTCGGTGAGTACCGGTGGAGTCTGTTGAATAGTCATAGAATCACTATCTCCGCTGGGTCGCGTCCGTGGGCGGATTTGATTGTAGCGCGGTCGGCGCGCATTGACAGGATCTGTGCACGTGAGAGGTCCGAGAGTGAGGTCTAGCTAATACCTCAACATAGGCCCAGGTGTGCCGCAGATCGTGCCGGCGCAAGTCCTCGATCCTCGCGCGCTTCAGGGAAATCCGGTTCTCAACTCCCTTGGCGCGGCTTGTGCGCTATCTCGTCCAGCTTGTCACCCAGCAGCTGTCGTACGACAACGTAGAACACGGGGATCATCAGCAAGCCCAGGAAAGTTGCGAACAACATGCCGCCGATCACGCCCGTGCCAATCTCGTGACGCGAGGCGGCACCGGCGCCGCTCGAGAGGACCAGCGGTAATACGCCCAAGATGAACGCCATCGAGGTCATGAGTATGGGTCGCAATCGCAGCTTGCCGGCCTCCATCACCGCGTCGAATAGCGTCTTACCCTTGGCTTGCCCGTCAACCGCAAATTCTACGATCAGGATGGCGTTCTTTGCCGCCAGGCCTATCACTGTGACGAGTCCGATCTTGAAATAGATGTCGTTGGGTATGCCGGCGAGCTTGCAGAATATCACCATACCCAACACACCCAGCGGAACCACCAGGAGCACGGCCACGGGAATCGACCAGCTCTCGTACAGAGCGGCCAGGCATAGGAACACGACCACGATCGACAGCACCAACAGCAGCGTGGCCGAATTGCCTGCCAGGATCTCCTGATAGGACTGTCCGGTCCAATCGGAGGCGAAGCCTCTGGGCAGGGACTTGTCGATGATGTTCTGCAAGGCCTGCATGGCCTGGCCGGTGGAATACCCGGACGCGGAATTGCCGACGATCTCCACAGCCGCGTAGCCGTTGTAGCGGGGCAGCGCCTGGGGTCCCACGCCCCAATTTGCCCTGACCACGCTGGACAGCGGCACCATGTTGTAGGGGCTGATCGAGGTATTGCTGACTGTGGGATTGACCGGTGTCAGGTAGCCACTGGTGTTGGAGACTTGGGCGGCAGGGCCGGCCGCGCCGCTCGCAGCACTGCTGGTTCCGCTCGGGGTGTACATGTGCTGGAACGCGTCGGTGCCTCGCCGAAACGGCGCATCGGCTTGGACGTAGACACGCTTGACCCGTCCTCCATACGTAAACTGATCGATGTAGTTGGGTGCAAGCTGCAGTTGAATGGCCTGGTAGACGTCGCTAAGCGATAACCCCATTGTTTCCGCCTGCACTCGATCCACCGCTATCCGTAGCTCCGGTGCTTCAGGCAGCGAGTTGGGGCGAGTGCTGGTGAGCATGGGACTCTTGCCGGCCTCATCGAGCAGAATCTTTTGAGCGTTGGTCAGTTCTGCCCGTGATTGGCCGGCGCGGGCCTGCAGATACATATCGACGCCGCCGAACTGACTCAAGCCGCGAATGGTGGGCAGGTTCACCACGAAGATCTGAGCATCAGTGACGCCCTTCAGAATCTTGTTTGCCTCCGGAATGAGCTGCATGGCCGTCCGCGAACGCTTGCCCCAATCTGTCAGCTTGATGAAGGCCATGCCCACATTTTCACTCTGTCCTACGAAGCTGAAGCCCTCGGGGGAAAATACGCCGGCGATGTCTTTGCCGATGGCGCTGTGTTCCAGCGTGTCGCGCACTTTGTCCATGACTTGAGCGGTGCGCTGCAGGGTTGCACCCGACGGCAGGGTGACTATCCCGAGCATGAAGCCCTGATCCTCATCGGGGACGAAGCTCGTTGGCAGGCGCGTGTAGAAGAATCCTGCCACTACGGTGATCAGTGCGAAGACCAGCATCCAGCGCGGCGCACGACGCACGGCGGCACCGATATGGCCGATGTAAGTTGTGCCGACCCAGCTGAATCCCTTGTCGAACCAGCGGAACGCCACGTTTTTTTTCTGCTCGCCTTCGCGGCGTGGGTGCAGGATCGCCGCGCAAAGAGAGGGAGTGAATGACAGCGCCAGAAATGCTGAGAAGCCCATGGACAACGCGATGGTCAGCGCAAATTGCGAGTAGATGATGCCGGTTGCGCCGGGCTGCAGGGCCGAGGGTACGAACACCGCGGCGAGCACCACCGTGAT
>JBEKYO010000276.1:0-4633 GCA_049510875.1 Steroidobacteraceae bacterium
CATCCCGCCCCAAGCACCCCTCAAATGGGTGGCAAAGCCTGAGGTTCTGCCTTCATGGGGATTGCGTACTGAAGTCGGCAGTGCGTGGAGAGCGCCAAAAATTGTTTATTTGGACTGCCATTGACCCGGTTTTCTTGCCGATTGCGCGTTATGTGGCAGACCCGGAGTACCAGTCAAATAACGGAGGCTAGTTGCATATGAATATAAATAGGATGAGCTTAAAGGCGTTTTTTTCACTCATGGGCGTATCTTTGCTCGCGGGCGTCGGTCCAGCAAATGCGGCCGCCACAGCCATCAAGTCTAAGAGCCAAGAAGTAGTGCTCCTGCCCGGCCATAGTATTACCCTTTCAGTACCCTGCGGAACGGCAGCCCCTGGATGCGGCACGAATGGGTTTGCTTTGTTTGATGCCAACGTCAATTTATCTATACAGGTCGTGCAGTGCGGCCTTGCGGCAGGCGACAGTTGTAGTGTTGACGTTACCGGGTTCTTCGGCCAACAGGTCGCGGCAGGATCGGGGGGAATAGGGTGTCCGGGGCTCGTCTCTCCTTGTCAGTCATTCAATTTCAGTTTTCCGTTCGGGAATTTGACTGGTGTAAACAAGCAAGTTGCGTTTACAGGGTACGCCACGATAATCAATAACCCGTCAAGCGCTCAGGACCAGGTAACCGTCGCAATCTCCTGGACTGCCGTATACGACCCGGAAGAATAGAGGAAGGGCGATCGGGCGTCGATGTAGAAGTCTCACGCCGCGCGCCCAGTCGTTTGGGTTTACCGGAGTCAATGTCTTCACCTCGCCGACGCACCACAGCACGGCTGCGCGGCTTGCATCGGCGGACAAGCGACGGTGCCGTAAGAGCAGAAGACGCAGCAGTGGCCGGGCTTGGGCCGCAGCAGCGTGTGGCAGCCCGTGCACTCGTAATAGAACTGACAGGCATCCGTCGGCATAGTCTCGCGCTGCGCGTGTCCGCAACTGGGACAGGTAATGGTTGACTCGAGCACCATCGAGGTCATGGAGTCGCCTTCAGTGTGGAAGGAAGGCCGGCGTTGGTTGTCGCTTGAGTCAGTGCCCCAGGTTTGACTTGGTCCGGATCAAAGGTGACCGTCGCCGTCTTTAGCGCAAAATCAACGTTCGCCGAAGTCACACCGGGCACGCGTTGCAGGGCTTTGCGCACGACGATCGGGCAGGTCTCACACGTCATGTTCTGCACTTGCAGGGTGACGGTGCGCGGCGGGCCGGCAACCGCTGTGGCGGCTAGAAGCATCGCGATCAGCGGAATGAAACTGCGCATGGGACTCTCCCTCAACTCAAGAGAAGCGGCGCGAACCACGGGAACGCGATCAGCGCCATCAGGCCAACTAGCACGATCCAGAATATGCTGCGCTGCCGTCGCACCCGTCGCGGATCGGCGCAGGTCTCGCCGGGCTCGCAGCGCTGTGGCAGGAGGTACAGTTGTCGGAACGCCAGCCCGAGGAAGACCAGCGTCACCCCAATGAATACGGGCCGGTAGGGCTCCAGGGCGGTGAGCTGTCCGATCCACGCCCCGCTCACGCCGAGACCCAATAGCACAAGCGGACCGACGCAGCAGAGCGAGCCGATCACGGCAGCGCCGATGCCGGCCCAAAGGTGTTTGCCGAAGCTGACCATGAGCGTAGGCTACACCCCGTACCATGGTACGGAGTCAACTATGCAACCGGAACAATACACCATCGGCCGATTGGCCCAGGCGGGGGGAGTGAACGTGGAGACGGTTCGTTACTATCAACGCCGCCGGCTCCTCGCGGTTCCGGCCAAACGTTCTCAGGGGTTCCGCTATTACGGTCCCGAGACATTGGATCGGCTGCGTTTTATCCGACGAGCGCAGGCGCTGGGGCTGTCATTGGAGGATATCCGTCAGCTCCCCGGGCTCGATCGCAAGCGTGCCTGTGGGACCACTCGGGCACTGGCGGCGCAGCGTCTAGCGCTCATCGAGACGAAGCTCAAGGACTTGACGATTCTGCGCGATGCGTTGGCTGCGCTGGTTCACGAATGCGACGAGCGGGGCGGGTCGAGCGGTCCGATCCTGACGCGCTTGTCATCCGACACCGAAATCACGCGCGTGACACAAAGCCAGTTCACGATTAAGGAACGTAGTTCACGGTTACCGCCCCCAGTTCGCGGATTAAGGCACAACCGCAATTGAGCTATGCAGCTCATAAGATTGACGGCCGGCATATGAAGGTCAGCCGTCAGACCCGCGCCCAACAATTCCAGTGATCTCTCCTTGGCAGGCGCACCCACTTTTGAATCCGTAAGTTCAGCCTGCGCCGCGATGCAGAACAGCACGCGCACCGATCGCAGCGATCGTCGGGGTACCCACCTGACGCATGATTGCTTCGAGTTCGCGGGCATAAATATCAAGTACGGCCTCGGCTCCTTCCTGTCCGAAGGCGGCAAGACCCCAAGCTTGAGGTCGCCCGATACCAACGCCGGAGGCGCCCAAAGCCAGCGCCTTGAACACGTCGGTGCCTCGCCGCGCGCCACCATCCATCAACACCGGGACCCGGCCTTTGACGGCAGTGACAACTTCGGCAATACAATCGATTGTTGCGCGCAGGGTCTCCTCGTTTCGGCCACCATGGTTGGACACGATGACTCCATCGGCACCGTGCGCAACCGCCGCTTGCGCATCCTCTCCGGTTACGATGCCTTTGATAAGCAACTTTCCGCGAACCAGTCCGCGCAAGCGATCGACCCACTCGAGAGTCAGCCCGGGAGGTGCGAGGCCTTTTACCTGCGAGACATCGATTCCGGCAAAAAGTGGCGCGCGCAGCCACATGTCGTGGCGGTTTCCGACATGGCAGGCTGTACACTCGCGTTTATCGACACGCGCGGCACGCCGCAGAGTTTCGGAATTTCGGACACCCGCTGTAGCCGTCGAATCCACTGACAGCACGATGGCATCCGCACCGGCCGATTCCGCGCGACGCACGAGGTCCTGCGTGACCGTCCAGTCGTCCGTCGGATAGAGCTGTTGCCATACCGGGGCACCGCGCTGCTTCAGAATTTGGTCGAGCGGAACAGAGGCCCCCGTAGACACCATCAGCTGGGTCGATCGCCCCGCTGCAGCACGCGCCACCGCTGCCTCCCCGTCTGGGTGAAAAGCACGCATCGACGAGACGGCAGAAAAGTAGACCGGCGTGCGCCAGCGCGCGCCGAATAGCATGGTGCCGGTATCGACCCGCGACAGGTCGACAAAGCGCCGGGCATGGATTTCGTAATCGCCGAATGCCTCTTCGTTTCGTCGCAGTGTGTAATCGTCGTCGATGCCGGTGGCGAGATAGCCGAAGTGAGCTGGTGGCAGTGCTGAACGGGCCAGGGGTTCGAAGTCCCGGACGTTCAGAACGTCTGCTACCTTGGGTGGCGCGATCGCAGAACTGCCAGAAATACCTGTCGTTGCGCTCGCCCGACCATCCAGCCCCGCAGCCCAGGTGGCGAACGGCAGCATCGCTGTGCTCAGCATGAAGCCGCGACGGGTTACGGAAGAACGCAATCTCTGTCGTTCGTGATCGTGCGTCATGCCCTATTCTGCCCGAAGAACCCGCCGGGCTGCCACATCGGCAACAATGGCGCTTGAACGCTATCGATCCTCCCTTGGCGCATTTCTGCGGAAAGATCGGGCATTAGACTACCGCGAGCGGCGAAATCTCTGGCAGGCATTCTAATGTGCTCTAGTACCGCTCTGGGCCGTCTGCCGCCAGACGCGGACTACCGGGACACGGGAGGCGGGACTCGACTCAGAGCCGTCCCTGGTCACCGTCAGGTTTCAGGCAATGAAAACGCCGAGGCTCTATTGACGTTAAGCGCTGGCGTAAAGCTTCAGGCCGCAGTGACCGCAACGGCGACGGAAGAACTGGCCAGCCCAGACGACAGACCCGAACGTGAAGAATTTCCCGCAACGCGGGCAATGGAATAGCTGCTGTCGCAAGTAGCAGAAGAGAAACACTAGCAGCGACGCTACACCTACTCCACCGAGAAGGTAGCCGAGAATTTGAGGCAGGGGCTTACCATGCGCAGGGTCATCGAGGTACACCACGACGGCCAGCGAAACAACCCCGACGAGGAGGCTACCTGCCCCCAGGCGACTCCAGGTTTTGTACTGTGCCCAAGCCCGGGTGTACGTGTCCAAAAGCGCCTAACCTGTTTTTGTAGTGCGGGTCATGACGGATAACTTGGTGTCGGAATGCCTTGTCCCTAATGGAGAGAGTTAGTAGCCGCGATCAGATAGTGCAAATTCGTTATCTCCGACCCGAGACTCCAACGCTTCGCCGGAATCCATTGTGAGTCACTATAAACGTACGACTGCGCGTAGAAAAACGGGACGTATCCGAATTGTTGGCGTGACTGCCCAGCGCTGTTCAACGACTTGTGTGCCCACATCTTCTTCGCACTTGAAATTTGTGTAGCTACCGACACCAGTAAACTCGCGGCTCAAAACATGCAGGGTCCTCAGATAAGGACGAAGTGACGGATTCTTCACAGCGATCCGCTCAAGGATAGCGAGTTCAAATTCATTGGGCTCGATCTGCCCAGGGCGAATCAAAGCGAGTCTCTAATCATGGATCGCACCTTTACTTCAATTCCCGGATTCGGAC
>JBEKYO010000277.1:0-4549 GCA_049510875.1 Steroidobacteraceae bacterium
AATACGGTGTTTTGAGGCAAACATCCTCGAACTGGCGACCAAAACTGGGCCGCTCCGCAATCTCCGATCGAAGTCGCTGCCGAAACTCGTTCTCATGGTCAGTTCTTCAGACGTTCCTTAGACGAAGATATCCCACTCGATTTCGTGCTGCAACCCCCATCTGTGCAGGTCACTCGGGGGTCACTCCGTAGTCCAGGTGATCTATGCCGGTGCTGAGACTGGAACAGGCTAACGTTCACGCCCTTCCATATGTCGGCAACGCTGTGAACCATCAGTGCATCTATTGGGACGAGACCTTCGCCTGTTTTGGCCTGCGCATTTACCCGAGCGGGCGTCGCGCCTACGTCTGTTCCTACCGCATCCATCGCCGCAAGCGACTCGCGGTACTCGGAAGGGTCGATGTCTTGACCGTAGATCAAGCGCGAAGGATCGCTATATCCTATCTAGGCAAAGTGGCCGTGAACGAAGATCCGCAAGGTGAGCCGACTAGGCGGAGATCGGTGAGAACTCTCGCCGATCTGTGCACCGTATACATTGAAAATCACGCCAAGATAAAGCGCCACGGATGGAAAAACGATGCATCCTGTTTAAGACGCCGAATCCTTCCGAAACTCGGGATCCACCTCATCACGAGCATTGTCTCTGCCGACATCGAATTTATTCACTCTGAAATCGGCGCGCGACACCCCTACGCCGCGAATCACATGCTTGAAGTCGTCCGCAACATGTTCAACTGGGGAGAGGTGGCAGGCCTCGTGCCGCCCAACTATCCGAACCCTACGCGAGGAATCAAATGGTTCCCTGAGCGCAAGCGAAGACGATACATCACGACGGTGGAAATGCCGGAGTTCATTCGGGCGCTTGAGGAGGAGGACAACGAGTACGCTCGGCATGGACTTTGGCTCCTGTTGCTGCTCGGCCTGCGGAGCATCGAGCTGTTGAAGGCGAAGTGGACCGATATCGACTGGGATATGGGCACGCTGTTTGTTGGCCTGACAAAGAACGGCGAACCGCTCCTCGCACCCTTGAGCGATGCGGCGATTGCGAGACTGAAGATGATTCCCCGTATTGCCAACAATCCGTACATCATTTGTGGCCACAAGCGGGGGCGGTCGTTGACGGGGCTCGGGGAACCCTTAAGGCGCGTACTGGCGCGAGCGGGCTTGCAGAACATTCGGGTCCACGACATCCGGCGCACGGTCGGTTCCTGGCTCGCACAATCAGGCGTGTCGCTGCATTTGATCGGCGATGTACTCAATCATCGCGATCTGAGGACAACCCTGGGCTATGCCTATTTCCAAACGCAGCAGCGCCGGGAAGCATTGAACGGACATGGCGGTAAGGTGTTGTCGCTCGCCGCTGCGCAGCTGCGAGTAACGGCGCCACCGAGGGCATTGTCAGCTGAAGTCGTATTGCAACCAGCCGGTCCGCGGTCGCGTCATCGTCATTATTTCAGGCGCGAGTCGCTCCACGAACTCGTATGGACGGCCCCCGTTCTTGAGGTGGCGAAACGGCTCGGGGTATCGGATGTGGGACTTGCCAAGCTATGTCGACGAGCGGAGATACCGACACCGGGGCGTGGCTACTGGGCTCGGGTCGAATCAGGTCAACGAGTCGAACGAGCGCCGCTCCCGCCTGCGCCAGAGAGCCTGCCGGAATTGCTGAGAATCCGAGGGAGGGAGCCGCCACCGGCATCGAAAATGTCGGAGGCCGCTTGAGCAGCGGTAATTAGAGGATCCTGGGGGCGGAATAAATGCATGTTCCCGGTCTTCAATAAATACTTTCGTAATGTATCGTTAATCGATATAATACACGCATGTTTATTCTATTCATATGCCGCAACATTTAGCTCAAAGTACCGATCACAGCTCAGACGCAGCCCTCGTGCGGCTCCAAGCCAATATCCGGTATTTCTTCGAACCGGCCGAGTTTGCACGTCAAACCGGGCGGCAACCAGGAACGCCGGCAGTGCGCTTGGCGCTTCATCGCTTGGCTCAGCGTGGCCGAATTGTAGCGGCGACCCGACGCCCATCGGGCTATCTGATCGTGCCACCGGAGCATATGAGCTTTGGCGCCCCACCCGTGACTTGGTGGATCGATGATTGCCTACGACGGATCGAGCCAAACTACTACGTCGGGTTGCTTTCCGCTGCTCATCACTGGGGATCAAGCCATTACGCGCGACAAGACACGCAGGTGATGCTGTCGAGGGTTCATCCACCGCTCACCCCCGGCCGATTGCGGGTTATCTTCTTCGCAAAGGCGCAGCTCGCGACAACCCCGACTGAAATTGTGAAAAACGACGTCGTACCGTGGCGCGTCAGCACGCGAGCTGCGACGTTGCTCGACCTACTACGACATCAGACTGCGGTGGGCGGCCTGGAGACCGTCGCTCGTGTCACACGCGATCTGTCTTCGGCGATTGACAGAGGCGCGCTGGTCACCGCGCTCGATGCCTTGGATCAGGCCCCCGCCGGCCAGCGTCTGGGGTTCGTATTCCAATGCCTCGGGTATGACACCCTCGCTAACCATGTCTTCAAGTGGGTGGCACGCCGCCGCCACGCCGTACGCCAGCCCCTCGAGCTCGGAGTTCCGACTCGAGAGCAGACCACGATTGATCGACGCTGGAACATTTCATTCAACAGCCGCCGCGTAACGGCTTTGGGGGAATTTCGGTGATTACCGCACGCGAAATTGCGGCATGGCGGACGGTTGCGCCTTGGGCAACCGACATGATGGTCGAGCAAGACTATCTGCTCTGTCGCGCGGTTGAGGCGATTTTCGAAGACGATTTTTTGTCGACGCAGGTCGCAATGCGAGGCGGCACGGTACTCCACAAAGGGCACCTTGCGCCGGCCAGCCGGTATTCCGAAGACATCGATCTCGTACTGGTGGGCGACCGTCCCTCGTCCCACATAAAAAAGGCGTTGACCCGAGTGCTCCGGCCAGTTTTGGGAACTCCTACCGAATCTTTCTTGACGGACGTTCGCCTTGCCGTACGCAATCTGGCTATGAAGTCGAAGATACTTCGAAGCACATACACGTACGACCCCTACACCCAGGACGCCACGCTCGCGCACCTCAAGATCGAGGTCAACCTGAACGAGAATCGGAGCCTCTATCCCCCCGTGCCTGTCCCGATCCTCGTGCCCAACGAAAACGCAGAGCCGCGCGCTGTTCAGGTCCAATCGTATGATCTCGACGAAATGCTCGGTACCAAGCTGCGAGCTCTCCTGCAGAGGGAGCACGGGCGGGATCTGTTCGATCTGTGGTGGGCTTGGGAATGCTCGAAACATCACTCGAACGTGAAAGTGGACCCGACACGCGTCGGCTCCGCATTTCGCTATTACATGGCACAAGAAGGAAGTCGGTTCTCATCCAGCGAATTCAGAAAGGAGCTTGATCGCAGGATGCGCTCGACTAAGTTCCTGAAGGACATGGAAGGCTACTTGGCAATCGGGCAGCCCTACTCACCTCACGACGCATACCGGGAGTTCTGCGCGGTGTTTTTGCCTCACCTTGACGCATAGACCGGCAATTCTATCTATCTCCTGCCAAGAGACAGCGGACCAGAGCACTGCGCGCTGAGAGGACTCATCGACGAGTGCCCGCCACAGCAGCCGCTGGCCGACTCCGATCTATAGTCGTTGAGATCAAGCGGCCAATGCGAAACGATGCTGCGGCGGGAGAGGAAACAGACCTTCGGTGCAATGGAATGGTCGCCCCATAGCGGCCATTCGAGCCTTACGATAAGCTCGCTTCCGTAGGGTCAACTACTGGTCAGGACCTATGCATTCTCTCGACTTGCGGTTCGAAGCTTCACCACACTCGAATGACCACCAAGTACGGCCGGTAATCGACGGAATCGATTTGCTGCGAGATTTGGCCGACGATTCTCTTGGAATCGATCCGCCGCAATTTTTTCGGCAACCGGCTCTGGGCCGCAGGGGCAAGCTACTGATCGGCCGTTGTTCTTGCGGAGATGTTGGATGCGGTGCCTTCCAAGTCGACGTCGCTGTGTCGGAGCGGCTTGTCACCTGGCAGTTCGAAACCGAACGTGCATATCACTTCGAATTGAAACAATATTTGGAATGCTTCGAGCGCGCATCTCTTAACACCAAGTGGGAGTCAGTCGGGCGGACCGCGGAACGACTGGTATCGTCGATAGATTTTGGGAAACTTTCGGAGTTGGGATATCGATTCGAGTGGGCTTCTACTACCCGTATAAATAGCGCGTGCGTCACTGTGTGCTTCGTGAAGGATGCGAGGCAACGACTGTTCCGAGTCGAATGGGATGGTCTGCGCGCCGAAGATGCGGAGCGGCAGGTACATCATTGGGTGGCGAACTACGCCGAACCCGGTACCTGAACGCACGTGGGTGTGATCCTGGTAGCTGCCGTTCGCAACAGACAACTAGGGGTCATGAGTCTTTCTATTACACACATTTTATCGAACGAAGACGAGATTTCCAGGATGGACGGTCCTTGACGGATTCAGCGCAGCGTCGTGAAGCGGTGCAGGAGCTTGCAGGTGGAGTCGAAGGAACGCT